>DBFZVF010000001.1:0-3896 GCA_048519165.1 Collinsella sp.
GATGTTACAGATCGAGACATTGGCCACCCGTCTATCCTTATATCTCAATCTGTAACAGATAGACCCGTTTTGAGTGGCTAGATGTTACAGATCGAGATCTTTCTGGGACGCCCACCTGTTTGTCTAAATCTGTAACAGGTAGAGGTTCAAAAACCGTCTAGATGTTACAGATCGAGACAAACTGCTGCGGAGTGCCGCCATCGACTGCTACCCTAGGCCCCAACTGATGAATTTGTCCTGATAGGCGCCCTAGAGCGAGATTTCGCGGCTACAATAGTGCGGTTACATCGACGTAATGCACTCAATGCAAGAAAGGATCCGCATGGCAAGTCTGTCGGATGAAATCTCGTCGCGCCGCACATTCGCGATCATCAGCCACCCGGACGCCGGTAAGACCACGCTTACCGAGAAGCTGCTGCTCTATACCGGCAGCATCCAGACCGCCGGCTCGGTCAAGGGCAAGAGCTCGGCCAAGCATGCCGTTTCGGACTGGATGGACATCGAGAAGGAGCGCGGCATTTCCGTTACCTCTTCGGTGCTGCAGTTCACCTACAACGGCGCCTGCGTCAACATCCTCGATACCCCCGGCCACCAGGACTTCTCGGAGGATACCTACCGTACCCTTATGGCCGCCGACGCCGCGGTCATGGTCATCGACGGCGCCAAGGGCGTCGAGGCCCAGACCAAAAAGCTCTTTAAGGTCTGCACGCTGCGCCACATTCCCATCTTCACCTTTGTGAACAAGCTCGACCACGAGGCCCGCGACCCGTTTGAGCTCATGGAAGAGATCGAGAATGTCCTGGGCATCAATACGTATCCCATGAACTGGCCGATCGGCAGCGGCCGCAACTTCCGCGGTGTGTTCGATCGCCAGACCCGTCGTGTTATCGCCTTTGAGGGCGACGGCCACGCCAACGCCACCAAGAAGGTCGCCGAGGTCGAGGCCGAGCTGGGCGATCCTTCCATGGACGAACTCATCGGCGAGGAGAACCATAAGAACCTGATGGACGACATCGAGCTGCTCGATGGTGCCGGCGACGAGCTCGACTTGGATGCCGTGGCCTGCGGCAAGCTAAGCCCGGCGTTCTTTGGCTCGGCGCTCACCAACTTTGGCGTGGAGCCCTTCCTCAAGGAGTTCCTGCGCCTGGCCCCGACGCCGCGCGCCTATACCGATACGCTCACCAACGAGCCGGTCGATCCCTGCTGCGACGACTTTAGCGGCTTTGTGTTTAAGATCCAGGCCAACATGGACAAGAACCACCGCGACCGCATCGCCTTTGTGCGCATTTGCTCGGGCAAGTTCGAGCGCGGCATGGATGCCTTCCACGTGCAGGGCAACCGCAAGCTCAAGCTTGCCACGGGCACGTCGATGATGGCCGATGACCGCGCCATCGTGGACGAGGCGTACGCGGGCGATATCGTGGGCCTGTTCGATCCGGGCATCTTTAGCATCGGCGACACCGTGTGCTCCGGCAAGCGCCACGTGCAGTATCCGCAGATCCCGACGTTTGCCCCCGAGATGTTCGCTCGTATTACGCAGGTCGACACGCTCAAGCGCAAGCAGTTCGTCAAGGGCATGGAGGAGCTTGCCCAGGAGGGCGCCATCCAGATCTTCCGCGAGTTGGGTGCCGGCATGGAGAGCGTCATCGTGGGCGTGGTCGGTGTGCTGCAGTTTGAGGTGCTCGAGCGCCGCCTCAAGGCCGAGTACCGTGTTGAGGTTCGTCGCCAGCCGCTGCCCTATACGGACATCCGCTGGATCCAGAACGACCCCGATACCATCGATATCCCGGCCCTTTCGCTCACGCGCGACACGCTTCGTGTCGAGGATATGCGCGGCGGTAAGCTGCTGCTGTTCACGAGCCCGTGGAACGTGGACTGGGCAACCGACCACAACCCCGACCTTATCCTGTCGGAGTTTGGCAACGTGGCCTTTTAACGCATCGGCGCGGTGGTCCTGCGGGGCTGCCGCGCCGTTTGCTTGCCTGATGCCGTGTGAGCGGCTATCATACCCACCGTCGTCTCAAGACCGGGGCGTCCGAGCAGTTCGGGTCCGATATCCTGCTCGTTAAACCTAAAACCAAAGGAGTACATAATGATCAAGAAGGTCATGGAGGACTACAAGGTCCTGTTGCGGAGCATTCCCGCGGCAACGGTTTCGCTGTTTTTCGTGAGCGTCATCATGATGAACCTGCTGGCCAACAAAGAGCTCATCAGCCTGCCGTATCTGGCGCTCGACTGTGGCTTTGTGGTGAGCTGGGTTTCGTTTTTGTGCCAGGACATGATCTGCAAGCGCTTTGGCGCCAAGGCATCCATCAAAATCTCTATCCTCGCGCTGCTGGTCAATCTGGCCGTGAGTCTGTGCTTTTGGGCATGCTCGCTCACGCCCGGCATGTGGGGCGCCTACTACGACACGGGCATGATCGAGGTCAACACTGCCCTTAACGCCACCATCGGCGGCACCTGGTACGTGGTGCTGGGCTCTTCGCTGGCAATGCTCGTTTCTGCCGTGGTTAACTCCACGCTCAACCAGTCGCTCGGTCGTATGCTCAAAAAGAATAACTTTGCGAGCTTTGCCTTCCGCTCCTATGTGTCTACGGGTGTTGGCCAGTTTATCGACAACCTGGTCTTTGCCATTGTGGTAAGCCACACGTTCTTTGGCTGGACCTGGGTGCAGGTCCTTATGTGCTCGCTGACCGGCGCTGTTGCCGAGCTGCTGTGTGAGGTCTTCCTAAGCCCCGTGGGCTACAAGGTCGTGCGCGGCTGGGAGCGCGAGAATGTGGGCTCCGAGTACCTTAAGCGCCACGCAACCGCCTAAGGAGTAAGTATGCGGGTTTTGATCACGGGTGCTTCGGGCGGTATCGGAGCCGCATGCGTGCAGCGCTTTTTGGATGAGGGCCACGAGGTCGTGGGCTTTGATCTGCTGCCGGCGGCGATCGAACACGAGCGCTACCGCCATCTGATTGTTGATGTCTGCAAGCCGGGCTCGTTTCCGGGCGACCTTGAACCCCAAGTGATCGTGAACGTCGCCGGTACGCAGGATTCGGCCGACGATATCGCCGCCAACCTGTGTGGCACCATCAACGTGACCGAGCGCTACGCTTTTGTGGGGGAGGGGCTTGTCGCCAAGCCGGCGCCGGCTATCAAATCCGTGGTCAATGTGGGCTCGGCGAGCGGCCATACGGGATCGGAGTTTCCCGTCTATGCCGCCAGCAAGGGCGGCGTTATCGCCTACACCAAGAACCTTGCAAACCGCCTGGCACCGCAGGCCATCGCCAACAGTGTGGACCCGGGCGGCGTTATCACGCCGCTCAACCGTTGCGTGATGGAAGACGAACACTTGTGGAACCAGATTATGGAGCTCACGCCGCTTAAGCGCTGGGCCACCGCCCAAGAGATCGCCGAGTGGATCTACTTTGTGGGCGTGACCAATCGGTTTATGACCGGACAGAGTCTGTTGATCGATGGCGGCGAGGCCGGCCGCACGCAATTTATTTGGCCCGAATAGGAAACGCGCCCGATGGAAAGCCGTCGGGCGCGTTTTTGATATATCGATTTTTAGCCGAGGCAAGTCCAGTTGACGGGGGTCGAGCTGTGCTGTTCGAGTAGCCGATTGGCTGCCGAGAAGGGACGCGACCCCATAAAGGCGGGGAGTTCTGCCGTGGCACGGTTGGCCGAAAGCGGCGAGGGGTGCGTGGAGGCCAGACAGAACTTGTCGGTTGCCTTGCCCGCGCCGACTGCGACGAGCTTGCCTTCGACCATCTGCTGGGCAAAGCGACCCCATGCCAAAAAGACTACCGGCTGGGGCAGCTGGCAGCAGCGTTCGATAACGTAGTCGGTGAGCGTGCTCCAGCCCAGTTTGGCGTGCGAGTTCGCGGCATGCTCGCGCACGGTGAGCG
>DBFZVF010000002.1:0-8026 GCA_048519165.1 Collinsella sp.
GTTGAGAGGGGTGCAGGGTAGCGGTATCGTGAACCGAATAAAAATAAAACCCAAGTAAGGGAGTTGGATATGAGCGAGCAGACCATCGGTACGACATGTGTTCAGGGCGGGTATCACCCGGGAGATGCGGAGCCGCGCCAGGTGCCCATCTACCAGTCCACCACGTGGAAGTACGACACGTCCGAGCACATGGGCAAGCTGTTTGACCTGGAGGAGTCGGGCTATTTCTACAGCCGTCTGCAGAATCCCACGTGCGATTTGGTTGCCGCCAAGATCTGCGAGATGGAGGGCGGCACCGCAGCGATGCTCACGAGCTCGGGCATGGCCGCGAACTTCCTCGCGATCTTTAACGTTGCCGGCGCCGGCGATCACGTGGTCGCGAGCTCCGCCATCTACGGCGGTACCTACAACCTGTTGGCTCACACCATGGGTCGTATGGGCTTGACCTGCACGTTCGTTGCCCCCGACTGCACCGACGAGGAGCTCGAGGCAGCCTTCCAGCCCAACACCAAGCTTGTCTTTGGCGAGACGATTGCTAACCCCGCCCTTGCCGTGCTCGATATTGAGCGCTTTGCCAAGGCCGCGCACGACCACGGCGTACCGCTGATGGTCGACAACACCTTCCCGACGCCCGTGATGTGCCGTCCCTTTGAGTGGGGCGCCGACATCGTCACGCACTCCACCACTAAGTACATGGATGGCCATGCGGCCTACCTGGGTGGCGTGATCGTCGACCATGGCCAGTTTGACTGGATGGCCCATGCGGACAAGTTCCCGGGTCTCACCACGCCTGACGAGAGCTACCACGGCGTGACCTATGCCGAGAAGTTCGGTCGCGAGGGCGCCTTTATTACCAAGGCCACTGCGCAGCTTATGCGCGACCTCGGCCCCATGCAGAACCCGCAGGCGGCGTTCTTCCTGAACAGCTCGCTCGAGAGCCTGCACGTGCGCATGCCGCGCCATTGTGAGAATGGTCTGGCGGTCGCCAAGTTCCTGCAGAGCCACCCCAAGGTACGCTTCGTGAGCTATCCGGGCCTGGAGGGCGACAAGTACTATGACATCGCTCAGAAGTACATGCCCAACGGTACTTGCGGCGTCGTGAGCTTTGGCTTTAACGGTGGTCGCGCGGCGGCCGAGACCTTTATGAAGAGCCTTAAGCTCGCCCAGATCGCCACGCACGTGGCCGACGCCCGCACCTGCTGCTTGCATCCGGCAAACGCCACCCATCGCCAAATGAACGATGAGGAGCTCATCGCCTGCGGCATCTCTGCCGACATGGTACGCCTGTCGTGCGGTCTCGAGGACACGGCCGATCTGATTGCCGACCTTGAGCAGGCGCTCGAGCAGTGCTAGGCTAGCGTTCGCACGAGGCGCCGATGCTGGCAGAAAGCTTCGACGACCTTTCGTTCCGATTCCGTAGGCGGGACCCCAATCGCGACTGTTTGCAGGCGATCGGGGTCCCGTTTTTGCGTTGCGCCACTCGAAAGGATGGATATGGAGAAAACCGCAGAGCAGCTGCGCCGCGAGCACATTGCCCTTGAGGGCGACACCCATGGCAAGAACAAGTGGGCGATTCTGTTTACCGTGCTCATCATGACGTTTATGGTGTGCCTGGATTCGACCGTCGTGACCGTGGCGTTGCCCGTGATGCAAAAGGAACTGGGCGTGGGCCTCGATCGCATTCAGCTGGTGAGTTCGGTGTACCTGCTTGCGACATGCGTGGCTATGCTGCCGTTTGGCCGCCTGGGCGACGTGCGCGGCAAGGTGAATGTGTTCCAGCTGGGCGTCATCGTCTTTACGGTTGGCTCGCTGCTTTGTGGCCTTTCGGCCTCGCTCGAGGTTCTTATTCTGGCACGTATTGTTCAGGGCGTCGGTTGCGCGGCGGCCATGGCCAACAACATGGGTATCATCACCGAGTCGTTTCCGGCGCGCGAACGCGGTCGTGCTATGGGTATTCTCGCGACCTTCGTGGCCCTCGGCATGATGTGTGGCCCCGTGCTCGGTGGCATGCTGGTGGCAAGCTTTCCCTGGGAGAGTATCTTCCTCATCAACCTGCCCATTGGCGTCATCTCGTTTATCGTGGGGCTCTATACGCTGCCGCATGTTAAGCCGGAGGCCGGCGAGCGTCCCATGTCCCTGATCGAGGCTGCTCGTCGCTGCTTTGCAAATTCGGCCTTTACCATCAACCTTGCCTGCATGCTCATCGTGTTCGTTGGCATTGGCGCATCCGAGTTTATTCTGCCGTTCTATTTTCAGGACGCCCATGGCTTTAGCTCCGATATTTCCGGACTGCTCTTTTTGGCACTGCCGATGGTGAATGCCTTTATCGGCCCGCTTTCTGGAACGGTTTCGGACCGTGTTGGCTGCGAGGGCCCCACGGCGGTCGGCCTGGGCGTGTACGTGTGCGGTCTCTTTGCGGTAAGCACGCTCGACGAGCACTCTTCTATCCCTGTGATCGTGTGCTGTGCCGCGTTTATGTCGTGCGGCACGTCGATTTTCCAGAGCCCCAACAACTCGCTGTATATGGGTTCGGCCCCGCGCGAGGCGCTCGGTTTTGCAGGCAGCTTGGGTAGTCTAGCGCGCTATGCGGGTATGGCGGTGGGCATTACGGCGGCGTCGCATATCCTGTATGGGCAGATGAGCGTGGCGATGGGCGAGGCCGTGACCAGTTTTGTTGCAGGCCGTCCGGATGTGTTCCTGTTTGGTTTCCGTTCGGTGTTCTACGTGCTCATGGCTGTGGCCGCCGTGGGCTTTGCGCTTGCCATGGTGCGTTTGGTGAGGGTGCGCGCCCACCATTAGCTTGTGGAGGCAGGCTTGCCACGAATCGGCCCATCTACTGGTCTTGCGGCTTTATGGTGCGATGCGGCTTGTGGGACGGGCGGGGGTCGGTCCGTGGTAGACTATCGAACAACGTTTATTAATCGCGCGGTATCGTTGCCGCGAGAAGGGGTTGCGCCATGCAGGAGCTTGAGGATCGTATTCGCCATGACGGCATCGTAAAGGCCGGTAACGTCCTTAAGGTTGACGCCTTCCTCAACCACCAGTGCGACGTTGAGCTGTTCGACCACATGGGTGCCGAGTGGGCCCGTCTGTTCGAGGGTGTCGAGATCAACAAGATCCTGACGATCGAGGCTTCGGGCATTGGCATGGCTTGCATCGCGGCTCAGCATTTTGGCGGCGTGCCGGTGGTCTTTGCCAAGAAGGCGCAGTCTATCAACCTTGACGGCGAGCAGTATGCCACGACCATCTACTCCTTTACCAAGCAGAAGGAGTACCCGGTCATCGTCGGCAAGCGCTTCCTGTCCGAGGGCGACAAGGTCCTGATTATCGACGACTTCCTGGCCAACGGCTGCGCGCTCGAGGGTCTCATCAAGATCTGCGAGGCTGCGGGTGCCGAGGTGTCCGGTATTGGCATTGCAGTGGAGAAGGGCTTCCAGGGCGGCGGCGATAAGCTCCGCGAGCGCGGCTTCCGCGTCGAGAGCTTGGCCCGCATCGCCGATATGGACTGCGAGACCGGCGAGATCACCTTCGCCTAAGCGCGCAACACAAGCGATTGGTATGCGATGTGACAAAGGGACTGTCCCTTTGTCACATTTTTTGTATGAGGGGAGGTGTTGATATGGATGAGAACAAGATGGGATGGCGTGAGTATGCGCACTATGCCGAGATGTCGGTCGAGGAGTTGGCACGCGATTGCGAGGTTCAGGTGTTTCGCGCGACGGGCCCGGGTGGGCAGGGCGTGAACACGACGGACTCGGCGGTGCGCATGAAGCATGGGCCCACGGGGATTACCGTGACGGCGCGCGAGAGCCGCAGTCAGTTCCAAAACCGTAGCAGCTGCCTGCGTAAGCTGCGCGCTGAGCTTGAGCGTCGCGGGCGTCCACCGCGCCGACGCGTAAAGACCAAGGTGCCTCAGCGCTCTCGCCAGCGCAGGCTCAATGACAAGCACTTCAACGCCATTAAAAAGGCCAACCGTCGCAAACCGGGCAGCGACGAATAGCCTCCTCATAAGTTGCGGTGAAAAAGGGATTGTTTTGCGGCACTTGCTGCATAAACAGTCCCTATTTCACCGCAACTTAGGTTGGGTTAGCGGGTGGGGCGCCAGACATGGAGGGCGCCGGCGAGGATGTCGACCTCGATGCGCGAGGCGACGATGGGCTCGCCGTCGGCTTGGATGGGGTAGTCGGGCTCCTCAAAGGTGAGCTCGGCATGGCGGCAGCGGCGCATGCGAACCGGTGGCAACTTGGTATGGTGGCCGTCTTTGGCCGAGAGGAACATAGGCAGGGCAATCGCGCGAGGGACGGGGCCGCATGCGTAGCAGACGTCGAGCATGCCGTCGCAGGGGTCGGCATCGGGGCAGATGCGATAGCCCGAGCCATACGTGGGGCCCAGCTGAATCGCCATGATAATCGCCCTCACGCGCTCGGCGGGCGCCCCGTCAAAGCTGACTGTCATGAGGTAGTTGCGATAGCGCAGGCCAAACTGCTCCAGACCCGAGAGGGTGTAGAGCGGCGCGCCCGTCAAGCCGGTCTTTTTGCGCAGCTCGGTGGTGCCCAGGCCGATGGCGGCATCGATGCCGACCGAAAGCGTCTGGTCGTAGTACACAACGGAAGCCTCGCCGCTGCCGTTTGCGGGGTTCCATGAGCGAATGCGCCCGATGTCCTGACGCTGCAGCTCGCAGGTGAGCAGCGCGCCAAAATCCTTACCGGAGAAATCATCGATACCGAGCGTTTGGGCAAAATCGTTGCCGGAGCCTACGGGCAGGACGGCAAGAGCGGGCCGGACCGCCTCATCCTGTGTCATAAGCCCGTTGACGACCTCGTGGATCACGCCGTCGCCGCCGAGTGCGATAACGGTACGATAGCCCTGAGCCTGTGCGGCAAGCTCCTTGGCGTGTCCCATGTGCTCGGTTAGCACCAGATCAAACTGGGATGCGCGCGCGGTCATGTCCAAAAAGCGCTGCAGGCGCTCAGCGACCTCGCGCGCCGCACCCGACTGGGCGGCAGGGTTGGCGATTATGAGCGTGCGACCAAAATCAGTTGCGTGCATGGGGCGACTCCTGGCGTATGACGTGACGGTGCGGTCGCGCTCAGGTCGAATTGCCCCCGATTGTGGCTGCACGGCGAATACTAACGTCTACTCTATCAGGTCGTTGTGGCGCTCGATAGCATCCGCTACCGTACCGCCCTCATCCACAATAAGCGAACGGCGTTTAGGCGAGACAATGCGCTGCGCGGGATATACGCCGCGGTGGCCGCCGACAAGATAGCTGATAAACGCCACGATCACGAAGAAGCCGGCTGCCGTGCCGTGGAACAGGTCGATGGCCATCATACAGGTGGTGATGGGCACGTTAAGGCCGGCGCAGAAAACACCGAGCATGCCCAGCGCCGCCAGAAAGCTGGGGTCGATACCGACGAGGCAACCGATCCAGCCGCCGAGCGCCGCGCCGATGCCAAACAGGGGCGTGACCTCGCCGCCTTGGAAGCCCGCACCCAGGGTAAGCGCCGTCACCACGAGCTTGATGGCTGCGTCGGCAAGGGTCGTGTTACCGGCGAACCCGGCGCCCGAGAGCCAGGTGGCAAGGCCGGCATACTTCCAGGCGTCGAGCATCGCGTATGCCGCGAGCACCACGAGCGCGCCCACGAGTGCGCGAGCAAGGTAGTTGGTGATAAAGCGACCGTACAGGCTTTTGACGGTTCGAACCGACCAGGCAAAGAGGCGTGCCGTCAGACCGAAGATAATGGCGCTGATAACAACGATGGCAACCGTCCGTGGTGTCATGTTGGGAACGCTGGCGATGACATTCGCTTCGTACTCGGTACCCAGGGCGAGTGATGTAAAGTAGCCGGTAAACGAGGCGACCAGACAGTAGATGCCCGCGGTGTAGTCGATCTTGCCGATAAAACACATCTCCATGCCAAAGAACGCGCCGGCAAGGGGCGAACCGAATACGGCGCCAAAGGCCGACGAGATGCCGGCGAGCATGAGGTCGTGGTGGTCATGCTTTTTGAGGTGGGCGAGGCTCGAGATGTTGCTGGCGATGGTGCCGCCAATCTGTACCGCGGCTCCCTCGCGACCGGCCGATCCGCCCGTTAGGTGCGTGAGCGTGGAGCAGACGAAGGTGAGGACGGCCATGCGCATATGGATGAGACGTGTGCCCAGAGCGGAGTCGATGACCAGGTTGTTGCCTCGTTTGGCGGCAAGGCCGTGGTTTTTGTACACCCATGCGGTGGCAACGCCCACAACAGGAAGCAAGGCGTAGACCCATGCATGGTGCTCGCGATAGTCGGTCGCGATATTCAGCGAGGCCAAAAACGCCCAAGCGGCAACGCCCATGGCGAGCGAGACGATGACGACGAGTACGAGCAACTTAGCGCTCGCGAGTAGGTTGCGGGCGTTGCGGAGTGTGTCGGCAGCCAAGAGATGCTCGGAGCGGGTGAGCTGTTGCCTGCCTGCCATGATGACGTCGCTAAGGGAGAAAAGGCCGCCGTCGTCGAGCGGCTGGGAATGATCCTGCGCCTCGTTTGCGCTTTCGGGTTTGTCGTTATGAGCCATATGTTCCTCTTTTAGGTTGTAACGCAAGCATTATAAAACGCGGTAAACGCGACGAGCCGGTGGGTTGGTTTCCATTCTGTTTCGCGGCCTGCAACCGACAGGTGTATTTGCGGGTACAGGCCGAGTCGCGGTCGTGCGTCGGGGGATTATACTGAGACAAGCATAAAGAATCGGCGCTCCTGTTGTGCGCCGTGGCATTAAGAGGTGCATATGGCAGAGAAACTCATTCCGCTGGAGGACGCGCAGTCGATTGTTCTGTCGCATGTTGTTCCGACAGATCTCATCGAGATTCCCGTGTGGCAGGCCGCCGGTCTTCCCTTGGCCGAGGACGCGGTGGCCGATATCGACATCTCGCCGTTTGCCAACAGCGCTATGGACGGATATGCCGTGCGCTCGGCGGACTTGGTGCAGGCGTCTGGCGAGGCGCCGGTGACGCTCGACGTTATCGGACACGAGGCCGCGGGCCATGTGTTTGAGGGCGCAATCGCCCCGGGCGAGGCGGTCCGCATCATGACGGGTGCGCCGGTGCCCGAGGGTGCGGATGCCGTGGTGAAATACGAGATTGTCGAGGTGCTTGACGGCAATGGCAACGAGGGCTCACGCGTGAGCTTCTCGGCGCCTGCCAAGGTGGGGGAGAACGTTCGCTCTGCCGCCGAGGAGGCTCATGCCGGCGATGTTGTGATGCACGCCGGCGAGGTCGTGGCTCCGGCGGGCGCCGGCCTACTGGCAAGCGCCGGTTACGCTAGCGTGAAGGTCCATGCCGCTCCGCGCGTGGGCATTATCTCGCTGGGCACGGAGCTGGTCGCGCCGGGTGAGCTGCCGGCGCGCGGTCAGATTCGCGATTCCAACTCCTCGGCGTTAATGGCCGAGGCATTCGATGCCGGCGCCGAGCCCGTGTTCTACGGCATTGCGCCCGATGATGAGCAGGCGATTGCCGAGCTGGTGCATCGTGCCGTGCAGGAGTGCGATTTTGTCATTACGAGCGGTGGCGCCTCGGCGGGTGATTACGATTTCGTGACGGCGCTCGTCCGGCGCGAGGGCGAGGTGCTGTTCGATCGCATCTCGATGCGTCCGGGCAAGGCCATTACGTTTGGCTTGCTTGGGGGTAAGCCGTATTTGGGGCTTTCGGGCAATCCCGCAGCGGCGTATGTGGGCTTTGAGATGCTCGCCCGCCCGGCGATTCGCAAGATGCGCGGATTTGCCGAAGGCATGCGTCCCGTGCAGCAGGCGATATTGACGCACGGCGTGAAGAAGCGCCAGGACCGACGCTTCTTCGATCGCGCGACGGTTTTGCGCGACCCCGAGACCGGTGAGCTGCTGGTGACCGAGGCCAAGACGCAGAATTCGGCGCTGCTTGGAACTATGCAGCGTGCGAACTGCCTGCTGTGTATTGACGAAGGACCGTGCGAGCTCAGGGCGGGAGATGTCGTGGACGTTGTTCGCGTCGACCTGCCCGAGGGAACGGTGC
>DBFZVF010000003.1:0-7856 GCA_048519165.1 Collinsella sp.
TGTTCCAGTTGAGGTTGTCCAGGTCAAAGGCACCGAGGTTCTTGATGCGCTTGTCCTTGATTTCCACGCCGCAGCCCAACACGCGCATGAGGTCCATGATGATGTCGGACTTAAAGATGCGCGGGTAGTCCTCTTTTAGGCAGTTGAGGATCTTGCCGCGGACGGGCATAACGCCCTGGAACTCGGCATCGCGCGAGGTGCGAATGGCGCCTGCTGCCGAGTCGCCCTCTACGATGTAGATCTCGCGGCGGCTCTTGTCCTTGGAGCGGCAGTCGATGAACTTCTGCACGCGGTTGGCCATGTCGGTCTTCTGCTGCAGGTTGGTCTTGATGCTCTGGCGCGTCTTTTCGGCGTTCTCGCGCGAGCGCTTGTTGATGAGCACCTGCTCCATGATCTTGTTGGCGGCGTCTTTGTTCTCGATCAAGTAGGTCGAGAGGCGTTCCTTAAAGAATGCCGTCATGGCCTGCTGGATAAAGCGGTTATTGATGGCCTTCTTGGTCTGGTTTTCGTAAGACGTCTGGGTGGAGAAGCAGTTGGTCACCAGCACCAGGCAGTCTTGGACGTCCTGCCACTTAATGCCGCTCTCGTTTTTGTTGTACTTGCCCTGTTGCTTAATGTAAGCATCGATGGCGCTAGTGAGGGCGCTGCGGGCAGCCTTCTCGGGCGAGCCGCCGTTCTCGAGCCAGGAGGAGTTGTGGTAGTACTCCTGCATCATGAAGGTGCGCGAGAAGCACATGCACGCGGTGATCTTTACGTTGTAGTCGGGCAGGTCCTCGCGATCGCGACCGCGACGGTCAGCCTCGATAAAGAAGGGCTCGGTGAGGTAGTCGGCACCGACCTTCTCGAGCACGTAGTCCTCGATGCCCTTGGGATAGCAAAAATCCTCTTCGGAAAAATCGCCGTCGTCGCCCTCGATGCGCAGACGGAAGGTCACGTTGGCGTTGACCACGGCCTGACGGCGCATGGTCTCGCGATACCAATCGTGGGGGATGCTGATGGAGGTAAAGACCTCAAGATCGGGGCGCCACTTGATGGTGGTACCGGTGCGGTCCTCGTTGCTAGGCTCAATCTCGAGTGCCTTCTTTTTGGCGCCGACGACCTTGCCCTTCTTAAAATGCAGGGAGTATTTGTTGCCATCGCGCCAAACCGTGACGTCCATGTACTCGGAGGCGTACTGGGTCGCGCACGAGCCCAGGCCGTTGGTGCCGAGCGAGAAATCGTAGTCGCCGCCCTGGTTGTTATTGTATTTGCCGCCGGCGTAGAGCTCGCAAAAAACGAGTTCCCAATTAAAGCGCTTCTCGGAGGGGTTCCAGTCGAGCGGGCAGCCGCGGCCATTGTCCTCTACCTGAATGGAGCCATCGCGAAAGGCGGTAAGGGTGATGAGCTTGCCGTAGCCCTGGCGCGCCTCGTCAACGGCGTTGGACAGGATCTCGAAGGCGGCATGCGCGCAGCCATCGAGTCCGTCCGAGCCAAAAATGACGGCGGGGCGCAGGCGTACGCGTTCCTCGTCCTTGAGCTGGCGGATACTGTCGTTACCATAGTTTGCGGTGTTATTTGCCATACTCGCTCTCTCGGTGCTCCTTTGCTGCGTTTAAGTCATATAGATAGTCAAGGTAGCATAGCCCAGCCATAGGCGATTCCAACCAACACGAAATCCATCGAACAATCGTTCGAGCTTAGGTTGAAAAGAGCTCACTCGCACAAAATCGAGCCGGTTCTGTCCGAGTAAGTTTGAATAGCGAATCGAAGTTGTTGTGTCCGCATGGCGATGACGAACATGGTTTCCATAATGACAGATATAGTTGACATCTTCTGATGGATGCAATATATTTCTGTCATGTTGCAACGGATATCTGTCCATTACTACGAAAGGAACTCCATGCCGGGTAAAAAGAACCTACGCATGAAGGCGGCGCGCGCGGCGGTTGGCCTTTCGCAAGCTGACTTGGCCGAGGCCGTGGGCGTTACGCGCCAGACTATCGGTCTTATCGAGGCGGGCGGCTACAACCCCACGCTCAATTTGTGCGTGGCAATCTGTAAGGTGCTGCGCGTTACGTTGAACGACTTGTTTTGGGAAGACGAAACCGACGCCGACCCTAATACTCTTTAGGAGTTCACTATGAAATATGAAGATCTGAAAATCGTGCAAAAGTGGCGTGAATATGCCGGCCCAAAGGATGAGCGCCTGGAGGCTGAGAGCGCGAAGATCTACAAGATTGGTTTCGTGCTGCTTTCGTTTGGCATGTTGATGATATTTTTCTACCAGTTTATAGCTCGACAGGTTGCGTGGGTTCACAGCGACGCCAGTGAAATGCCGCATGGCTTTGCAACGCCGTTCGAGGCAGCCATGTATTTGTGGCTCGTTCTCGTGATGTTGATTTGCGCAGGACTGCAAACGCGGAAGGGCTATGTCGATACCAATCGTTTTGGGCAAACCGAGCATCTTCCTGTTGGATATTTCCTACTTCTCAGCGGTCTTAGCGGCGCCGCGTTCGCGCTTGTTATTGCCGCAATGCGCTGTATCGCTGAGGCGCAGATCGTACCGCTCGAAAGCGTCTTTTGGTTGGCGAACCTGGCCACGGGCGTGTTCTGCGGTGCGACGATTTTCGCGGCCACGTTTGCTGGCCTGTGCGCAACGTTTTTCACGGCGAAAAGACGCCGTGCCAAGCTCGAGGCAGAACTCGACTCCTCTGACGACATCTAATTCGCAACGGGCTGGCTCTGGGTATCCAGAACCAGCCCTTTTGGTGTTCGATGAGCCGAGTCGGCGTCTCTCGCAAAGGTAACTGGGAGCTAGCGAGGCGTATCCGAATTGACCTCATCGGCGGTGTCGTTTTCGAGCGCCGTGCGGCGGGCGCTGTAGGCGACGAGGCCGGCGCCGGCTGCGGCGAGTGCTGCTGCGGCTGCCGTCAGGGGGACGTTGACATCGCCCGTGCCCGCAAGCGCGCCCGCTTTTCCGGAGCGCTTGTTATTGCCGTGATTCTTGCCGCTGCCAGATCCACTGCCGCCTCCGGAGCTGCTTCCGCCGGAGCCACCTCCACTCGTGCCGCCATCGCCGTCGACCGTCATCGGGGCGTCGTGAAGTCCTGTCGTATCCGCGCTGCCGCATACGCCGACCTGAACTTCTGAGCGCTCGCATGCCGCGTCGGGCACATGAAGCTCGTGCAGTACGGCACCCAGCGCCGAGTTTGCGCCCGGTCGAATTTCCTCGAGCGTCACGGGATCGAGCGCCACCAGATCACGCGCCTTCGCATACAGCGTTACGCGTTTGCCCACTTCGTCGCCCCAACTCTCGGGGATGGCGAAGCTCATGCGGAACTGTGCCGTGCAGCCTGGTGCCAGCACGGCGTTGCCATTGTCGGCAACCAGCGGGTGCGTCGCAAAACGTGCGCCCAGCGTCTCGAGCGCGTACTTCACGTGTGCCATGTCGTTGGCCGAAGCATCCTCGGCGAGCTCCGGATCGTAGATCGATGCCATTCGTGCATTCGCTCCGAACCCGATGGATGCACTGGAGAACGGCTGGCTGGAGCCCTCTCGGTACAGATCGATCGTGCCGGCGGTCAGCAAGGTGTTGCCGTCGTTTCGCACCGTGACCATAAAGGATTCACCTGCTGCTCCGGGCACCACCGCGCCCGAGGTAGCGACCGCGCCCGTCGGAGTGGCACACGCCACCAAGGGCACTTCGATGCCGTGCAGCTCTGCCTCGCTCTTCTCCGCGCTCACAATGTGTGTGGCGAGCGCGGAGAGCATGCCTCCCGACGTCAAAAATGTCGTTATCTGATCGACGGGATGGTCCAGCTCGCACATCACGAACGGCTCCGTGAACAGATCGCCTGCCAAGGTGCTGGCGAAGATGCGGAAGTGCTTGCCCATCACTGCTACCGGGTTGCCTTCTTCGTCGTAGGTTTGTCCCACCTTGCCATCGGTATTCTCTACATAGAGCACGCACCTGCCGTTGTTGCTTACGCTAAACGATGCCGGACCACAGCCTGCGGCACCCACGGGCTGCGTTGCAAATGCCGATGCGCCTCGCGTCCAAGTAATATGCTGCAGTTGCTCGTTGACGGTTGCCAAAAAGCCCGAATGTTGTGGCCACGGTACCGCACGGGGTACCGTAGCGTCTGGTGACATAACGCCCCAGCCCGCAATGGACTGGCCGATCACGGCATACGATGCGCAGCCACAACCGTTTGCAGTTTCGTATGCAACGGGCACCACCATTTTTCCGTTGATATTCTCGGGTACGCCCAGCTCGATGCTCGATGGCGCTTGCGGAAAGCGGAGGACCTGACGGAACGTGAGGCTGTCGCCCAAATCATCCGACCACAGGGTGAAGCACTCCAGCGCAACCTCTGCCTCATTGCCCAGCGCCTTTTCTGCGGTGGTTCCGCGGCGGTGGAGGTAAGCGCCCGACAGGCGCCCGTCGACCAGCGTCTTGCCCACCGTGATGCGTGGACACTGCAGACAATGGTGGCCATCCTCCTGAAGACGGCCGCGCGAGATGCTGCGCCACGACGTGTGCGACACCACACGGATCTCGTCATTACTTATGCGCAGGCGCACAACGGACAGTATGCCGGCTGTGCTCGCCGTATCGAAAAGGGTGTTGTCGCCGTCGGGGCGCTCGCCCGAGACCAGCAGCACGTAGGCGTCCTGGTTTTCTCTTCCGTCCGTATATTCCACTACGTCGAAGTCGTAATCGAATATGCCGTCGCGCTCCACGTCGTTCTCGCCAAACCCAAGGGGGAAGTCCACGGGCATGGGGGCAGACCACGTGCCGTTTGCCTTTGTGTGCACCACTAGGCGCGAGCGGCCATTGTCGCCGTAGCGCACCGAGGCGATACGGAACAGGCATTCTACGCCGGCAATCATTGCCAGCCTCATGTGAGCTTCGCTGAGCACGCCAGTAAACAGCACGTTGTCGCTCGAGGGCTTGATGCCGCCACGCTCGTCCTCCGACACGCCGGCAGAATTGGCGTTGGGCTCCGCAACGGCGTCCTTCGCCTGCCCGATATAGGTGTACTCGTACATCGGCGCGGCGTTTTCGTCGTTCCCTATCAGTGCATGGACGAAATGCTCGATCTGTCCCGCGTCGTCGCTTTCTGCATCCGCCTCGAGCTCAATGCACGTGACCGCTTGATCCCAATCGCGCACGACAGGCGCGGCGTTTACGGCAGTGGCCTTAACCTCGGCGCGTGCGAGCAGCTCGGCGTTGGTGACGATGGTGGCCGATGCGATAAATTGCGGCACGCCGCCCGCCTCGATGTTGCCGGGCGTGCCGAAGCGGGCATCCAGCGTGTAAGGCGTATCTCCACCCAATGCGAGCTCAGAGCGCTGGAGCACATACTGGTTGCCATTGTTCACCGACATATTCCACGAATCGAGGAGTGTGGGCCACGACCCCGACCAAGCCTTGGTGGTCCACTTGAACATTACGAACTGGAGTATCACATCGACATCGACGTCTGCACCCACGCGCAGCCGCGGAAGCTGGTGCCCGTCCGCCTTCTCGTACCCAATGAACAGGGTGAGGGATGCGGCGCCACGCACGGCAGACGAGGCGACGCCTGCAACGCCGGCGCCAAAGGTGACGGCAAGCCCGATCTGGATAGTGAATGAGCCCGACGTGTTGGAATAGTCGAGCGAAATGTTCTTGAAAAACGCCGCGCCGCTGCCGTGCGTGTGGGCACCCACGGCGAGCGCCAGCTTCGCCAGCACCCAGGGGTTGACGTTTAGGAAAAACGGCACCGGTCCTAGGGTAAACTGCTCGGTCCAATTGAGGTCGGTTCTTACCTGGAAGAGGGCCTTAATATTGCCGTATGCGGGGTCGTTGTTGTTGCCCCAGGTTTTGCCCACCCAATCGTAGGCGAGCGAGCCGTACACCTGTGTTGCGATATCCATCGTGAACAGCAGCGTGCAATGGTGGCGAAGGAGCTTGGTGTTTCTTGGATCGGTGCCCGAACCGGCACTCATGCTCTTGTACTGGTTCCACTTCCCCTCCATTTCGTCGAGGTAGCGGTTTGCCTGCTTGGCGCCCGACTCGCGCGGCGATTTCTTCCAGTATTCCGGATCAGGGTTGCCCGAATCGTTCATATAGCTGGCTGGTTTGTATCCTCCACCAAACAGCACGTAACCGGCAAAAGAGAAATCGAACAAAATGGGGAATGAGGGCATCCAGCACGTGAACTTATTGCCGCCGATGCCAGGAAACGCCGCGGGGAAATCAAACGGGGTGATCTCTTGGTCCATGGTGGTGGGAATGATGGTGGTCGAGCCCGATTCTGCCTTTGCGGCCGGCGCGGCGACAACGGCCATGGGGGAGGAGAGCGTGTAGGTTTTGCCCTGGTAGTCGAGCACAAAGCGCAGCTTGCATCCTTCCTCCAGAAGGCCCGATGCCGCATCGAGGAACGTGTCTTCAAGCGTGAACGTTGCCAGATTATTCGCACCCGATGCGCTGGCCTTGATCTGGCCAATCTGCGTGACGGTTTCGGGCGAGCTACCCGTGGCGGGCATTACCTTGTTGATGTGCAGCGTTGCCTGTTCACCCTGTGGCAGATGTGCCTGCACGGTAAAGGCGTGCGTGTCGGGTTGCTCGTTTGCCGTGTCGTCCTTCGGTATTGCCATAAACGTGGCATTGGCGTACTGGATGTCCCATTCGTCGAACGTGAGCTGTCGAAAGTACGGCTCGCCATCGGAGAGCGGACGTGTGGGTGCGGTAATAGCGGTGCCGCCCTGGATACGCGCAAGGGGAATCTCGACATCGCGGTAGCCTGCCATGCTAATGGAGATGCCGCCGTTAAAGTCGTACGCGTCGAGAAGCGTTGCCTCGTCCACGTAGCCTTCTGAAAGAGGGGCGACCTCAAAGATGGCCGTGCCTTCGTCATCGGTCGTGGCGGTGAGCTGCTTGCCTGCGGCATAGCGCGATATGAGCGTGACCTGGGCACCCGTGATGGGCGTATTCTTGTTGGCGACGTCGACCACGACCACACCAAACATGGTGCGCGAGAGCACCAAGACCTTGAAGGGATCATCTTCGTCGGCGTATGCCTCGGCGGGGGCGAACGGCAATATGAAGGCGTTTGCGCTTCCCGGCACGCGCGGCAACATAATGCTCGCCAGCGAGGACGCTCCGGCAACAAGTAACGAACGGCGATCAAGCATCTTTGGCTCCCATCCCGCAG
Organism: Collinsella sp.; assembly: GCA_048519165.1. GTDB lineage: Bacteria > Actinomycetota > Coriobacteriia > Coriobacteriales > Coriobacteriaceae > Collinsella. Next base: position 7,182 of record DBFZVF010000003.1, read on the forward strand.
GTATCGGTGGAAATAATCCAATTTTGCGAGAAGGCGCCTCGTGGCGGTAGTGCCGTTCAAGGGTCAAAATGTCCAAATTGATTGAGCGAAGCGCCGGGGTTCCGGAGCGCTTTCGATGCGCTTGGCAGTCCGGTCGCTAACGCAACATATGCGCGACCAGCTCGGCGCGTGTGCCGATGCCAAGCTTTGCGTATACGCCGGATAGGCGGTTTTTGACGGTGCCCGGCGATACACCCATATGACGAGCGATTTCGGCATTGGTCCACCCACGGCAGGCGAGCATGGCCATGGTGAATTCCGTGGTCGTTAGGTCGTCGGCCACGTCCTCGCCCGAATCGGGGTTGTGGATGCGCCGCCAACCGTAGCTGAATCGATACGTAATCTCGATGATGCGTGCGAAATCGTCAGGGTATTGCGATTTTAGGCATGCCTCGATGAGCCCCTGTAAAAGGCCGTGGTGCTCGCCAATGAGCTCGATAAGGCCGTCGGGACGCGCAATGTTCCAAGCAACTCCGAAGTGCGTTTTTGCGGCGTCGATGTCCTTGAGGCTCATGCATGCCATGGAAGCTGCCAGGTGCAGGAACAGTTCCGAGATCGGATAGCTTCCCTGTTTCATGATCAGGGCATTTTCCGCCATGCCTAGGCTGCGGCCGTATTCGCCGTGCAGATACAAGG
>DBFZVF010000004.1:0-16814 GCA_048519165.1 Collinsella sp.
GGCGACATTGCCGCGGCGACATCCGGCCACGGAGCCGCGATAGCCGCCATAACCGCACCGCCAAAAACAAAGCCCCAAAACGTGACAGCCAGCGGGTGGACCGTCTTGGTTGCTATCCGGCTAAACACCGCGAGCGACGCACCACAAAGACCTGCAATCACGCCCGACGTGACGCCCCAAACCGAAAAATGGAAACCGGAAAGGTCGCCATTGGTCACTGCAAGCACGCAGCCAACGATGTTAAAGACAATGGCAACGAGCTTGTTGGGGGTCACGTCCTCGCGATAAAGCACGCGGCCGAGCATGACGCCAAACACCGGCGAGGTGTAGAGCAGCACCGAGGCCGTGGACATGCCCACCTCGCCCATGCACTCGTAATAGCAGGTGTTGGCGGCGGCCAAACCGACGATACCGACAAGCGCGCAGGGAACAAGCTCTTTAGGGCTTGCCTTGAACAGGGCCAGCGGACCCTGAGCCACGGTAGACCCCTCACCCGGACGACAGCCCATAAACATCAGGACCGGCGCCAAGATAAGCGCTCCGACCAACAAGCGAAAGGCAGCCATGCTCTGGGACGAAACGCCCATGGCCGAGATGCCGTTTACAAAGATTCCGATGCTGCCCCACATAAGCGCGGCGACCAGCACCAGCACATAGCCCAGATTGCTTTTCTTCAACGCAGCCTCCTCGGTATTGTTTCCAATATGTTTCACACTACGTTATAGTCGTTATATACATTTTTCAAGACACAAATCGGCGAGCGGAAAAGTGATCCGCTGGGGCCGGAGGAAAGCGGATCACCGACTCAGACCAGCCCCTCAGTGATCCGTTTTCCTCCGTCCCCCAGCGGATTACTTGGCGATTGCGGTGAAATAGTTCCTAAATAGAGGCTTCAAGCCCCCAAACAGGAACTATTCCACCGCAACTTATGAGGACATCGAGCTGTTAGACCGCTCTATCCCCTCTCTATCCCCTAGTAGTCCAGCTTCCACATGTAGCGGCGCGTCATGTAGTCCTTGTGGGTGACGGCAGAGAGCGCGCGCATGTACACGTTGTTGAGGATCGGGGCAAAGATCAGGTGGTTGAAGTACTCGCTCACGCTGTCCTTGATGTCGTTGAGGCCAAGCTCCTTGGCGTCGAGCTGATAGACGCGCTCACCACCGTACTGGTTGACGAAGCGAATGCCGCGCTCGTCGTTACAACGGCTGCGGCCGACGCTGATAAGCTGGAACAGCGAGGTGCGCTTGTCCAGGATCTCGAAGGGACCATGGAAGAAGTCGCAGGTGTTGATGGTGCAGGAGTCAATCTGCAGCATCTCCTGCACGTTGCAGATGCTAAAGACGTAAGCGGCACCAAAAAGCGGACCCTGAGCCATGACATTAATGCAGGGCTTGTCGGCGTTCTGCTCGGCCCACTTGGCAGCGAGCGGACGGGTGTACTCGACGGCCTTGCGATAGATGGGATCGATCAGGTCGAAGGCGGCCATAGCGGTCTCGTACTCGGCATAGCCCTCGGTCTGCTGCGTGAGCTCCATGGCGATCATGGTCACGACGGCGGAGTTGGTACGGCCCATGCAGGACTCGTCGACGGCCAGGCTGTCGTACTGGATCTTGTAGTCGCAGACCTCGGTGAGGCCGGACTCGTCAACATAGATGGCGATGGTGCTGGCGCCGTGGTCCTTGGCGACCTGGGCGGCGACGATGGTCTCCTTGGTGCCGCGCATGGACACGACGACGGCCAAGGTGTTCTCGTTGACGTAGGCAGGGGTTGCGTGCACGAACTCGTTGCTGGTGTAGCTGGAGCTCACGACCTGCGTGGCCTCGTGCTCCATAAAGTACTGGGCAGGATAGTTGCCGCCGTTGGATCCGCCGGCGCCAATCCACACGACGCGCTTGATACCGCCCTTGTCCGCCTTGTCAGCCAAAACCTGGGAGACGACGTCCTTAACCTGTTCCTGAGTAGTCATCGTGCATCAGCCTTTCTTCTCGTTTGATGCTCTCGATGGCATACAAGTTACATACATGTTTTGGTTATGTCGACTAGTTGTATGCTATATTTGTCTTAGAAATTTTGCTGATGCGGTTTTCGATAACTGGATACCAGCGGTTTTGTTGTTGTATTGAATACATGCTTGATTAGATACGCATGCAAGTTAGATACAGGTTGATCGCATGAACGCTTCATCTAAAAAGAGACTGACCCAATACGAGCGCTTGGCGGGCATACTGCGCGACCGCATCGCCTCCGGCACCTACGCACGTGGAGACAAGCTGCCGTCCGAGATGGAACTCATGGACGAATCGGGTCTGTCGCGCAGCACCGTGCGCCATGCCCTTAAGGTACTAGCTGATGAGGGCCTGGTTCGCACCGAGCGCGGGCGCGGCGCCTTTGTGGCCGACACGCCGGCGCTCCACGAGAACAACCTGGTGTTTTCGAGCTATACGGCACAGGTCCAGGGTCAGGGCATGAAGCCCACCACGCGCACGGTGGACTCGGGCTTTGCCAAGGCCGCGGGCAATGCTGCCAAGTTCTTCGATGTCACCGTGGGCAGCAAGCTCGTCAAACTTGTCCGTCTGCGTTATCTGGACGATGCGCCGCTGTGCCTGGAGACTACCTATCTACCACCGAGCTTTGAAGCACTCATCGATCGCGATATCAATGGTTCGCTCTACGCGATGCTGCGCCAAGAATTCCATCGCGCGCCGGCACAGGGGCATAAGACCTTTGAGGTGTGCTACGCCTCGCAAAACGAGGCGTTTTTGCTCAACGTCAAGCGCGGGCAGGCGCTGATCCTGATCACCGACTACGTCTACGACACCGACGGCCGCCCGCTCCATGTCTCCAAGCGCATCCAGCGCACCGACCGCGCCAAATACACCGAGCCCATCGGCTAACCAATCGAAAACCACCACAAAGGTGCCTGTCCCCATTGTGGTGGTTTTAGGCAAGGAGGTCGGGGAACCAGGTTGGCTTAGGTTGGTTAGGGACGCGCTCGGCCAGGACCAACTCCATCCAGCACATGTCGTACCAGCGGCCGAACTTTTGGGCGCAGCGGTCGAAGGCGCCCACCAGGCGATATCCCATATGGGCATGGAAATCCTGGCTGTTGTGCGTCAGGTACTCGTCGTCCTTGTCGTGCGGCACGGCGATGAGGGCGCACATGTTGGTGATGCCCATCGCGACCAGGCATTGCTTGAGCGCGTCGTGCAACTTGCGGCCCAGCCCGCCGTGGCGCACGTCGCGCGCCAGGTAGATCGATGTCTCGACCGACCAGTCATATGCCTCGCGGCTGTTAAGCGGACTCACGTAGGCATAGCCTACCGGACGCCCGTCCAACTCCATCACCAAATATGGATAGCGCTTGAGCGTACGCTCGATGCGCGCGGCGAACTCCTCAACGCTCGGCACCTCGTATTCGCAGGTAATCGCCGTCTGGCGCACATACGGCTCATAGATGGCAAGCAACGCCGGCGCATCATCGGGCGTCGCCAGGCGAATCGTCGGCTCGGACATCTCGGTCATACAACCCTTCTCCCTCAAAAACAAAGGACACCTTGCGCCAAACCCAAGCGCAAGGCGGCCCCTCGTCATTACATCAGGCTACAGGACAGCCGCCAACGCGTCGATGTCCTCCTGCGTCGTGGCCCAGCTGGTGCAAAAACGCACCACCGTGTGGGTCTCGTCGTACTTTTCCCAGTACTCAATCGAGGCATGCTCGCGAATGCGGGTCATGTCCTCGTTGGGCAGAATCACGAACTGCTGGTTGGTCGGCGTCTCCAAGAAGAACTGGTAGCCGCGCTCGTGCAGCACGCGACGCAGTGCCTGAGCGGTCTCAATCGCCTGGCGACCAATCTCAAAATACAGGCCATCGGTAAAAAGAGCCTCGAACTGCACGCCCGTCAGGCGGCCCTTGGCCAGCAGCGCGCCGTGCTGCTTAATACGCGGAATGGGATGTGCCGGAGCGTGCATGCCGCAAAACACCACGGCCTCGCCGCACAGAGCGCCGCACTTGGTGCCGCCGATGTAGAACACGTCGCACAGCTGTGCCAGCTCGGGCAGGGTAATGTCGCACTCATCGGCCGCCAGCGCATAGGCCAGGCGGGCGCCATCCACAAACAGCGGAATCTCGCGCTTCTGGCACACTGCGTGAATCGCCGCGAGCTCGGCCTTGGAGTACAGCGTACCGTACTCGGTCGATAGGCTCACGTACACGGCGCCCGGAAACACCGTGTGCTCGTAGCTCTCGTTTTCGTAGAACACCTGGATATAGTTCTCCAGATCCTCGGCGTGCATCTTGCCCTCGTAGCCAGGGATGGTGAGCACCTTGTGGCCGCCAAACTCGATGGCGCCCGCCTCGTGGCAGGCGACGTGGCCGGTCTCGGCAGCAACGACGCCCTCGTACGGCGCGAGCAGCATGTCGATCACCGTCGCGTTGGCCTGCGTGCCGCCCACCAGAAAAAACACGTCGGCATCGGGGGCCTGACAGGCCTCGCGGATAAGCTGCTTGGCACGCTCGGTGTGCGCATCGGTACCGTAGCCGGGCTGCGGCTCCATATTGGTGTCGACGAGCGCCTGCAGCACTGCCGGATGTGCGCCGTGGGAATAGTCGTTGTTAAACGCGAGCATGGCAATCCTCTCTTACCGGGTATCGGCCAGATGATTCAAACGGAGCTATTGTACGCCGCTGGGATAGGCAATGCGCGCGGCAAGGCACTCAAGTGCCAGTACCAGAGCAAAACCGCAGCTCACGTCACTCAAAAAGTGCGCTCCGATCACGATGCGGCCAAACGCGACGAGCGCCGCGACCACAGCCGCCGTCCAAAAGACCACACGACGGCGCGACGGCTTTTCCTTAAAGGCCGTCGCGGGAAGCCCAGCGAGCATAAGGCCGATCGCCGCGTGCGCCGTGTGTCCGCTCGCAAACGACTTAAAGCCGTCCTTGACTACACCGGCGGCAATATAGGCCCACTTGTCGGGGTTGCCAATCACCCACCACGGCTGAAACTCGAGTCCCTGCGTCACCTCGATCACGCGCATGCGCGGGCGCGACCACAGCGGCTTGACGATCACGTTGAGGATAATGGCCTGAGCGACCCACACGGCAAGCACCATCAGCGCCCAGCGCGTGAGCTCGTCGGGCTCGGTCGTGCGCGTGAGGCGATAGACGATAAGGTTGGCAGCGATGACTAGCACAAACGTCAGCACCAACTGAACCGCGATGAGTTTGCCGCCAACCCGCAGGGACGAAACGATCTCGTAGCCGGCCAGGCCAACGTTGATCAGAACGCCCAGCACGGCGAGCCATTTGCTCCCCCTGGAGTCGGGACGCACCGCGCGTACGAGCATAACGCCCGCGACGCTCGCCGTCAGCTCGAACGGCAGCTCGCCGGCGGCCTCGATAAAGCGGCCGTACATGCTGCCGACGTTGAACAGCGCGCTCGAGATCTGATAATCGAAGAAACTGCCCACGCCCAGACAAAGGCACAGGACAACCGCGATAATGGCGACATCTTTCTTATAGATGTATCCGAACATGCTTTCCTTTCGGTCGGGCGAAGGGTCGACCCGCAACGTGGTGGGGCAAAGATAGCTTTGTCCCATAAATACCCTTACAGGTTGAGCATAAGTGAGCGAAAACGTTCCATTTGTGGCAAGGTGGCCCGAAGGAGGAGGGAAGCGTACTTGCGTACGCGACCGACGAGTGAGGGTCAGATTGCCCAAATGGAGCGTTTGCAGCGTCGACCCGTTAGTCGTCGTCGCTGGCACCCAGTTGTTGCAGCAGCATGAGTGCCGCGGCCACGGGGCCGGTGCCGTCGTTGGCGTCGAGACCGCGACCCAGGCCGCTGCCCGCACCGGCGCCTGCCTTGTAGGGTACCGACAGCTTGCGGCTCTTGGGGAAGTTCACCGCGCCATAGCGGGTCTTAAGCTCAAAGGCCACCTTCTTGGGCACGTCAACGCCCAAAAACGTGATGCGGCCGCCACTGAGCGTGACGCTCTCGAGCCCCAGGCGCTCGCCGCGAATGCGGATTCGTGCGCGATTGAACAGGTTGAGTCCCGCCAGCGGCAGCTCGCCATGCGCAGCCTCGGTCTCCTCCTGCACCTCATCGATGCTCTCTAGGTCCTCGGCCGCTGCGAGCTTACGGTACACGAGCACGCGCTGATCCACCGCCGGCAGGTACTCCTCGGACAAGAAGTAGTCGGCCGGCAGGTTAATACCCACGCTCGCCGCCTCCACGCCGGCGTCGTCATCGCCGCGCGCCTCAGCCACGGCCTGGCCCAGCATCTGCGTAAACAGGTCAAAGCCCACGCTCGACAGGTTGCCGTGCTGCTCGGCTCCCATAAGCGAGCCGGCACCGCGAATCTCCAGGTCGCGCATGGCGATGCGCATGCCGCTGCCCAGGTCCTGGAACTCGGAAAGTGCGGTCAGGCGCGCCGTCGCCTCCTCGGTGAGCGGCAGCTCGCCCGGGAACATAAAGTACGCGTAGGCCTGCGTGGCAGAGCGGCCCACACGGCCCTTGAGCTGGTAGAGCTGTGCCAGACCCAGGCGCTGCGAGTCCTCGATGATGAGCGTGTTGGCGGTCGCGTTGTCGATGCCGCTCTCCACGATGGTCGTGGCGATGAGCACGTCGATCTTTTTGGTCGCGAACTCGATCATCACATCCTCGACCTCGCGCGGGCTCATCTTGCCGTGCGCTACGCCCACGCGCGCCTCGGGCGCGGCCTCGTGCACGCGCGCCACGGCGTCGTCGATGGTCTTGACGCGGTTGGACACGTAGTACACCTGACCGCCGCGACCCACCTCCAGGCGAATCGCCGCGCTCACCACGTCGGGGTCGTACTCTCCCACGTGCACGATTACGGGGCGGCGCCCGGTCGGCGGCGTCGTGATCAGGCTCATGTCGCGCACGCCGCTCGTGGCCATCTGCATGGTTCGCGGAATCGGCGTTGCCGAAAGCGTGAGCACGTCAATCTGCTCGCGCAGGTTCTTGAGCTGCTCCTTGTGCTGCACGCCAAAGCGCTGCTCCTCGTCAATGATCACCAGGCCCAGGTTCTTGGGGTTCACATCGGCCGAAAGCAGACGATGCGTGCCGATGAGCACATCAATCGTGCCCTCGGCAAACGCCTTGAGCGCGCGCTTCTGCTGCGCCGGGGTGCGGAAGCGGCTGAGCACTTCGACCTCGAGGCCAAACGGGGCAAAGCGCTCAAAGAACGTCTCGTAGTGCTGCTGGGCCAGAATGGTCGTGGGGCAGAGCACCATGACTTGGCGGCCGGAGTCCACGCACTTAAACGCCGCGCGCAGGGCAACCTCGGTCTTGCCGAAACCCACGTCGCCGCACAGCAGGCGATCCATGGGCTTGGGCGCCTCCATGTCGGCCTTGATGTCGGCGATGGCCTCCAGCTGGTCGCGCGTCTCGTCGTAAGGGAAGCTCTGCTCCATCTCGATCTGCTCGGGCGTGTCGGGCGGGCAGGCGATACCCGCGATTGATGAGCGGCGCGTATACAGGTCGACCAGGTCAAACGCCAGCTTTTTGGCGTTCTTGCGCGCCTTGTTGGTGGCGCGCGTCCAGTCGGCTGTGTTGAGCCTGGTCAGGCGCGGCTTGTCGCCGTCGGGGCCAACATAGCGCGTGATGCGGTCGACCTGCTCGAGCGGCACGTAGAGCTTGTCGCCGTCGGCATATTCCAGCAAAAAGTAGTCGCGCTCCTTGCCGTCCACTTCCTGGCGCGCGATCTCGCTAAAGAGTGCGATGCCGTGGGTAGCGTGCACCACGTAGTCGCCCGGCTTAAACGGGAACGTGATCTGCGTAATGTCAACCTTGCGACGGCTGCGCGCGCGGTTGGCGTCCATGCGGGCGTTGAGGTCGGCGATTGAGAACACGGCCAGGTTGGCATCGGGCACCACCACGCCCTGCGGCAGGGCGGCATCGACAAAAGTCACGCGTCCGCGCGAGATGGTGGGCACGGCGGCACCGGCGGCAGCCTGGGCGGCGCCCGCCTCGAGCGAGCGGGCGTTGAGCGCGTCGGCCTTACGCTCGCGAATGGAAGCATGGGCCTCCTGGCGTGCGGCACGGTCGGCGGAATCCGCCGCTGCCACGCGCACGCGGTCGCCGATGGCACCGGCATTTTCGGGCGCCGCGGTCAGCGATTCCTCAAAGGTAATACCCTCGTCGCCAAAGGTGAGCTCCATCGACTCGCGCGCACCGCGGTCGGGAATGGCAAACACGCAGGCATAGCGCTTGCCCACGACCTCCTGGATGCGCGTCATAAAACGGTTGTCCGAGCCTGCGATGGCAGGCTGCTCAATCTTGAGCTCGGCCGTCACCGCGCCGCCGGCACGAATGAGGCTTACGTAGTTCAGGCGCTGCTGGGCACCAAAATCGAGCTGTTGAGCGCGCACGTACAGACCGTCCAGGCGGTCAATCCCCGCCTCGCCGGCACGGGCCTCGATATCCTCGTAGGCACGCAGGCAGTCGTCGAACAGCGAGCGCGGCTCGGACAAAACCACAAGCGCCTTGCCGCTCACGTGTGCCAACGGGCTTACGGTCTGGCCGTACATCACCGGCAAAAAGCGGTCGAGCTCGGGCGTGACGATGCGTGCATCCACCATCTCGAGCAGCGCTGCCAGTTTACTGTCATCCTGGCTGGCACGATAGAGCGCCACATGCATGTTGTGGACGGCCTCGTCGGTAAGCGCCAGCTCACGGCAGGGGAAGATCTCGATGCTGTCTTCGTTGCCGATGGTCTGGCCCGTTGAGCTCACCATACGGCGGATGCGATCGATCTCGTCGCCGAAAAACTCAATGCGCACGGGCGCTTTTTCCTGCGCGGGGAACACCTCGACGGTGTCGCCGTGCACACGGAACAGGCCGGGCGCGTCGGCGGCACCGGCATTGGTGTAGCCCATGCCCACCAAGCGCTGTGGCACCTCGTCAAAAGGAATCTCCTCGCCCACCGCAAAAGTAGTGGACTCCCAGTAGCGGCTCTCGACTGGCGGCACGCAACGCAGCAGCGCACGGGCCGAGGCGACCATGATGCAGTTGTCCCCGCGCACGATGCGCCCGAGCGCCTCGCAGCGCTGGGCAACCACGGCATCGTCAGGCGCCTGCTCGCGCCACGGATAGTCCTTGCGCTCGGGAAAACGGCACACGTGCGCCAGGCCCACATAAGCAGCAAGGCTGCGCGCGGCGCGATCGGCCGCGTCCTCGCCGCTCACAATGTAGACCGTGGGGCGCGGACGGCGCGCAAACTGGGCGGCCGCCATAAGCGTACGACCCGACTGCGACACGGCCAGCGTCACGTCCTCGCCGGCATCGAGTCCGGCCTCGACAGTCTGCAGCGCCTCGGCGGTGTAGAGCTGCGCGGCTATACGGTGAATGAGCATGCTGTTCCTCCGGCATTGCAACGCCAAAAGCCCGCCGGGGCAAGCTCGGCGGGTATGCGGCGGATTTCATTGCCTGTCATGGTAGCGCATGAAGGGGACTCCGGCTCAAGGGCAAACCCAGCCCCGCAAAAAACGCCAGACGAAGATGCGTTCCGCCCTACCCCGCTACGCGCACGCTGGGGCAAAGGTCTGCCAGCGGACACTCGTCGCACTTAGGTTTGCGGGCGTCGCAGATCTCGCGGCCAAAGGTAATCCACTGGTGGTTGACCGATTCCCAATACTCGTGCGGCAAAATCTTGAGCAGATCTTGCTCGGTCTTGAGCGGCTCCTTGGCATGCGTCTTGGGGCTCAGCATCAGGCGGTGCGCGATGCGGTTGACGTGCGTATCGACCGCGATGCCCTCGACAATGCCAAACCCCACGTTGAGCACGATGTTCGCCGTCTTGCGGCCAACACCCGGCAGCTTGACGAGCTCCTTCATGTCGGCCGGTACCTCGCCGCCGTAATCGGCAACGATCATCTGCGCGGCCTCCACGGCGTGCTTGGCCTTGCTCTTATAAAAGCCGAGTGACTTAATGGTGTCGGCCACATCGGCCACGCTCGCCCCCGCCATGGCCTCGGGCGTGGGCCACTGGGCAAACAGCCGCGGCGTCACCTTGTTGACCTGTGCATCGGTCGTCTGCGCCGAGAGCAGCACCGCGATGAGCAGCCTAAAGGGATTCTCGTGGTCCAAAAAGCACTCAACCGGGCCATAGCGACGGTTGAGGCGCTCGCACACCTCAACGGCGCGCTCGCGTTTGGCGGCATTGGTCTCGCGTGGCATAACGACTCCTCGGCTCGGCAGAAACATAACTTCACGGAAACGATTGTCCCACGTACGGGGGCCTTAAGCCTCCAAAAATGCGCCGGTCTGGCGGCCCCACAGGCTCGCATACTCGCCGCCCGCCTCGACAAGCTGCGCATGCGTACCGTCCTCGACAATCTCGCCGTCCGCCAGCACCACGATGCGATCGAGCGCCGCCACGGTGGACAGGCGATGCGCCACCACAATGGAGGTGCGACCGCGCATCAGGTTCTCGAGCGCCCCCTGCACCAGCGCCTCGGACTCGCTGTCGAGGGCAGACGTCGCCTCGTCGAGCACCAGGATCGGCGCGTCGGTCAGGATAGCGCGGGCGATGGCCACGCGCTGACGTTGGCCGCCCGAAAGCTTGACGCCGCGCTCGCCCACCATGGTGTCAAAGCCACGGGGCAGGCGGTCGATAAACTCCAGGGCATTTGCCAGGCGCGCGGCCTCGCGGATCTGCTCGTCGGTTGCGTCGGGGCGGCCGTAGGCGATATTCTCGCGAATGGAGCGATGGAACAGCAACGCCTCCTGTGGCACGTAGGCAACCTGGCGGCGCAGGCTCTGCTGCGTGCAGCGCGAGACGTCCTGGCCGTCCACGAGCACACGGCCGCCCTGCACGTCGTCCAGGCGCAGCAACAGCTTGGTGAGCGTCGTCTTGCCCGAGCCCGATTTGCCCACCAGGCCCACACGCTGGCCCGCCGCCACATGGAGCGTCAGGTCGTCGAACACGCTCTCGCCCGCCGCGGCGTCACGGTATGCAAAGCTCAGGTGCTCAAAATCAATCGCACCCTCGGTCACTTTGAGCTCGGGGGCATTCGCGTCGTCTGCCACCAGACGCGGCTCGTCCAGCACGCGCGTCATCTCGGCCGCATCGCCCAACGCGCGGTTGATGCGCTGCATCATGGAGCTTACGTAGTTCAGACGCATGGTGAGGTTGTACGTATAGGTAAAGATCATGACGAGCGCGCCGGCCGAGATGCCAAACCACGCGTTGCCGCCCGCCACGAACACGCTCACCACGGCCATGGTGATGACGATAAGGCCCGAGGTCGTAAAGTTGCGCTGCATCATGGCGTGCATCGAAACCGTTTCGGCATCGCGCGCGGCGCGGTCGGCGGTATCGAATAGGTCGCGTTCAAAGTCCTCACGCCCGCAGGTCTTGACGGCCAGGATGTTCGTGACCGCGTCGGACAGCACGCCCGACAGCTTGTTCTGCGCGGCGGACGTCGCGGCCGAAAGCGGCATGATGCGTTTGTACATAAGCCAGACAAACGCAATGTAGACGACCATGATGCCCATCAGGATCACGGTAAATGTGGGCACCACCGGGGCGAGCGCCGCCACCGTGCAGACAACCGAGGTGATAGTGGGGATGAGCGAATACACCGTCACGTCGACCAAGCCCGTGTAGCCACTCATAAAACGGCTCGTCTGGCTCACCAGCGATCCGCCAAAGCGGCTGGTATGAAACGTCATGGATTGGTTGGAGAGCGTGTCAAAGCACAAGCGCGCCAGGTGATAGTTGCCCGCAATCTCGAGCTTGTAGACGGTGTAGTCCTGTAGCTTGGAGAGGATCTGACCCACCAGGTTCACAAGCACGAGCGCCAGAATGTAGGGGCCAAAGACCTCGAATACTTGATCGCCCGCCACGGGGCCGGCCTGGACGCGGTCGACGATGAGGGCCATCACATAGGTGTTGGCAAACGTGAGCAAAAAGATATAGCCCGCCGACGAGAACACCGAGAGAAAGACGATCAGCGGCTGCGTGCGCGTGACATCCCAAAAACGCTGCAGCGTGCGGCGCACGGTGGAGCGCTTGAGCGGGCTGGTGCTTCTCTGAGACATGGGCTTCCTTTCGCATCTGATAGGGCGAAACGCCATTGTTGCACATTGAAGCGCGCTTCAGGCAAGCACGTTGCGAAAAGCGCCCGCGCCCCGCGTTTACGCCGGCGCGCCGCCGTCCGTTGCGGCTAGTCCTCGTCTTCCTGGCCCGCGAGTAAGCCTGCGGACTCCAAGCCCAAAATCTCGTCGGCCTCCCGCGCGTCTTCCAGCGCGTCGATATCCTTGAGCTTGCGCTCCATAACGTTGGTGCGCGTGGTGATAATGCCCTCGACCGTTTTACCCGCGGTCTCGATCTGCTGCTGGGCGCGGCGCAACGCCTTTTGATAGCGTGGCAGCTCGGCCTTGACGGCGGAAAGCACGCGCAGCACGTCATCGGTGCGTTTTTGCAACTTAAACGTCTGGTAGCTCATCTGCAGGCTGTTGAGGATGGCCGCCATGGTGCTGGGGCCGGCAACGTTGACGTGATAGTCGCGGCCCAGGGTCTCGATAAGCCCGGGGCGACTGACGACCTCGGCATACAGGCCCTCAAACGGCACGAACATGATGCCAAAATTGGTCGTCGCGGGCACGCTCAGGTACTTTTCGCAGATGTCCTTGGCCTCGCGCTTCACCATGGCGTCAAGCGTCTTGCGCGCGGTGGCCACAGCTTCGGCATCACCCGACTCTTGCGCGTCGAGCAGGTGCTCGTACGCGTCGCCCGGAAACTTGGAGTCGATCGGCAGCAACACGGGGTCGCCCTCGTCCACCGGCAGCTTGACGGCAAACTCAACCCGCTCCGAGGCACCAGGCTTGGTGGCGACGTTTTCCAGATACTGATCGGGTGTGAGGATATCCGCCAGAATCGCGCCTAGCTGCACCTCGCCCAAAATGCCGCGCGCTTTTACATTGCCCAGCACGCGTTTGAGGTCGCCCACGCCGGTGGCGATGGATTGCATGTCGCCCAGGCCCTTGTACACAGCCTCGAGCTGGTCGCTCACCTGCTTAAACGATGCCGACAGGCGATCGTTGAGCGTGCGGGAGAGCTTCTCGTCCACCGTCGCACGCATCTGATCGAGCTGCACGTTGTTGTCCTTGCGGATGGCGCCCAGCTGGGCATCGACCGTTTCGCGCACTTTGTCCAGACGGTGTTCGATGCCTTCGCGGTTAGCGCCCAGCTGCTGGGCCGTCTCGCGACGCAGGTCGTCCATGCGGTCGCCGGCCTGCGAGAACTCGCGCGCAATGGTCAGATAGCGTTGCTGCTCAACGGCCGCATCAGTTGTCTGCTGCTGCGCGATGGCATTTGCCGTGCGGCGGGTTTCGGCCAACGCGACGTTCAGGGTGTCGAGCGCGTTGTTGGCCTGCTCGAGCGCAGCCAGCATCTCTGCCCCACCATCGCCGCGCCCCCGCAGCTCGACGCGAAGGCCCTTAAGCTGCAGGGCACAAGCCACAGCAACCCCCACTGCCACCAAGGCGATCACAACAAGCACGATATCAATAGCAGACATAGACTCCGCCCAACAAACTCAATCGACCACCAATCAAAACCGCGATCAATCTTACCCCGCCACGCACACCGGGCGCCCGGCCCCTTCTTGGGTGCTTCTCTCTTCCGCATATTCCATAATGCGGCGCGCCGTTTCCCTGCTCACCTTTGAGTCATCGCCGGCCAAGTATGCGTATACGTTTCCTTTATTCAGGTGCAGAGCACGGCAGAGACCATAGCGCGTTACACCCGATTCCTCCAATGCTGTCAGTGTTCTCTTTCTCATGAGGGCGTTCACCCTTCTGTCGGCCGCTGGCTTTTCTTTCACCCCTCTATACGCGCGCCAAACGTTGGCGTAACGATTGGGAAGTTTATCCTCGGTGCATAGAGATGCCAGGCTACCCGCTTGGCCATACAGAGACAAAACACCTCGATAGCCCTCTTCCATCCACGAGCCCTCGGATAAGCCCAGAACGTATTCGGCTTTGCCCTGCGCCAAAGCGAGCAAAAACAGAGGCTCCGCCACGCGCGGCACATCCGCCGTTGCCCGCTTAACCAGCTTTCTAAAATTCAGCGACTGCTGCCCGGACAGCTCTCGGCAATAGCCTTTCAAAAATCCCTCAAAAGTCAGATTCAACCTCGCACCTCCTTTTTGTATTGCCTGTATGCACAGACCATCTCTTGATAACTCCGCCCCGAAGGCGATGAGGCCAACGCCTCTCCTTCATCGAATATAAGCCGCTCGAGCAAATCCCAATCAAGCCGGTCGATAAACGTTCGAGTATGGAGGTCGACGATGTCGTTCGGACGATAGGCATAAAGCTTCATCACCGCCAGGTCCTCCAAAGATGGCGTAAAGTACCTGATAAAATGCGCCCCAATCTCCAATGGGATCAAGCGATCTTCGTAATTGAATGGCATCTGGTTGCAATATGCCACTGCCATACCATTCACCTCGGGGTATCGAGCTATGATCTCGCGGAGGCACCTATCCGCCTCAAACACATCAATGTCATGTGTAACCGACCGATTCGTCACATCGTTTAGCATGAAGGCGCTTCCTCCCACCAATACAACGCTCGGCCTATCGTCTCTTGGACCTATTTCCAGCTCCGCCTCTTCGTCAATACCCAAAAGAATCTGCTCTAAATCCTTCTTATACATAGCAAATCCTATTATTATTCGTCTTCAATAATACTATTCAGTCGCACGGCAAAAGCCGCAAGATGCAAGGATTCTACTCGTGGCGATAATCCCTACACCCCAGAAGTCCTAATGTGACAAACGCTAACTCTCCCAGCCGGCGCGGATGGTTGTTATGACATCGCCTAGGCGCTGGCCGAGGGCTGACAGATGTTGGAGCACTTCACTGGGCGAAGCACCGTTGAGGATGCAGGTGAGCGCATACGAGACCAAGAAAATCGCCGCAAGTCCTAACGGAATGAGCACGATCATCGCTAACGTGCGCAGGCGCTGGCCCACGCGGCGGCGACGCGTGCGGCGTTTGTCGAACGCAAGCTCCTGCGCATATGAATCTTGTTGTACGGAATAGTTCTCTGGCGCCGATCCGCCCGCAGGCGAAACCGCGGGCGTGGCATTTTGCGCAGGGGGCTGGGCGGCTACCCCTTGCATTTGCATCTCCATGAGCCGTTGCTGCTGGCGCAACATGCGCTCAGCTTGTTGCTGCGGGGTCTCAAGAAACAGGTCCATGCTGGCCTCCTCAATCGGAGCATTCGACGCTTACGCCCAGCATCCCGCACCGCCAAGGCCACGGCAACGCAATCCGTAGCAATAGCTGCAAAGTTTCTTGTTGACAAAAGCTGTCGAAAACCTCAACAACTCCCCTACCAGCACTTTCTCTGAGCTTTTTTATCGAATGATCTTTTGCCCTTCCGCTAACCCGCCAACTAACCAAAAGCTGACCAAAAGCTTGACGAAAAGTGTGGAGACAGGGACCCCACACAAAAACGTGCCGCCCCTTTAGGGGCGGCACACAAACCTTTTTATCAGCTTTTCAGTAACGAGCACGCGACGACCCAACGCGGGCCGGGAGGGCAGGACTACCTTCCCTCAACGCGACCCTGCGAAGCCGTGAGCGAGGAGGGAAGGTAGTCCTGCCCTCCCGGCCCAGCTCACGCTAGCGCCACGCGCTAGTAGTTCACCACCTGCTCCTCAAAATACGCCTTGGGATGGTTGCACACCGGGCACACCTCGGGCGCCTCGGCACCCACATGCAGGTGCCCGCAGTTCAGGCACTTCCACACCTTTACGCCCTCGCGCTCAAACACCTCGCCCGATTCAATGCGCTCGACGAGCTTGTTGTAGCGCTCCTCGTGGGCCTTCTCGACAGCGGCGACACCACGGAACTTCTCGGCGATCTCGGCAAAGCCCTCCTCCTCGGCGGTCTTGGCAAACTCGTCATACATCGTGGTCCACTCGTAGTTCTCGCCCACGGCGGCGTCGCGCAGGTTGTCCAGAGTGCCCGGAACGGCGCCATCGTGCAGATACTTAAACCACAGCTTGGCATGCTCGGACTCGTTGCCCGCCGTCTCGGCAAAGATATTCGAGATCTGAACGTAGCCGTCCTTTTTGGCCTTGGATGCATAGTAGCGATACTTGGTGTGTGCCTGGGACTCACCGGCAAAAGCAGTCTCGAGGTTCTTCTTGGTCTGAGAGTTCTCAAAATCCATAGGTGTACTTCCCTTCAACACATGCCGCCCATAGGCTTTGAGCGGCCTTGTCTTTAGGATGCCCTCATGCCGAGAATCTAAACCTTACAATCCTGTTTTTCAGATTCGGGTGGGCTACACGCTTAGCCAGCGGTCACCCTCCACGCGGCAAAAGCCCTCACGCTCCAAGTCGGTCAAAATGCCTGCGACAAGATCGCGCTCGACCGGCTCGCGGCCTGCTGCCGCCTCCATTTCGTTGACACCCGCCACGGCCTCGGCGAGTGTGATGCCCGCCGGCCGCCCATCGCGCGCAGCCAGCAGCATGCGCACAATATGGGCGCGCTTTTGACGGCGCGAGCCCTCAAACTTGGATTGACGGCTATAGCTCGCCGAGCGCCTGGACGGATTGGGCAGCGTCTTTTTAAGATACGCGCCGTAATCCAGCAACGCGTAATACCACGCGCGCGGCGTGTCGGCATCGTCTTGAGGCACGGCAAAGGGCGCAATCTCATCCGCCACCGCACCGGGGGCCGCCGGACAGGCAGCTTGAATCAGCGGCACCAGCTCGCGATCGGGACCGGCCGGCACATCGGGAAAGAAATGATGCAAAAAGACCGT
>DBFZVF010000005.1:0-5973 GCA_048519165.1 Collinsella sp.
GTTCTCCATAAAGGAGACGCCCTTGCCCTTTGTGGTCTCGGCGATAATGGCGGTCGGCTGACCCTTGGTGGAGCGGGCCTCGGCAAAGGCGGCGCGGATCTGATCGAAGTCGTTGCCGTCGGCAAGCTCCACTACGTGGAACTTAAAGGCGCGGAACTTGTCTGCCAGCGGCATGGGGTCGTTGACCTCCTCGACGGGGCCATCGATCTGCAGACCGTTGTGGTCGACGATCACGCAGAGGTTGTCGAGCTGCTGGTTGCCGGCAAACATGGCGGCCTCCCAGACCTGGCCTTCCTCGCTCTCGCCATCGCCCAGCAGGGCGTACGTGCGGTAAGTATCGCCCCAGTGCTTAGCGGCAACGGCCATGCCCACGGCGGCGGAGATGCCCTGGCCGAGCGAACCGGTGGACATGTCGACGCCCGGGGTGTCGTTCATGTTGGGGTGACCCTGCAGGTGGCTGCCGATGTGGCGCAGCGTCTCGAGATCCTCCTTGGGGAAGAACCCGCGCTCGGCGAGCACGGCGTACAGGCCCGGAGCGCAATGGCCCTTAGAGAGCACAAAGCGGTCGCGATCGGCCTTGCGGGGATCGGCCGGGTCGACGTTCATTTCCTCAAAGTACAGATAGGTCATGATGTCGGCAGCGCCGAGCGAACCGCCCGGATGGCCAGACTTGGCAGCGTGCACGCCGGTGACGATGCCCTTCCTTACCTCGTTGGCAACCTTTTTGAGCTCTTCGTCGCTCATTGTGCCTTCCTTTCATCCTCTTAAGACAAGATGCGCACGGCACCGAAGGTAATCCCAACACAGCCGCAATGCACGTACGTCATTCATTATGCTGGAAACCGATGGCTTTACCAGAGTTTTTATCATTATTTGAACAATTTAGCAGGCAGAACCGCTGATGAAACGGTTTATCAATGTGAACGTCTTTTGGATGCGGTGGCTACCTCTCGCCCCGGCACAAAAATGATCCGCAAACCGAAATTCAGCCTACGCGTTAATGTCCTTGAAACCCCCACCGAAGGCTTCCGTAACGTCGGCGACCGTCACAATGGCGTGAGGATCGCGCTCGCGCACGATCGTTTTGAGGGTGTTGAGCTCTCGACGGCTAACGATCACCATGATCACCGGCTTCTCGACGCCCGAATACATACCGGTCGCCTTTAATTTGGTGCAGCCGCGGCCCAGGCCATACATGATGTCGGCCGCGATATCGGGAAAGTTATCCGAGATGATGAGCACCATACGACGCTTATTGCCGCCATCGACCACAGCATCGATCACATAGCCGCTGATCACCATCGAAAGTCCTGCGTATAGAGCATTTTCGAGCGAGAATACCGGAGCAGATGCCGCACATACGGCAACGTCGATTGCCATGACGGTCGAGCCCACCGGCAGCGAGGTGTTACGCGAGATGATTTGGCCAATCGTGTCCGAGCCGCCGGTGTTGGCGCCGGCGCGCAACACCATGCCGTAACCAATGCCCGTGATAATGCCGCCCCACATAGCGGGAAGCATCAGGTCCGCATGTGCCAAAGGCGCTACAAACGGGGCAAACAGATCGGTAAAGAAGCCCAGCAGCACAAAGCCCGTCGCCGTCTGCACTACATAGAACATGCCGCCCTCGCGCATAACGATCAGCAGCAGCAAGGCATTCATCACGATGGTCTGGATACCGACAGGAAGCGACACGCCTCGCGCTGCGCCGACTGCCTGGATAATCGTCGCAAGGCCCGTAACGCCACCGGCTGCAAGACCGTTGGGAATCAAAAACAGGTCGGTCGCGATGGCGGCCAAGGCGCACCCCAACATGATCTGGGGTAGATCGTGAAAGAAGTTCATCGAAAGAATGCGCTTGATGTCCAGACGATATGCCATGCTGCCTCCCTCAAAAAAGCGCACCCCATCGGATGCGCTTTGAACTTCTTCATGTATTCGATTCTACCGATTCGCCAAACAAAAACCACCCCTGTGCAGGGTTTGTTCTGGATACAAAACCGTCCTGCTCGGAAGGCCTTGATCCATTTCCACATAAACCGAGCGGTTTAGGCAGACGGGGCCTCCGCGTCAGCGTTGCCGGTAGCCCAACGGTGATAGCCAATCACAAACGGATCCAGGTCGCCGTCGTCAAGAACTGCCTCGACGTTGCTGGTCTCCACGCCCGTGCGCAGGTCCTTAACCATCTGGTACGGGTAGAGCACGTAGCTGCGGATCTGGTTGCCAAAACCAATTGTGGTCTTGGGTCCGCGAATCTCATCCAGGGCCTCGGCGCGCTTTTCGAGCTCAATCTCGTACAGGCGCGCCTTGAGAATCTGCATGCACGCGGCCTTGTTTTGAATCTGGCTGCGCTCGTTTTGACACGTGACCACGATACCGCTGGGGAAATGCGTCACGCGCACGGCGGAGTCGGTGGTGTTGACACCCTGGCCGCCCGGGCCGCTTGCATGGTACACGTCGACGCGAATGTCATCGGGACTAATCTCGATATCGATATCGTCGGGCAGTACCGGAATGACCTCGACGCCGGCAAACGTAGTCTGGCGGCGCTTCTTGTCGTCGGTGGGGCTAATGCGCACCAGGCGGTGAACACCGGCCTCGGCACGAAGCATGCCAAAGGCGTCCTTGCCTTCGACGGTAAAGGTCGCGCGATCGATGCCGATAACCTCGGCCGCGGGGCAATCGTTGATGGTGACCTTCCAACCGCGGCGCTGGCAGTACTTCATGTACATCTTAAAGAGCATGAAGGTCCAGTCCTGGGCCTCCAAACCGCCCTGCCCGGGCTTGATGGTCACAATCGCGTCGCCATGGTCGAACTCCCCGGTAAACCAGCTCGCAAGCTCAAGCTCGTCGATGGCGCGGGAAAGGCGCTCCGCCGTGGCGGCAGCCTCCTCACGCAGCGCGGCAGCATCGGGGTCAGCGCCCATTTCCTCGGCAAGCTCCAGCGCGGCGCGAGCATCGGAAAGCTCACCGCGCGCCGTATCCACGGCGGCGATGTCCTCCTTGGCGCGTGCAATCTCCTCCATCGTGGCGCGAGCGGCATCGGCATCGTCCCAAAAGCCCGGGGCGACGCTTTTGGCCTCGAGCTCCGCCACGCGGGTGCGCTTCTCGTCCAAATGGAGATACGACTCGACCTCGCCGAGTCGGTCCGCAAACGCGTCCAACTCGGCGGGAGTTACCTCTAGAGTCTCGGCCATTAACGATTCCTGCCGTGGCAGTACTTAAACTTCTTACCGCTACCGCAAGGGCACAGGTCGTTGCGGCCCACGTTGACATAGGGGTCATCGCTCTCGGACTTGCGGTAGGTCGTCACCTTGCCACCGTTGTTAACGGCAGCCGGACCACCCTGGACGGCGGTGCGGGCCTGCACCTGAGCCTGCTTGCGCAGTACCGAATCGCTGTTGTCGCCATCGACCTCGGCGGGACCAGAGAAGCGCGCACCCTTAAGGGCGGGGTCCTCCTTGTGCTCCACAGCCTGCGGGGCAGCTTTGAGCTCAATGCGCAGAACAGTGCGCAGGTAATCCTCGTACATGGTATCGACGAGTATCTGGAACGCACCGTAGGCCTCGGTCTTGTACTCAACCAGCGGGTCGCGCTGGCCAAAGCCGCGCAGGCCGATACCGGTCTTGAGGTAGTCCATTTCCTGCAGGTAGTTCATCCAACGCGTATCGATGACGCGCAGCATGACCTGGGTATTGAGCTCGCGCATCAGGTCCTCGCCCAGACGCTCGGCCTTCATGTTGTAGCACTTCTCAACATAAGCCAAGACATCGGCGGCCAGGGCCTCAAAGTCCTCGTCGGGGAACTGAGGGGTATCGATATGCCCGGTCAGCTCGACGACCCATTTGCGCAGACCCTCAAGATCGCGCTCGCCCTCGTGGCTGTCCTTGGTGCAGAACTCCTGAACACAGCGGTACACGGTATCGTGCATGACCTCGGTGATGTGGTCGGTCAGGTCCTTGCCGTCCAGAATCTTGTTGCGCTCGGCGTAGATGACCTGGCGCTGCTTGTTCATGACGTCGTCGTACTCAAGAACGCTCTTACGCATGGAGAAGTTGATGCTCTCGACCTTGTGCTGGGCATTCTCGACGGCCTTGGAAATGATCTTGTGCTGGATGGGCATGTCGTCGCCCATGTCGGCCGTGACCATCATCTTGGAGACGCGGTCCATCCTGTCGCCGCCGAACAGGCGCATGAGGTCATCCTCGAGCGACAGGTAGAACTGGGTCTCGCCCGGATCGCCCTGACGACCGGAACGGCCACGCAGCTGGTTGTCGATACGGCGGGACTCATGGCGCTCGGTGCCGATAACGGTCAGGCCGCCGGCGGCAAGCACGCGCTCGCGCTCGGCCTTGCAGGTCTCCTTGGCCTCGGCGTTAAACTGCTCGAGCTGCTCGGGCGTCACGTCCTCCATGGTCAGGCCCTCGTACTCCAGGCGCTCGCGTACCAGCTCGTCGGGGTTGCCGCCCAGCAAGATGTCTGTACCACGGCCGGCCATGTTGGTAGCGATGGTCACGGCGCCATAGCGACCAGCCTGGGCCACGATATGGGCCTCGCGCTCGTGGTGCTTGGCGTTGAGGACCTCGTGCGCGATACCGCGCTTAGTGAGGGCGGCGGACAGTTTCTCGGAGCTCTCGATGGAGACGGTGCCCACCAGGACCGGCTGGCCCTTGGCGTGACGACGCTCAACGTCGTCGGCAACGGCGTTGTACTTGGCCTGGATGGTGCGGTAGACCAGGTCCTCGTGGTCAACACGCTGCACGGGCTTGTTGGGGGGAATGACCTCGACGGGCAGCTTGTAGATCTCGCGGAACTCGGCGTCCTCGGTGAGCGCCGTACCGGTCATGCCGGAGAGCTTGTCATACAGGCGGAAGTAGTTCTGCAGGGTGATGGTGGCAAGGGTCTGGTTCTCCTCGCGCACGAGCACGCCCTCTTTGGCCTCGATGGCCTGGTGCAGGCCCTCGGAATAGCGGCGACCCTCCATGATACGACCGGTGAACTCGTCGACGATCTTGACCTCGCCGTTGGTGACCACGTACTGCTTGTCGCGGTGGAACATGTACTGGGCCTTCAGCGCCTGCTGCAGGTGGTTGACCAGCTGACCGGAGAGATCGGCATAGATGTCATCGATACCCAGGCGGCGCTCAATCTTCTTAAGACCGCGCTCGGTGGCGGCGATGGTGTGCTTGGCCTCGTCCATGACGAAGTCGCCCGTGGGCTCCACGTCCTCGGTGGCGGTGAGCATGTCGTGCGAGACGTCCTCACCGCGCTCAAGGCCGCGCACGGCGCGCGCGAAGTCCTTGTAAGTGCTGGCGGACTTGGTGCCGGCGCCCGAGATGATGAGCGGCGTTCTGGCCTCGTCGATCAGGATGGAGTCGACCTCGTCGACGATGGCGTAGTTGTGGCCGCGCTGAACACGCTGCTCGGGGCGGGTAACCATGTTGTCGCGCAGATAATCGAAACCGAACTCGGAGTTGGTGCCGTACGTGACGTCGGCCTGGTAGGCCGGGCGCTTAAGCTCGAGCGGCATGTTGTTCTGCAGCAGGCCGACGGTCATGCCCAGATACTTGTAGATGCGGCCCATCCACTCGGAGTCGCGCTTGGCCAAGTAGTCGTTGACGGTGACGACGTGCACGCCCTTACCGGCGATAGCGTTGAGATAGCCGGCCAGCGTGGAGACGAGGGTCTTGCCTTCGCCGGTCTTCATCTCGGCGATGTGGCCCTCGTGCAGCGCCATGGCGCCGATGAGCTGTACATCAAAGTGACGCATGCCCATGGTGCGCTTGGAAGCTTCGCGCACGGTGGCAAAGGCCTCGGGGAGCATGTCGTCGAGCGACTCGCCGTTGGCGTAGCGCTCACGGAACTTATCGGTCTGGGCGCGGAGCTCCTCCTCGGTCATCTTCTCAAACTGGGGCTCAAGACCGTTGATCTTGTCGACGATCTTGTAGTAGCGCTTCAGGTCCTTATCAGATC
>DBFZVF010000006.1:0-18055 GCA_048519165.1 Collinsella sp.
TATTAGAGACGAATGAGATATGAGAGATGTGTGGGCGGCGGATGAGCGTGGATTTTGGACGGTCAGGAATCGAGAGTGGATTTCCGGACGGTTTTTTGGCGTTTTGGGGCTGTTTCCGTCCGAAAATCCACTCTCGTTCAATTTGCGTCCGAATTTCCACGCTCGTGTGTCCGAAAATCCACGCTCGTGCGGCAGATTGGTCGAGGGCCCCATATGGGTATACTCACGAGGATTCGACTCGATTCGCCCCCGCTGGGGCGTCAAAGGAGACTACATATGTCCACTACCTCAACCGACCCGCGCGCCGCTGCTGCCGCGCTGCTGGTGCCCGGCACCACCTGCCACGGCTTTGCCGTCGAGCGCTGCGAGACCGTGCCCGAGCTCGACTCGGACGCCTACGTGCTGCGCCACACTGCCTCGGGCGCTCGCCTGCTGTACCTGGCGTGCGACGACGAAAACAAGGCCTTTGCCATTGGCTTTAAGACGCCGCCGGCCGATTCCACCGGCGTGTTCCATATTCTTGAGCACTCGGTGCTGTGCGGATCGGCCAAGTTCCCCGTCAAGGAGCCATTCGTCGATCTGATCAAGAGCTCCATGCAGACGTTCCTCAACGCCATGACCTACCCCGACAAGACCATCTACCCCGTTGCCACCACCAACGAGCAGGACCTGTACAACCTGATGGACGTGTACCTAGACGCGGTGTTCAACCCGGCCATCTATACCAAGCCCACCATTTTTGAGCAGGAGGGCTGGCACTACGAGCTGGACCTGCCAGAGGGCGTCGAGAGCGAGGGCGACGGCAGCTCCGCCAGCCTGCGCGAGGGCACGCTGCGTTATAACGGCGTGGTGTTCAACGAGATGAAGGGCGCGCTGTCCGACCCCATGAGCGTGCTGGACGATGCCGTCAACGCCGCGCTCTACCCCGACACCGCCTATGCGCACGAGAGCGGTGGCGACCCGCGTGCGATTCCCTCGCTCACCTACGAGCAGTTCCTGGACACGCACGCGCGCCACTACAATCCTTCCAACTCCTACATCACACTCTACGGCGACCTGGACGTGGACCGCGCACTGGCCTTTTTGGACGAGCGCTATCTGTCGCAACCGAGTGCCGCGAGCCGCCGCATGGACGCCGCCGTTGCCGCCGGCGAGGACCCGTCCGTGCTGGCACCCAATCCGCTGGGCGTGCAAGCGCCCGTGACCTGCGAGTATAAGCGCGTCGAGATGGCCACCACGCCCGAAAACGCCCTGGTGGGCCTGGGCCTTGTGCTGGGCAGCGCGCTCGACCGTAAGCGCACAATCGCGGCGGACATCCTGTTCGAAGCGCTGCTGGGCTCCAACGAAGCGCCGGTTAAGAAGGCCATTCTGGCAGCGGGCCTGGGCGGCAACGTGGTGAGCTACACCGCGGCCGAGAGCCTGCAGCCCTACGAGCTCATCATGCTGCAAAACGCGCAGCCCGGCGTGGCGCGCGAGCTGCGTCGTGTGTTCCAAGACGCCTGCCGCGACCTGTGCGAGCACGGCGTTCCGCGCGAGCGCCTGGAAGCCATCATCAGCAGCAACGAGTACGACCTGCGCCAGCGCGACTACGGTATCGCCGACGGCGTGGCCATTGCGTGCGACGCGCTGAGCACCTGGCTCTACGATGACGACGCCGCGACGCTGGCGCTCAAGTACGGCCCGGTGTACGAGGAGCTTCGTGACGAGCTGGACGGCAGCTACTTTGAGGACCTGCTGCGCGAGCTGGTGCTGGAAAACGACCATATGGCGCTGGTCGAGCTGGTGCCGGTGGACGCCGCCGAGGGCGCAGAGGGTGCCGAGGCCGCCGAGCTAGCAGCCAAGCGCGACGCCATGACCAATGCCGAGCTGGCCAACGTGGTCGAGCGCACGGCCGTGCTGCGTGCCGCACAGGAGGCCGAGGACACGCTCGAGGCCAAGGCCACGCTGCCGCGCCTGCGCGTTTCCGACATTGGCGAGGCGCGCCCCGAGCCGCCGCTGGTCGTGGACACCACTGCGCCCATCCCCTGCCTGCGCCACGGCATCCCCACCAACCGCCTGGCCTACGCCATGCAGTATTTCGACCTGAGCTGCGTCACGTTTGAGGACCTGCCCTATGTGACGCTGCTCTGCCGTCTGCTCAAGCAGCTGCCCACACGCGAGCATTCGGCCGAGGAACTCGACAACCTGCTCGCCGGCAAGCTGGGCTTTTTGAGCTTTACGACCGAGGTCATGACCCAGCCCGACGTGGACGGTGTGCGCCCCTACCTGCTGGTGAGCGCCGGCGCCCTGTCCGAGAAGATCGATGCGCTAGCGAGCCTGCCGCGCGAGGTGTGGTCGAGCACGCTTTTGCTCGATGCCGACGCCGACCGCGTGCGCGACGTGCTCACGCAGATTCGCATTGGGCTTGAGCAGGGCTTTATCAACAACGGCCACTCGGCGGCACTCGGTCGCGCGATGAGCTACAGCTCACCTTCGGCCGTAGTGCGCGAGCAGCTTTCGGGCGTGGACTTCTACTTGTTCCTGCGCGATCTGCTCGACCACTTTGACGAGCGCCTGGACGACCTGCGCGCCAAGCTTGCCGAGCTGGCAGGCCGCATCTTTGTGGCCGATGGCTGCATGGCGAGCTTTACCGGCAGCGACGAGGACTTTAACGCGTACTGGGCCGCCGCGGGCGACCTGGGACTGGACACTGACGACGGCGCCGATGCCGGCCGCAACTCGCTCGTGGTGCCGACGCCGTGCGACCGCCACGAGGCCTTTGTCGTCCCCAGCGACATCTGCTTTGCGGCAAGCGCGTGCGACCCGCGTCGCCTGGGCATCGACGTGACGGGCGCCTGGGCGGTTGCCGCCAACGCGCTCTCCTACGACTATCTGTGGAACGAGATCCGCGTGAAGGGCGGCGCGTACGGCTGCGGATTCCGCGCGGCAGGCGAGCGTCAGACGGCGTTCTACACCTACCGCGACCCGGCAATCGATCCCTCGATTGAGCGCGTTGCGCGCGCAGGCGAATGGCTCGGCAGCTTTGAGCCCGACGAGGCCGCCTTTGAGGGCTTTATCGTGAGCTGCGTGAGCGGCATGGACGCGCCGGTGAAGCCGTACGCGCTCACCAAGCGCCGCAACACGACCTACCTGGCCGGGCTCGATCCGCACGCACGCGAGGAGCGCCGCGCCCAGATGCTCGCCGCCACGCCCGGTGAGCTTCGCTCGCTCGGCGCCGACGTGACGCGCATTGCGGCCGAGTCGCCCACCTGCGTCTTTGGCGGCCGCGACGTCATCGCCAAGAGCAACGCCGGCTTTAACGTCGTTGACCTGATGGGCTAACGCACAGCAAAGGTAGATTTTTGGGACATGCCTGAAAATCTACCTTTTTTCTTTTGCCGCTGCTTGGGTGGGGCAGCTCACCCCGTCCCACCAGTTTGTCTAAATCTGTAACATCTAGGCGGCAATATTGGCTCCAGATGTTACAGATCGAGACGTTTCCGAATGGCGCCGCCCCTTTGTCTCAATCTGTAACAGCTAGGCCCATTTTTGCCGAGTTACTGTTACAGATCGAGACAAACCGCCGCGAACACCTGCTCTTCGTCAAAACCACCACGAAGGTGTCCATGAACTGCCCCCTTTGCAATGGTTTGTGTGGTGGTTTGGGTGTTTGCCCAGATAAAACCTGCCAAAATAAACCTGTCCCTTTTTGGCAGGTTTGCTAGAGGAGGCTGGGATGGACAAGGCTGAGTTGCGACGGGCGATGATTGCTCGGCGCGATGCTCTTGATTTAGATGTGCGGGCGGCGAAGTCTGCCGTTATCTGTGCGCGGCTGGTTGAGCTGTTGGATCGCTCGGATGCCGCGGCGCCGCACACCGTTGCCGTCTATGCCGCGATGGGTTCCGAAGTCGATCCTGCCGCGTTTGCCGCTGCGGCCGCCGCGCGCGGCTGGCGCGTGGCCTATCCGTGCATGTTCTCGGCAGCCGAAGCCGCAGCCTGTGGCCAGCGCATGTGCATGCGGGCAGTTGCCGCCGGCGATGCGTCCGCGGCGCCGTTTATCGCCCACCCCACGCGGGCCTTTGCGGCCACAGACATCGACAGCAGCCGCTTCCTTATCGTGCCTGCCGAGGCTCTCGACATGATTATCGTGCCGCTCGTAGCCTTCGACCGCGCCGGCGCGCGCCTGGGCTACGGCAGCGGCTGCTACGACCGCTACCTGCCCATGCTCTCGCCCGCATGTCAAATCATCGGCATCGCCTTTGACGAGCAGCGTGTCGGCCACGTTCCCGCCGATGCACACGACCTGCCGCTACCCCACATCATCAGCGCCTAACGGCTGGCGCACCTCCCGACGGCCTAGTGCTCCTCGCCGGCGCGGGCCAGGTCGTAGGGCGTGGTCTGGTAGACGTAGTAGTTGAGCCAGTTGGTATAGAACAGCTGAGCCTGGCTGCGCCAGACGTTGCGCGGCTCGGCGGTGGGGTCGTCATTCGGGAAGTAATGCGCCGGCACCTGAGGGTTGAGCCCGCGCTTAACGTCGCGCTCGTACTCCAGACGCAACGTGTCGGTATCGTACTCGGGGTGGCCAAATACAAAGAAGCGGCGGCTGTCGGTCGACTTGACGATGTACAGGCCCACCTCGTCGGACACGGCCACGACCTCAAGCTGCGGCTCGGCCTCCACGTCCTCGCGGCGCACATCGGTGTTGCGCGAATGCACGGCATAGAAACGGTCGTCAAAGCCGCGAACCAGCGGGCTTTGCGGCTTCACCAGATAATGCTCAAACACGCCACTCGCCTTTGCCGGCAGGTCGTGCTTCTGGATACCGTAATGATGGTACAGGCCGGCCTGCGCGCCCCAACAAATGTGCAGCGTAGAGTGCACGTGCGTGGTGGACCAATCCATGATCTGGCAGAGCTCGGGCCAGTAGTCGACCTCCTCGAACGGCATCTGCTCCACCGGCGCGCCCGTGATGATCAGGCCGTCGTAGTGGATGTCGCGGATGTCGTCGAACGTGCGGTAAAACGTC
Source organism: Collinsella sp. (assembly GCA_048519165.1). GTDB lineage: Bacteria > Actinomycetota > Coriobacteriia > Coriobacteriales > Coriobacteriaceae > Collinsella. The sequence continues at coordinate 5,006 of DBFZVF010000006.1, forward strand.
TCCAGGTGGCCGGCGCTCACGTGCGTGGCCTCGTGCGTCTTAGTGCGCAGCAGGTCCACCTCCACCTGCAGCGGCGTGTTGGAGAGCTTGCGCATGATCTGCGTCTCGGTGGCAATCTTGGTGGGCATGAGGTTGAGGATGAGCACGCGCAGCGGACGGATGTCCTGGTGCAGCGCGCGGTACTCGGTCATGACAAAGATGTTCTCGCTCTCGAGCTGCGCGGCGGCAGGGAGGGCGTCGGGGATGCGAATGGGCATGGATGCTCCTTACGAGTCAGTTGCAGCTATGGTACAACGACCGGCCCCATCCGCGCGAGCACATCGCCCAGCGATGCCGTCAGCGGCCCAAATCACTCCAAAAGTAGAGATTAAGGCATGTCCAAAAATCTACGGCGCTTTAGCCTAGCAAAGTGGCAGCAGGACGCTACAATGGTTCGACGCGAAAAACTCGGCCGAAAGGATACGTATATGTACCAGACGCGTAAGATCGGTGTGGTCGGCCAGGGCCACGTAGGAGCACATGTCGCCAACAGCCTGCTCATGCAGGGCATTGCCGATGAGCTGTACCTGTGCGATATCAACGAGGCCAAAGTGACGTCCGAGGTCCAGGACCTGCGCGACTCCCTTTCGTTTGTCCCGTACAACACCAAGATCGTCAACTGCTACGACCACTACGAGGAGCTTGCCTGCTGCGACGTCATCGTCAACGCCGCCGGCAAGGTCGCGCTGGCCGCCGGCAACCGCGACGGCGAGCTGTTCTTTACCACCGACGCCGCCCGCACCTTTGCCAAACGCATCGTCGACGCCGGCTTTGACGGCATCTTCGTGAGCATCTCCAACCCCTGCGACGTCGTGTGCACCGAGCTGTGGCACCTGACCGGCTACGATCCCAAGAAGATCATCGGCTCGGGCTGCGGCCTGGACTCCGCCCGCCTGCGCACCGAGATCTCCAAGAAGGTCGGCGTGAGCCCCAAGTCCATCGACGCCTACATGATCGGCGAGCACGGCTTTAGCCAGCTTGCCGCCTTTAAGGCCGCAACCATCGCCGGCAAGAGCCTCAACGAACTTCAAGCCGAGAACCCCGACAAGTATGCCTTCGACCACATGGAGATCGAGGAGCTCGCGCGCAAGGGCGGCTATGTAACCTACCAGGGCAAGCAGTGCACCGAGTACGCCGTCGCCAACTCCGCCGCGCGCGTCTGCGCCGCCGTGCTGCACAACGAGCACGCCGTGCTTTCGGCCTCTACGCTTATGACCGGACAGTATGGCGAGGAGGGCATCTTCACCTCCCTGCCGTGCGTGATCGGTGCCGAGGGCGTCGAGGAGGTCTACACGCTGGACCTGTCCGAGCACGAGCTCGAGGGCTTCCACAAGAGCTGCCAGCACATCCGCGACAACATCGCCCAACTCGACTGGTGGGATGCCGAGGCCTACGACGCGAAGTAGGCCGCCGGCTGCCGCAACCTTGCGAATCTATGCGCGATACTAAGCGGGCCGCGCCGGAAACCCACCGGCGCGGCCCGCTTTTTTGACTCACGCAGTGCCCCTGCGAATCGAAGGTGAATACTTTTCCCGTTACTTAGTACTGCTCGATGCCCATGTAGCGACGAATCTCGGGGCTGTGGTCGAACACCTTGCCGCGGGCGGCGCGCAGCTCGCAGCTCATGTTGTAGAAGAAGATCGGCTCCAGGAACGAACGCACGCTGGCAGGCACTTCACCCACGCCGTACTCGAGCGCATCGAGCACCATGACTGTATCGGTGTGCGTGTTGAGGAACGCCAGCGCGCGCTCCTCCATGGGGCGGCACTCGCCCGATCCGAGCTGCACAAAGTAGAACACGCCGGGCTCGGTGGCTTCGAACGGGCCGTGGAAGTACTCGCCGGAGTGGATGTAGCAGCAGTGCTGCCACTGCATCTCCATGAGCGAGCAGATCGCCATGGCATAGGTCTGGCTAAAGTTGGGGCCGGAGCCCAGGATATAGAAGAACTTGTGCTGCTGGCAGAGCTCGGCAAAGCGGGCGCCCAGCTCGGCGTTGACCTTCTCACGGGCGGCGGGCAGCAGCGCGTCCATCTGCTTAAGGCCTTCGTACATGTCGGCGAGCGCTTCGTAGCCCTCCTGCTGGTCGAGCAGTTCGGCGGCGATCAGAGCGCCGATGCCCTGCGGCACCTCGGCCTGCGACACGCCCTCGCCCCACGGATAGACCCAGGTAGTCCACTTGCCGTTGTCGATCTTTGAGCCCTCGCAGTCGGTGAGGGCAACGACTTCGGCACCGGCGGTCAGCGCCATCTCGCAGCCGTCGACGACCTCCTGCGTGTTGCCGCTGTGGCTGCAGGCGATGACGAGCGACTTCTCGCCAAGACTCTTGGGAGCCATCAGGCAAAACTCGCGCGCCGTATAGACCGTCGAGGTAAACGTGGTGGCCTCGCGCTTGAGCAGTTCGTTAGCCGGCATGAGGTCGATCATCGAACCGCCACAGGCGATCCAAAAGACGTTCTCGACCTTGCCCTTGCGCTCGATGATTTCCTGAACCAGATCATGTGCGTTCATGCTGATGCTCCTCCTTGTGGGGCGGCTTTGAACGACGACAGCTCATACCTGCTGTCGTTCTATGTTGTCCTATTTATAGCACGTGTAACAACGCCCGTGAAGTCATCTCAGCAAATTTGTTCTATATTGTTCTATCTGTGGACGTTAGATGTCGAAGACGTAGCGCGAGCCCACGATCTTTTGGCGGCCGAGCAGTAGAGGGCGCCCGCCGGCGTCGGTAAAGTAGGCCTCCATATAGAAGAGAGGCTCGCCGACCGGCACCTCCAGCAGCGGGGCCGTCTGAGTATCGGCAAGCGCAATCTCCACGGTGCAGGGGTCGGACTTGAGCGGCGCGCGACCCGAATGCTCGGCAACGAGCGCAAAGATTGAGTTATCGGTGAGGTCCTCGTCGGCCAGCGTCTGCAGGTAGGGATGGTCGGCGAGCACAAAGGCGTTGTTCTCGAGCATGACGGGGATGCCGTCGGCCGTGCGCACGCGCTCGACCACGATAAGCTCGCAGCCGGGCTCCACGCCAAAGAACGCCGCATCCTCGTGCGTCGCCGCGACCACCGTGCGCGACACCAGACGCGCACCCGGCACCATGTCGTTGGCAGCACAACCCTCAGTAAAGCTCTGGACGTCACCCTTCTGGCGAATCTTGCGCTTGAGCTTGGGGGCGCACACAAACGTGCCCCTCCCCTGCTGGCGGTTGAGATACCCCGCGCGCGACAGCTCCTCGATGGCACGGCGCACGGTGATGCGCCCCACGCCGTAGGACTTCGCGAGCTCCATCTCGGCAGGGATGCGCGAGCCGGCCACGTACACGCCGCGCGCGATCTCGCCCTTTAGGTCGTCCATGACCTGCTGGTACAGCGGCACGGCGGGCACGTCAGTGCGGTCGGTTTTATCGTCGAATGCCATCGTTACACTCCATCCCGCGCATGCTCGGACTCAAATTCTTCAATCGCCGCCATAAACTGCTCGCCAAAGGCGTCGGCCTTTTTCTCGCCGATGCCGTTGACCTGGATAAGCTCGTCGCGCGTCTGTGGGCGTAGGCGGCACAGGCCGCGCAGGGCCTTGTCGGAAAAGACCATGTACGGCGCCATCTCCAGCTCCGTCGAGATCTCCTTGCGCAGGGCACGCAGGCGCTCGAACAGCTCGGCATCGTCGCCAACACGCGGGCGCTGATCCAGCTCGGCCTCCTCGCGCAGCAGATCGACGGCGCGGCGGGCGCGGGCCGAAGCTTTGCGCTTGGACGCACGACGCTTAACGGTAAAGGCGAACGCCTCATCCTCGACCTCGACGGCACGCGGACCCAGCCCCACGACCGGGTACTGCCCCTGCGAGGTGGCCAGATAACCGCGGCCGCACAGCTGGCCGATGATGTCCTTGATGCGCCCGACCGATTCGCTCGACAGCTCACCGTAGCCGCGGTCCTCGTCCAGATGCATCTGGCGAATGCGCTCGGTGTTGCCGCCGTGGAGCACATCGGCGATGAGCGACTTGCCAAAGCGCATGGGACGCGTGGCCACGTAGCGCACGGCGGCGCGGGCCATATCGGTGACGTCCTCGACCTCGAACTGCGTGAGGCAGTTGCTGCAGTTGCCGCAGCTCTCGACGTCGTCCGCGGCGGTGCCGCCCGTACTGGCCGCGGCATGCTCGGCCGCGGCCTCGTCGCCAAAGTAGCGCAGCATGTATTCGCGCAGGCAGCCGGTGGTATTGCAGTAGCCCTCCATCTGGCTGAGCAGACGATATCGATTCTGGAGCGCCCACGCGCGCTGCTCGTCGTCGAGCGCCTCATCGGCAGCATCGCCGCGGTCGATCAGAAAGCGGCGCATGCGAAAATCGTTGCCGTTCCACAGCAAGTAGCAGCTGGCCGGGTCGCCATCGCGGCCGGCGCGGCCCGCCTCCTGGTAGTAGGCTTCGATGCTCTCGGGCACGTTGTTGTGGATCACGTAGCGCACGTTGGGCTTGTCGATGCCCATGCCAAAGGCGTTGGTGGCAACCATCACCTGGATATCGTCGTCGATAAAGGCGCGCTGGCTTTGGCGACGGGCGTCGTTGCCCATGCCGGCATGGTAGCGGCCAACGCGGATGCCGCTGGGGCCCAGCGCCTCGGCAAGCTCGCCCGCCAGCGCATCGACCGTCTTGCGGGTCGAGCAATACACGATACCGCTCTCGCTCGAATGCGCGATCACATAGTCGCGCACCCAGGCAGTCTTGGCCTTGTCGCCCATCTCCTCGCAACCAAAGTAGAGATTCTTGCGATCGAAGCCCGTCACCACCGTCGCGGGGTTTTGCAGGCCGAGCATCTGCTGGATATCCGCGCGCACACGCTCGGTCGCCGTAGCGGTAAAGGCTGCCACGACGGGGCGCTGCGGCAGGGAATCGATGAACTCGCGAATCTGCAGGTAGGCGGGGCGAAAATCCTGGCCCCATTGGCTCACGCAGTGCGCCTCGTCAATGGCCACGAGCGGCACACCAATGCCGCCGTCCGCTGCGGCCTCCTGCGCAAAGGCTAAAAAGCGCGGCTCGAGCAGGCGCTCGGGCGCCACGTACATAAGCTGGTAGCGGCCCTCGCGCGCCCGCTTGAGTACGGTGTTTTGCTGGGCCGGGGTAAGGCTGGAGTTGAGATAGCTGGGTCGCGCACCCGCCGCGAGCAACGCACGGGTCTGGTCCTCCATAAGCGACAGCAGCGGACTCACCACAAAGGTGATGCCGGGCAGCATGAGCGCGGGCACCTGGTAGCAAATGGACTTGCCGGCGCCCGTGGGCATAACACCCAGCGCATCGCGACCGGCAAGGATCGCATCGACCATGCGATCCTGTCCCGGGCGAAACGAGGTGTAGCCAAAATAGGCGCCGAGCGTGTCGAGCGCCATCTGCTGCATGCTATCGGTCATGGTTTCCTAACGTCAGAATCATCTGCCGCCGATTATACGCCGCCACGCGGACAGCAGCACACGGCCGCCGCCCAGACTAGTCGTTTAAGAACGCCCCCAACGGCTAAGGAGCGTCCCCAGGTGCCGGCAGAAAAGGAACGTCCCCAAGTGCCGGCCCGGCAACGCCGATGTTTTGGCGCGGACAGCGAAAGCCCGCCAGAGCGAGCAAGGTGCCTTGAAACGAGGCGGCATTGACCTTCTGGTCATGCCGCCGAAGTTGAAAGGCAGATTGCCGCTCTGGCGGGCTTGCAGCGTCGAGCCGTTGCGCGGTTTGGAAAACCGCGCAACTAGAGCTACATGACCATAACGTAGCGCGATCCCACGTAGTACTGCTTACCCATCAGGACCGGCTCGCCATTGGGACCCGTGAAGCCGGCACGCAGGTTGAGCAGCGGATCGTGCGGAGCAATGCCCAGCTCGGCCGCCTGCTCGGTATTGGCACGAACGGCCTCGACCGTGCGGTAGCCAACCGAAACAATCGGCGTTCCGCCAACACGCTCGACCTCGGCAAAAATCGACTTGTCCTCAAGATCGGCCGTCAACAGCTCACGGTAGGCATCAAACGGCACAAAGATGTTCTCCTCAAAGATGGGCTCGCCGTCGGCCGTACGCACGCGCTTGATATGCAGCAGCAGCGCATCCTTCTGCAGGCCAAAGAACTCCATCTCGTTTTGGCGCGCCGGAACGATCTGGCGATCGATCACGTGCGCACCGGCCTTCATGCCGTTGCCGGCACACAGCGCGGTAAACGTCTGCAGCGTCGAGGCGTGAAACTGGCGATTGATGTGCGGCGTGGAGACAAAGGTGCCACGGCCCTGCTGCTTAACCAGGTAGCCATCGGAGCACAGCTCCTCGACGGCGCGGCGCACCGTAATGCGGCTCACCTCGTACTGCTCGGCTAGCTCGAGCTCGGACGGAATACGCTCCTTGGGTGCATAAACACCTTTCTCGATCGCATCCTTGATTTCGTCGTAAATCTGCTGGTAAAGCGGTGCATTTTTGGGCGCAGGCATATCTAACCACTCTTATCGAAATATCGAAAAAACTAATACGTATATAACGTCTAGTTTCATTTTACATCATAATCAAAAACGATACACCCTCCCTACCAAAAAGCGACAGCTTCATTTTGGTAGGTTTTATCTAGGCAAACGAAGGCCTCCCGAAAGCAACGAGGCTTTCGGGAGGCTCAAGCGGACAGGATTGCGCCGTGCCGGCAAAATGCCAACACTCTACCTGCCGTCGTCCTGCTGCAGGCTGTCCTGCTCATTGAGGCGCGCCTGCCTGCTGGCCATGCGTGCGGGCTTGTCGGGATCGGGAACGGCCGTGGGCATGGGCTCGTCGACATGACCGCCCCACCAGCCGCCCACAAAGCTGAGCGTGTGGAACACATTGATCACGGCGCCGGGATCGATGTCGCACACCAGCTTGATAATGTCCTGGCTCTCGTAGGTCGAGACAACGGCGTGCAGCAGGTACATCTTTTCGCGGCTGTATCCGCCGATGACCTCGGCGCAGCTAATGCCGTGCTGAAAATGGTCGACATAGGCGGTCATGATCTCGTCCGCCTTGCGCGTCGTGATCTGCAGCGTCACGCGGTCGTAGCGACGATAGAAACTGTCGATGGTCTTGGTCGAAATAAACTGGAACACGATGGAGTACGCCGCATTGTCCCAGCCAAACATAAAGCCAAAGATCGCCAGGATAAAGCAGTTGAAACCAAAGATGACGCCCCAGATAGTCTTGCCCGTGTGGTTGGAGACCCACAGCGCGATAAAGTCGGTGCCGCCGGTGGATGCGCCGGACTTTAGCGCGATGGCAGCGCCCAGACCCGAGACCACGCCGCCAAAAATGATGAGCATGATCTTGTCGCCCAAAAACGGGGCAAAGTGAAAGATGTTGAGAAACAGCGATGAGAGCACGACCTGCATCATCGAGAAGATGACAAAGCGCTTGCTAATGCCGCTCCAGCATAGGAGCGCCACGGGGATGTTGAGCGCGAGCATGCCGAGCGAGATGTCGATGTGGACGCCGCCCAGCGAGGTAACGCGATCGAGTAGGACCGCGACGCCGGTAAGACCGCTCGGAAGCAGGTCGGCGGGCCGAATGAACGCCTGGATCAGGAATGTCTGGAGAACGGCGGAAATGGTGACCGCCACGGCGGTGATGGCGCGGCGGACGATGGTGAGGCGGCCGAGCACGAGCACGCGGTCCGTGAGCTGATCGATGGCGTTCGCCACGCAGGCTCCTTTCGAAGGCAGATATAGTTATGGGGCATGTCGGCGATTGTAGCATGGAGTGTGCGAGGGCGCTTCAATTCACCCTCTCTCGACAACCATCAGAAGGACCGTGAGGCCACTCAAAAGAAAAACGCCGTGAAGAGAGCGATCCCTTCACGGCGAATTCGGCGTTTGCCCAGATAAAACCTGCCAAAATAAACCTGTCCCTAAATGGCAGGTAGGATGTCGGTCAGGTTGTCGATGACAACGTCGGCGGCGGACTGGTCCAGGTTGACGCCCTCGTGCGGACGCAGCGCCAGGACGCGGGCGCCGGAGCGCTTGCCGGCCTCGATGCCCAAAGGCGAGTCCTCGATAACCAGGCACTCGGAAGGCTCAACCCCCAGTGCTTCCATGGCACGCAGGTAGATCTCGGGGTCGGGCTTAAACGCACTGCACTCGTGACCGCTGATGGTGTAGTCCAGCACGTCGGCGATACCGGCAATCTCCACCAGCTCGTCAATGAGCTCGCGATAGGACGAGCTCGCGATGGCACACTTCACGCCGCGCTCGTGCAGCTCACGCATCACCGGCTCCGTCTGCTCGTTGAGCAGCTCGGCATACGGAACGGGGTGGTCCGGGCTGTAGACCTGCTTGTACTCCACGCGCAGGCGCTCGCGCAGCTCAATATCGTCGGGCACCAGCGCCTTCCAAATGGCGGGCTCGTTAGACCCCGAAAGATCGGGGATCTCGTCAAAGTGGAAGCCCTTCTCCTCCATAAACGCCACGCGGCGACGATTGTAGAACCACTCGGTATCGACCAGTACGCCGTCCATGTCAAACAGCACTGCCTTGATCATACGCATCTCCTCCCACCTGCCAAAAAGGGACAGGTTTATTTTGGTAGGTTTTATCTGGGGTTTTATGACTCGACAGACACGCCCCCAAAGCAAAAAGGGGACGGGGCGCAAACCCCATCCCCTTTCAATCAACCCGTAAGGTCTACTTACTTGTGATTAGTAGGAAAGCTTCCACATGTAGCGACGCATGGTCAGCGGGTGCTGACGGGCCTCGGCGATCTGGTTGCCGTACTCGCGCATAACGGCGAGGTGCAGCAGCGGGTTGAAGTAGGTGATGACGCTCGCGGGCACGGCGTCAGCCAGGCCGTAGTCCTTGGAGTCGATCAGAGCGACCTTGGCGCCCATGCGCTCAAGGAAGGTGAGGGCGCGGGCGTCCATCGGACGGGTGGCGCCATCGGACATGAAGAAGACGTAGGGCTTACCCTCGGTGGAAACCTCGAACGGGCCGTGGAAGTACTCGCCGGTGTTGTAGGCGGCGGCGTCGATCCACTGCATCTCGGTGAACAGGAAGGCGGCGTGAGAATAAGCCATCTTCTCGGAGGCACCGGAAGCCATGAAGTAGATCATCTTGTCGTCCTTGAAGTCCTCGGCGAACTTCTTGGCGAGCTTCTTGCAGTGCTGAGCGGCGTTCTCGCAGAGATCGAAGATGTTGGTGAGACCGGTGATCATGTCCTCGTAGTGGTCATAGCCCTCGGTCTGCTGAAGGATCTCGAGAGCAAGAGCGATGGCGTAGCCGGGCTTCTCGCACTTGGCAGCGTAGTTGGCGTGGAAGCCGTGGACGATGACGTGGTCGGCGTCGACGGTCAGAGCGGAGCCAGCCTTGTTGGTGAGGGAGACGACCGGGCAGTTGTGCTTCTTGGCGGTCTTGTTGGCCTCGACGGTCTCGGGCGTGGAGCCACCGAGGGAGCAGGTGATCACGAAGGTGTGCTCGTTGACCCAGGAGGGCGTGTCGTAGTTGAACTCGTTAGCGGTGAAGATCTGAACGTTCAGCTTGTCCGTGTTGTTGGCCAGGAAGTACTTGGCGGGGTACAGGTCGGACATGGAAGCACCGCAGCCGACGAAGGCGACGCTGTGGATCTCGTGGTTGGACAGGACGTCAGCGACGATCTGCTTAGGGAGGTTAAGGTCGATCTCGTACATCTGACACATTCCTTTCGATTTTTGCGGCGCCACATTGCCGGGCGCACGCAGGGTTACCGTGATTTGGACCGAGTCGCCGGCCCGTTGAGGATGTGACAAAGGGACTGCCCTTTGTCACGTATAGGGATGGAAGCCTGCCTGGGGTATGGGATGCCAGGCAGGCCCCCGGGGGAAAGCGTTTGGGCGCTTGGTCGCGACTAGGCCAGGATGCCGGCCGCGGAGAGGGCGATGCCGCCCACGATGGCGATCACGAGAAGCCAACCGGTGTTGACGTTCTTCTTGATGAGCCAGTACATAAGGCCGGTGAGGCCGAGGGAGATCATCTGAGGCATCATGCCGTCCAGGATGTCCTGGATAACGACGGTGCCCTCAGCGAACTGCAGCGGGGTGGTGGCGCCGATCAGCGTAGCGATCATGCCGCCCACGGACATAAGACCCACGATGCCGCAGACATACATGAGCTTCTCCATGAGGTCGCCGCCCTGAAGCTTGCTCAGGTACTCGTGACCGCCCTGATAGCCCATCTTGGCTGCGAACCAAGTGATCAGCACGGAGGGCACGATGGAAATGAGCATGGCCAGGATCGGGCCCATGATGGAGCCCTGCTGAGCCAGCTGAACGCCCAGGCCAAAGGCGATAACGCGGATGGTGCCCTGGAAGAAGGAGTCACCGATGCCGGAAAGCGGACCCATAAGGGAGGTCTTGACCGCGTTGATCGAATCGGGATCGAAGTTCTCGGGATCCTTGGCGTACTCCTCCTCCATGGAGGCGGAGAGGCCCAGGATGAAAGCGCTCGTCTGCGGGGTGCAGTTGTAGAACGCCATGTGACGGTGGTAAGCCTCTTTCTTAGCAGCGAGCTGCTTGGGGTCGGACTCATCCGGATAGAGGCGATCGAGCGTGGGAACCATGCCGTAGAGGAAGCCCATGTTCATCTGACGCTCGTAGTTCCAAGAGGCCTGGATGGCCCAGGAGCGCCAGAAGAACTGGCTGACCTTCTTGTTCAGGGACACGTCCTTGGTTGCGGTTGCCATAGTGTGTTCCTCCTTAGTCTTCGTCGTCTTCGAGCGGATCGTAGTCGGAATCGACACCGGCGGCTGCATGGGAACCGTTGAACTTGAAGCCCATGAAGACGACAGCCAGGCACACACCGATCAGAGCGACCGCGATGACGGACAGGTTGAGGTAAGCGGCGAGCAGGAAACCGATGAACAGGAACGGAGTCATACCCTTCTTGATCATCATGGTGAGCAGCAGGGCCAAGCCGTAGGCGGTCATGATCTTGGTCGAAACGTTAAGACCAGTGGACAGCCACTCGGGAACCATGTTGACGATGGCCTGAACCAGGTCGGTGCCAACAAAGACGGCGAGGAAGATCGGCAGGAAGTACATGACGGCGTACAGACCGGAGCCGGCGCAGATGTGCATACGGTAGGCGGTCTTGAACTTTCCGTTATCGATCGCGTTATCTGCCACATGGGTGAGGGCAGCGATGATGGAACGGAACACGATGCCGAGGAGCTGACCCAGGACGGCGACCGGGATGGCGATCGTCATGGCGGTCTCGGCAGAAGCATCGGTCAGGCACGCAAAGGCAGCGGCCACGATGCCGCCCAGGACCATATCGGGCGGAACGGCAGCGCCGACCTGCACCAGGCCCATGGACACGAGCTCGACGGCGGCACCGACGGCAAGGCCGGTGGGCACATCGCCCAGCAGCAGACCGACGAGCGTAGCGCCAACGAGGGGCTGCTCGAAGTTAAGACGACCGAGCAGGCGGGAGTCCCACATGCAGAACACGCCGACGAGGCCGACGAGCACCGCACTGATGAACGTATTCATACCCTTCTCCTTTCAGTCAGGCAAAAGCCTGGTTGATTACAGCTTGGCGTCGATGTCGACGCTCTGATACGTAGGGGTCTGCTGGACATAGAGCTTGATGCCCATGTCGAGCAGCTGGTTGACGTCGGCCTTCTGGGTGGCGTCGAGGAAGACGGAGCTGTCCTTGCCGCCGACCTGATCGGCACCGTCGTGGTTGGCGGTGGCGCCCAGGTTGATGGCGTCGAGCTTGTAGCCCTGGCAGAACTGCAGCATCTCGGCAGTGTTGCCAAAGACGAACATGACGCGCTCGCCGAGGGTGTTGAGCTTGTCCATCTTGGCGAGGGCACGCTCGACGGTGAAGACGTTCAGACGCACGCCCTGGGGCTTGGCCAGCTTAAGAGCGCCCTTCTTGATGTCATCGTTGGCGGCAGCGTTGTCGACGACGATGATGCGCTCGGCCTGAACCTTGGTGGTCCAGGTAAAGACGACCTGGCCGTGCAGCAGACGGTAGTCAAGACGTGCGAGAACGATCTTGGCGGGGCCGGAGCTGTGACGGGACGCCTTGGCCTTCTTGGCGGGAGCCGCGGCGACCTCGACCGGCGCGTTGGGGTTGGTCAGACCGGTGCGGGCCTCGTTGATGAGGGCCGCGAGCTCGGCGCCCTTGACGGGAACGGGGCTCATAGCGAGCGTGAGCGCCAGCGGAATGTTGAAACCACTGACAACCGTGAACTTCGTGCCGTTCTTGGAAAGCTCGACCATGTTGTTGTTGACCGAGCTGCCGAGCATATCGGTCAGCACATAGACGGTGTCGTCCGCGTTGAACGTGGCGATCATGGCGTCCACCTTATTGGTGATAGGCTCCTTGTCGTCACGAGCAAGCGACACGACGTGGACGTTCGACACGTCGCCGAGAACCATCTCGAGCGTGTCTTTGGCGCCTGCGGCCAGGCCGCCATGAGATGCGAGAATGATCTGATTCATCTTGCCTCCTCCTTTTCGTTATGGTCATTATAACGTCTTATACGTTGCTTATATTGCTAATTAGTATAAAGACCGTTTGCGGGTGAAAAACGACCGTTCGCGGGTTTAACGCACTTGAAACGTGGGGGCTGGGCAGGCCGGCGACGGCGGGATAACCCCAGGTCGGACGCCGCGCGCAACCCCCTATCGCACGAAGTACCAGGGGCTTTCTTGCACGGTGGGCTCCAAGGCAATGCCCGTGCGTTCCTTAAACAGATCCATGTCCTGCGATTTCTCTGTCCACCACGCGTTGGGCTTAAAGGTCATGCTCTCAACGACATGACCGACAAACACACTGTTGCGCAGCTTGGAGAAGTCGGTGTTCATAATCAGGATGGACGCGAGCACCAGCACGATGCCCAGGACTTTGATCGCGCCGGCGGGCTCGGCGTAGACACCAATGCCCAGCAGTACGGTGACGACCGTCTCGAATGACATTACGACGGGAACTTTCGATGTCTCGAGCCCCATGGACAGACCCTGCATATATACGATGTTAGCCACGGCTGTGGGGATGAGTCCAAAGCC
>DBFZVF010000007.1:0-8679 GCA_048519165.1 Collinsella sp.
ATCCCACAAGCAGCCGTCCCCAAACATCCATGACACCATCGAGTACGCCGGCAACGCCACCCGAACGCTCCTCCAGCGTCGAGAAAAACCGCGAGAGAACGTTGTTCTGCGCCGTCGCGTCATCGGGCGCCAGCACCGCAGCAGAGATCGCGCCGTGATCGCCAAGCCTGACTGCCGTGTTAAACGAAGAGTTGAGCTCATCGGGGCTCGAGATGGCACCCGAAACCGCAAAGGCAACCACGCCGTTGCGACCGGGCGGGGCGATACGCGGACGCTCGCCCGAAAGCGCTTTAATGGCCTCGTCAAACGCATTGCCCGCACGGTCAGCCTCGTCCTCGGTCTGGCGCATGAGCTCAAGCTCTTTGTTGCGGCATTCGACGTAGTCTTCCAGAGCGTCTTTGAATCGATCAAAGTGGTACTCGAAGCCGTTTTCGATAGAAGTCGAAGGCGCTGCAACGGCGCCGAGCGACGAAACACCAAAATGGCATCTGTTGCATTTGTCCTGCCCGTCATAGGCAGCGACCGAGGCTAGCCCGCCTGGCGTCCCTTTCTTATAGTTGGGGCAGCTCGTTCCATAATGCAGATACGTTTTGCCATCATTGGCACTGGTTGGCCACACCGCATCGGTATAGAGTTCCGTCGCTCGCACCTCGTCAGTGTTGCGCGGCAACAGCGGGATATAGGAAGCGACTTCATCTCCGTCCTCGGTTACATATGCACGATTGACCTCTGTACTCGCATAGGTGTAAAACGCCTTGCGCGCCGCCGACTCCGCCTTCGTCTCGACGCTTGAACCCTGAGGTTTTTCGTCTGCCAGACGCTGACGGTAGTAAGCTTTTGCGCGGTCGAGCGCCACCTGTGGCTCCCACGCAACGCTCGAGGCATAATGCGGGTTCTGCTCACCTGAGAGCTTTGCCAAGCTCCCCGCGCGTTCCCACATGCATGAACAGCTACCGACCGAAGCCGGAACCGACCCGCCGCAATCCGCAAGCCAGGCGCGTTCTTTTGCTTTCGCCGTCTCCTCCGAGGCTTTCCGCAGCTCATCTGCTGCGCATTCCAGATCTTTCGATGTGTCTTTAATCGCATCGGTCGAAATCTCGGATCCCTCGAGCGCAGCAAAATCCGACTCGGACGTCCTGGGCACGGCAAGCGCCGTACCGGTATAGGTCACGCCCTCGGTATCCTGCGCCGACACGGCCTGCGTAGCTCGCGCAGCGACCAGATACGGCAGAGCCGTCTCGATTTTCTGCAGGCCCTTGGAGGCGCTTTTGGCAAACTTATTGCGCGTTTTAATAATCTCGATTCCTGTGTCGACCATATCGCCCGCGGCAAGCTCGGCACCTGGAATAAGAATGGCGACCAAGCCGGCGCCGATCGTAGCAAACCCCGCCAGCCCCAAACTCAAAATGCTCGCATCCACCACCGTCGCAGCCGTGTGGTAGGACGACACCACATTGGCGCCTGCCAGCGCGCCGCTATCGGCAGCCACCTGGGTGTCCCCCGCGCGCGACATGCTCCATATCGCCGCCGTCGACGAAAACAGTAGCGTAAGCACCACCAAGATGACCACCGCAGAGGAGAGCGTGGTGTAGGCACCGTCTTCGATAAACAGGTCGATCCCGGCTCGACCCATAAAGCCGCCCCGCTTGCAGCGAGCATGCGGTCGGCAACGGCACGCCAACCCCCTCGTCACCTTCAACAGGCAGCGCTTAATCCCATGCAGCAATCCATGAATCATAGTCTCCCTCCAGCCACTCGGGACGCGATTGGTACGAGACGTCGACCTTAAGCTCGACATAACCGTTTTGGCCTGCACTACCCATAGCCTGCGCAAACGCGCCGATCACAGGCAGCGGTTTAACCTCACCGGTAACGGAAACGGACGAGACGCCGCCCGCGCCGGCCCGGCCAAGCTCGATATCCCACGACAGGGGCCCGCCGGCATGAAAAATCGAAACGTCGGGAACCGCGGCAAGACGGCGGCGGGCGAACTCCTTAATATCCTCGTCATTTCCCACCGTCGTCGTGGTCATGAGCCGCGCGGTCTCGGCGGCGGCAGACTCCATGACGGCGCGCGTATAGAGCAGGCACACCGGCTGCAGCGCCAACAGGACGAGCGTCAGAAACGTCGGCAGCAGGAACGCCGCCTCGACCGTAGACTGCGCCCGGTCCTCGCGCGCAACATCAATACAGCACGATGTCTTTAGCGCCCGCAGCGGCATCGATAACCGATGTCGAGGTGACGCCGTGAGACGCCGCCCGCTCGACCAGCGCCGCCAAGCGCCCATCGGCACCGGCACGCCAAAGCCCAGCGATCGCCAGCACGATGGAAAGCAGCGCCACCGTGACGATGGCGTATTCGACCGTCCCCTGGGCAGATTCCTCACACAGGACGTCATGCATTTCACAGTCCCTCCTTTGAGTTCGTTGTCTGCGGGGTCAGGCGGACCACGCGCAGGCGACACGAAGTATCACCAGCATCCGCGGCAACCGTCACCATATCGACCCAGCCGCGTCCGTCGCGCACGATGACGCCCCACACGTTGCCCTTGATGTCGAGATAGCCGCTCAGAGCAAGTTGCGCCGTGGGCACTTCGCGATAGGCGCGCAATATATCCGCCGCCGCTTCGGTCATCGGTCGGTACTCGGACCATGCGAGACGAACAGCGACGGCATTGTTTGCAGATGAACCCGTTGCAGCACCCGCTCGCTCGTCGAGTGCTTGCAAGAACGTTTGCGTCGTGACGGCGGCACTCGCATCGTCCGCGTCTCGCGCATCATCTTTTTGAGATGCCACAGCCGAACCCGAGCCCGCATCCGCGGCAACCCCTAAACGTTGTTGCCGCGCCGTGTTAAGCCCCCAAACCGCCACTGCCACCGCCACGACCGCACAGGCGAGCACCAGCAACGCGCCGACGGGACGGGCACCCTCTACAGGCTGTTGATGCCCTCGCTGATAGCGCTCCATAGATCTTGGACCTTGCCCTTAAATGCGACGATGGCAATGATGGCGATCACCACGAGCACACCGACCAGGATGGCGTACTCGGTGGTGCCCTGCGCACTCTCCTCCCGCAGCAGTTCCTCGGCACGCTGGCGAGCGTGAATTGACTGGTAAAACACCCAGCTCCAGACCTTGTCAGCAACGTCAGTCATCGTATTCATGTATTCCTCCCTACATCATCCCGCCTGCTCCCAGCAGCGGGCCCAATATGGACAGAAGCAACGCCGGCAAGATGAGCGTGCCGGTGGGAATCAGCAGCTTGACCGGCGCGCGCTCTATCTCGCGCTCGACTGCAGCGCGATGGGCCGCGCGAACCTCGCGACTTTGAGCCGCCAGCGTCTCGGCAAGCGGGGCACCGAGGGCAAGTGCCTGCCCCGCTGTGATGGCAAAGGTCTCGAGCGCCCGCACATCCAGGTCGCGCGCGGCCGCCAGAAGCTCATCCTCTCGCGTCCCTACGCCCACACGCCATGCCATGCAGGCTCGCTCAAGGCGGAGCGCCAACGTCGATCGGCGATTGGCGCAAAAAACCTCAAGCGCCGCATCGAACGAAAGGCCGGCCGAAAGCCCCAGACGCACCACGTCGATCATCTCGGACACCTCGCCAAGCGACACCTGCGCCGTACCACCCGTGCCGAGCATGCCCCTCAACCGTGCTACCAGGACATCGGTCACCGATCGGGCAGCCGCAACAACCAGCAGCGCCTCGCGTTTGCAGACCTGGGCGATCTTGCATGCATCCGCACGATTGAGCCCCGTCGCGACAAACACGCTGAGCGCGCACAGGCATGCCGCGACCCCGACCAGGGCGCTCATAGCTCCACCCGCATAATGCGTCGGATGACCACCAGGGCGACGGCGTTGAGGGCAAGTCCCAGTACCACGGCACCGGCACCCGCCGGCGTCGCAAGGCCGCGGCGAAAGTCGGCCGAAAGCAGCGCCAGCACCGCGCACATACCCGCCGGCATCGCCGAGACCATGTGTGCCGACATACGAGCCTGCGATGTCTTGACGTCCAAGCGGCGCTTGAGCTCAATGCGCTCCCCCACCATGCTCGACGCCTCGGACAACAGGTCGGCAAGCGGGGCACCGGTTCGCTGCGACACCTTGAGCGCCAAGGTGACAAGCGAAAGGCCGGGGGCATCGATACGGTCGAGTAGGTCATCCAACGCATCAGTCGCCGAGACGCCGCAGTCGATCGCCGTCGCCACGCGCAAAAACTCGGTATGCACTGGCTCTTGCGCGTGAGTTCCCACAAACCTCATGCCCTGGGCCAGCGAATGACCCGAGGCGAGCGACATAGAGAGTGCCGTAAAGGCCTCGGGCATGGCTTCTTCCACATCGTGTTGCTCGCGGCGACGGTCGAAGGTGTCGCGAGCGGCGCCTACGCCAAACGGTGCGAGCAGCCCCAGGACAAAGCCGATGGGCGACAGCGATACGACAGTCAGGGCAATGCCGCAGACACCACTCGATAGCAGCAAGCATGCCAGGCGCGCCTCGTCATCCTCGATAACAAGGCCAAGGCGATGTGCTGGAACCAGCGCCGCCCAGGAGCGGGTAATCTTTTTTAGCAGGTCGTTTTCTACCAACTCGCGCGGCAGCCTCTCGGCAACCGACTCAAGCGCATGACTGACCAGCTCCGCCGGCGGCACGCGCGGCGCACGAGGCTCCGCCCCACACGCCACCGCGGCCGAAAGCCCCGTCAAGCCCCCTACGACGAGGGGCACAACGATCTCCATTCGTCCACCTCCTCTTGTGTGAGCGTTCCCGAGCGCAGGCCCTCCGCGATAAACGGAGGCTCGCGATCGAGCGTCCAGGTGCGCGTGGCGGCATCGAACGTCACGTAGCGCTCAAGCTCCACGCCGCCCGACGCGCCGCGTCGCACCCCCGAATAGGAGGACACGAAACGCCTGCCGTCCGCATGACGCTCGGACATCACGATGCCGTCGAGCGCCATGGCAATCTGCTCCTCGATAAGCTCGCTCGGCAGATCGATGCCATAGCGCGCAAGCAACGTCAAACGCACCACGGTCTCCTGCTCGGTGCCCGCATGAAGCGTGGTGAGCGATCCGTCGTGCCCAGTGTTCATGGCCTGCAACATGTCGCAGCATTCCGCGCCGCGCACCTCGCCCACCACAATACGGTCAGGACGCATGCGCAGGGCGTTGGTCACCAGGTCGCGAATTGTCACCGCGCCCTCGCCCTCAATTGAAGCCTCGCGCGCCTCCAGGCGAACCACATGCGGGTGATGCGCAAACTTGAGCTCGGCGGAATCCTCGATCGTCACGATGCGCTCGCCGGTGGATATCTCGCACGACAGCGCGTTGAGCAGCGTGGTCTTACCCGATCCCGTGCCACCCGCAACCGCCAGATCTTGACGCAGCGACACCGCACACGACAGCAGCTGCGCATACCAAAGCGGTAGCGACCCCAGGCCCACAAGCTCGTCCAACGAACAGATGCGGTCTGAGAACTTGCGGATGGTGAGGATTGGCCCATCGATCGCCACAGGCGGGATCACCGCGTTGACGCGATAGCCCGTCTTGAGGCGAGCGTTGACGATGGGGCTGCGCTCGTCGATGCGCCTACCCAGCGGCGAGATGATGCGGTCGATGAGCACGCGGATCTGCTCATCGTCCTCAAACGCATGCTCGATGGGATATAAGACGCCGCCGCGCTCAAAGAAAGCCGAGCGACAACCGTTGACCATGATCTCGGTGACGGTGTCGTCCTCGATGAGCGGCTGCAGCGGGCCCAGGCCCACCACGTCATCCAAAATCTCGTCAATGATGGTCTCGCGCTCGGGCGTCGCCAGGTCGATCGCCTCCTCCACGTTGAGCGCCGCCTCCACCGCAGGACGCAATTCCGAGCGGGCGCGCGCCGGATCGATGTATGCGCTGATACGCGCCACCTCGTCATAGCCCATGCGGTCCATCACGGCGCGTTTGGTGCGGCGCTTGACGGCACGGTGGCGTCCCGCATCAACAGGCACTGTCGCCGCGGCCGCACCGGCTTCCTTAATCCTTGTTTGCAAACTCATCGCGAATCACCCTCGCGCGACCAGGGAAGACGGATGCGCGGGCGCTCGGTACGCGTCGCACGGTCGGTGACCATATCGCTCCAGGGACCGACGGCGCAGCCCAGCTCCACGAGCATCTTGCGCGCGGCTTCGCGCACGCTGGTGGCAAAAGCGCTGGTTTGGCCCACTGCCTCGTCAGCACGGCCGAATGCCATGAGCGCCGCCAAGTCCTGCCCGCCGTCGGCGATGCGGATCTTGGAGCTCAACGCGCAGGCAATCTCAAAGCGCATGGCGACGTCCTCGTCAGCGCCGCGCGCGCCAAACCGGTTGAATACGGCGCTCATGCGCGTACGCGGCACGCCCACACGGCTCGCCAGTTCGATAACGCGTGCCGCGGACGTCGCAGACGACACCGATGGATCGCCCACGACCAGACAACGGTCGCTTGCCGCCACCGCGGCCGCCACGGCGTCACCCCAAAAGACCGAGGTGTCGACAAGAACCACGTCGGATTCGCGGCGCAAGACGTCGAGCAGCAGCTCTACCGGACGCGCCATGAGCTCGGCCTGTTCGGGCGCGGCGACCGGGCCCCAAAGCGTGACGCCCGGAGCCACGCGCATCGAGGCGGCCACGATGTCCGATTCGGCAAGTGCGCCCGCAGCCGATGGCTCGATAAGCGTCGCCATGTCATGCGGGGCATCGGCACCCAACAGGTCGTAGAGGTTTCCAAACATCAGGTCCAAGTCGAGCACGGCAGCGCGCAGGCCCAGCAGCGACGCCGCGTGCGCCATGGCGGCGACGATCGTCGACTTGCCGCAACCGCCCGAACCCGAGACGGCGCAGACAACCGGGGCTCGATGCGACGAAGCGGCGGCATCCGCCGACGGCGTGGGGGCAGGCGGCGCCGGCACGGGCGGCAACGTCCCTGTCTCCCCGGCAGCGCTCATATGCTGCGCCCAAGCCGGCATGGCAGGCTGCTCGGTCCGCGGGGCCGAATCTGGGGACTTCACGGTCGCATCGACACGAACATTGTCGTTCCCGGCAAGTCCCTCAACCCCGTCGAGCTCATCGACCAGGCTCACGCCATGCACGTATCCCATATCTACAGCCAAAAGATCCTCGCCATACGGCACCGGCTCTCCGACTTCATCGTATGCAAGGGGGTCCCGGGGACACCGACCATGCTCGGCTTCCGCTTTTCCACAATCATCAACACGCGGGCCTCTTGTAGCGCGAGGCGCCCCGGGTTCCCTATCAACAAAAGCATCGGGCTCAATCGTCATACACCGGCCGTAATCAACCGTTCCCTCGCCCGCGCGCCCGTTGCCGCATATGCTGCGCGCAGCGATAACCTCGGTCGCCCCTGCGCGAAACAGCCCCTCGATATCCGAAGGATCGAGCGTCTCTATCAGTACGACCACGCGGCTCACGCGGCCCTCGGCCGTCAGGCGCGCAACGGTCTTTCGCACGTCTTCGGCATCGAACAGGGCTGCCGCGATAATCGCCGCCCCGCGACGCGACGGAAACGCCCGTGCCATGGACACCAGCCCATCCAGGTCGCCCACGCGAAGCACTTGCGCGGCCGCATCGCGGCCCTCGACTTCCCGCTGCAGCAATCCGTAATCACCGCACGCGCAGCATGCAAGCCAGATCGCTTTCATCACTCGTCGCCTCCGCTCTTTTTGTCGCGCACCGTGGCGGGAATCGTCAAACTGACCGTCCCCTTACCCGAGGCCCCCAGCAATTCCTTAACGTCTTCGGGGTCGGCCGCCAGCGTCACCCATTCGATCTTGCCTTCACGCGTGGCGCCGGCATCTTCGCTGGTATCGATTACGCGCGCGCCGCACAGCCGATCGGTCACGCCGTCCTTTTGCACGTACACGTCCACGTAGCTGCCCACGCCCGTGGCGCCCCCGACCGAATGCTCGGCATCGACCGCCACCGAAACGGCGACCTTGCCTTTGGGCACCTCGAGCGTGTGGGTTTCGGCCTTGGTGTAGACATCGCAAATCACGGCATTTTTAGGGATGCGCGAGGTCGTCACGTCGCCGCGCACCTGGCGCAGCTCGGTCGCCGCATCGCGCGGCAACAGGCTCGCCAGCCATTCCTGGGTTATGACATTGGTCTCGTCGAGGGTCTCGCCCACATCGATATCACGCGCCGCGACGCACACCTCGACGCGATCGCCGCCATACTTGGCCAGCGTCTCGGCCTGGACCTGCTCAGCCTGCGAGCGAATCGACGATGCGTAGACCATGCAGAGCAGCGCGGCGAGCACGCCCGCGATTAGACTGATGGCGATGCGCTTGCTCTTGTTCACGGCCGCTCCTCTCAAGGTAGCACCGGGCGGATGCCCGTAGCACCATTGTCCGAGCGGGCAAGCAGCAAAACGGTGCGATCGCGATCTTGGTTTTGAGTGTCAAACCAATTGCCGACCAAAAGCTGACCGGCCCGTCAAGCTCGTGGCAAGGTTTTGGTCAGCACGTCAGCAAAACGCACGTTTAGGGGCGCATCGGCAATCAGAACCACCCTTAAAAAGGGTGGTTTGCTCTTAGGGTATAACCCACGGGCCCCGGGCTCGCGTCTAAAGGCGCGGGCCCGGACTTCGTCCAGGCCTAGTGCATCTTGACCCGTGGCGCGCCGGTCGAACCGGCAGCAT
>DBFZVF010000008.1:0-2908 GCA_048519165.1 Collinsella sp.
TCTGAAGGCCGAGGCCGAGGCGGCGATGAGCGCGTCCAAGCAGGAGGGTACCGACGGTGAGTGAGTTTCTGGGATTTGCCTGGGAGCTGTTGGCAAAGGTCGTCTACAACGTCGTTGCCGTCGTGAGCTCCATCCTTAACCTGCTGGTGTTTGGCTGGGTTGAGTACTTCAACATCTTTATGACCTACTTCACCACGTTTGACCTGGTGGGCAAGATCGGCGCGGTCATTCTGCTTGCCATGCTCATCGCGGTCCCCGTGCTGATTGTGGCCATTCTGGTCCACCGCTACCGCATCAACCGCCGCCTGCATCGCGACGACACGTCCAACAAGGCGCTCTATCGCGAGATCGGCCGCCTCAACAAGCAGGTGCTCGACCTCATGGACGAGAAGAACAAGCTGCTGGCGCTCAAGGTCAATGCCATGGGCGGCACCAAGCAGATTCCGTACGTGGGCGCCTCGGCCCTGGCCGACGACCACCTGCCCACGGTGGGCAACGTGGTGGGCGCCGCCGCGGGCGCGCCTGCGAGCGAGGGCGCCACGGCTGCCGTGGTGTCGGGCAACGCGTCGCTCGCGCTCGATGGCGAGGGCGTCAAGGACGCCGCGGCCGCTATGGCCAAGGCCACCGTCGAGGCCAAGACTCTTGCCGAGGAAAAAGAGATCGCCCAGGCCAACCGCTTCCCCAAGCTGTCCCTTGTGGACCTTAAGTACCGCGACTGGGAGCCCCCGGTCTACGACGATGCCATCTCGCTGGAGGACTTTGTCGACAGCTTCCGCGCGTTCGCCTGCAGCCAGATGAAGCTCTACTACACGCCCGAGGTCATCCGCCGCTTTGTGGCCGGCATGGCCGCCTCCAAGCTGCTGATTCTGGAGGGCATTTCGGGTACCGGTAAGACGTCGCTGCCATACAGCTTTAGCCGCTATCTGGACAACCCCGCAACCATCGTGTCGGTGCAGCCGAGTTTTCGCGATCGCACCGAGGTGCTGGGCTACTTCAACGAGTTTTCCAAGCGCTTTAACGAGACCGAGTTCCTCCGCGCCGTGTACGAGGCGGGCCTTCGCCAAGACCCGTCCATGATCGTGCTCGACGAGATGAACCTCGCCCGCGTGGAGTACTACTTTGCCGAGATCCTGTCGGTGCTCGAGATGCCCAGCCACGACGAGTGGGTGCTCGACCTGGTGCCTACCCAGTGGGCGGCCGACCCCAAGGGCCTGCACGACGGCAAGCTCACCATCCCCGACAGCCTGTGGTTCATCGGCACGGCCAACAACGACGACTCCACCTTTACCATCACGGACAAGGTGTACGACCGCGCAATCCCCATTGAGCTCAACGAGCGCGCCGACGCGTTTGAATGCGAGCCGCACGAGCGCGTGCACGTGACGGCCGAGCATCTGCAGTATCTGTTCCAAAAGGCCAAGGTCGAGTACGTGATCGACGACGAGCTGCTCGAGAAGATGCACAAGCTGGACCAGTACCTGCAGACCCGCTTTAAGCTGGCCTTTGGTAACCGTATCATCAAGCAGATGTACGACTTTATCCCCGTGTACGTGGCATGCGGCGGCACCGAGCTGGGCGGCATGGACTACATCATTGCCCGCAAGGTGCTCAAAAAGTTTGAGTCCATGAACGTGAGCTTTGTGCGCGACGAGATGAAGGGCCTGATCGAGTACATCGAGAAGACCTTTGGCGAGGGCGGCCTGCCCGATTCCGTCATGTATCTGCAGCGGATCCAGAACTTCTACTAATGCCGCAAACGCGGGGCGTGGGACAAGACAATCAGTAGCGTTTGCCCTACGTGACGTCGCCCCGCCCCTTACCAATCGATCCAACCTATGGAGTAACCCATGTCCGAGACCATTCAGGACCTCTATACCAGCTTCTCCGAGCAGATGGAGCCCATCCAGGAGGACAGCCGCTACTTCCGCTATCTGTTTGAGATGGCGCAGGCCTCGGGCACCACGATCGAGCAGCAGCGCGAGGAACTCGTCAAGGTGGTGGATGAGGAGTGGATTAGCATGATCGAGGACTCGCTCGACGCCATCAACACCATCATCGAAAATCCGCGCCGCTTTATCACCACCGAGGAAGAGGTGGTGCCGGTCTCGCTCGCCAAAAAGATCAGCGCCGACAGCGTCCGTCACCTGAGCCAGAACACGCAGTTTTTGGCGCCGAGCGACGATGGCGGCGTCCATCCCACGCGCATCCTCAACGTCAGTACCGTCGAGACGTACGACCTGTACGAGAACCGCTTTATCTACCACCTGATTCAGCGCCTGCTGACGTTTGTAGACAAGCGTACCGACGTGATCTTTTGGTCGACGGGCAACGAGATCCGCAACCGCTTTAAGATGCACAGCAAGATCGACGACGCGTACGAGGAGATTGAGTACAACGTCGAGATGACGGTCAAGAACCGCCAGAGCTTTGCCGAGAACGATGCCGACAACATGGACGTCTTTATGCGCATCGACCGCGTGCGCCGTCTGGTCATGGCGCTGCGCGGTGCGTCGTTCTGCCAGATCATGAACGGGTGCAGCGCGGTCCGCAGCCCCATCCAGCGCACCAACCTCATCATGAAAGACCCCAACTACCGCAAGTGCTACCAGCTGTGGCAGTTTATGGAGCGCTACGACAAGGTGGGCTACAACATCGACGTGCAGCAGCAGGCGCTGGCGTTCGATGACGAGTACATGGTGCAGATGTACACCAACCTCATTAACAACTACACCGTCTTTAAGAGTCTGACCGACGACGAGCGCAACCTGCAGGAGCTCGAGAGCGTGCATCCCGAGCCGGTGGCGCCCAAGTTTATTAAGGAGATTAAGGAAGAGCAGGTCGATAGCCCCGACCTGCCCGATGTCGAGGTCCGCCGCGTGTTTGTGGAGGAGGTTACGCAGGCCCAGCT
>DBFZVF010000009.1:0-5670 GCA_048519165.1 Collinsella sp.
AAAATATTGCCTTTACGTGTTGATGCACACGGTGTGCAATAATACTCGCACTGTGCAATAGCGCACAGGTTGAGTAACAAGGAGGACGCTTGTCCCAGCTCGAGAAATGCGATCGCCGGTCCCTTCGCTCGCAGCGTGCCCTTCGCCAGGCACTTGCTAGCGAGCTTGCCGAAAGCGGCGACCTTTCGCGCATTAATGTCGCGTCGCTCACCGAGCGCGCTGGCCTTACGCGTCGCACGTTCTATTCGCATTACCGCGATATCCCCGACTTTATCAATCAAATCGAGGACGGCTTGCTGGCCGAGATCCGTGAGCGCATTGAGCTCATCACCGCAGCTCAGCTGCCCGACCTCTATCACAACATCGATGAGCTCGAGCCGGCACCCGGTTCGGTTGAGCTGCTGCGTTATCTTGCGGCCAATCGCGACTTAATCGGTGCGCTGCTGGGTCCGGGCGGCGACCAGGCCTTCATTAAAAGGATCATCGACACCGCGCGTGAGGCTGTGGTGCCGCGTGCGCAGACGGGCATTTTGGGCCTGGCGCTGGGCACGTTCTTTGACTACTACGTCACCTACGTCGTGAGCGCCGAGGTCGGCATGATTCAGCGCTGGTTTGAGCGTGGGCTCACCGAATCGCCTGAGGCCATGGCGCGCATTATGACGGTGCTCGCTTTTGTGCGCCCTGGTGACCTGTATGGCCAACCCATCGATATCAACGTGCCGGAATACGGCATGAAGCTATTGAACCTGCAGCTCGAGGACGCGGCCGACACCGCCGCAACCGTCGAGTCCAACAACTAAGAGGAGAGACAATGAGCAAACTCGTCGAGGGCATCAAGGACCGCATGGTCGCTGCTGCACGCGAGGCCGCGCCCGCCGTGGTGGACGCCGCGCAGAAGGCCGCGACCGCGGCTGCCGAGAAAGTTGCCGAGGCAGTTGCCGATGCCAAGAACGCGGCAGGGGAGACGTCCGTCGCTAGCGAGCCCGCCACCGCCACCGAGCCCGTAGCCGCCGGCCAGGCCCCCGAAGGCGCGATCTTCAACCCCGAGAACGCTCGTGGCAACTTGCACCTGGGCATCGACGTGGGCTCCACCACCGTTAAACTTGCCGTCCTCAACGACGACAACCAGATCGTCTACGCCAAGTACCAGCGCCACCACACCGACGTCCGCGCCTGCGCCCGCGACCTGTTCGAGGGCGCTGCGACCGTGCTGCCGACGGCCCAGATGACCTGCGCCATTACCGGCTCGGGCGGCCTGCTGCTGTCCCAGTGGCTCGACCTGGAGTTTGTCCAGGAGGTCATCGCCAGCAAGCGCGCTGTCGAGACCCTCATCCCGGCCACCGATGTCGCCATCGAGCTGGGCGGCGAGGACGCCAAGATCATCTACTTCGACAACGGCATCGAGCAGCGCATGAACGGCACCTGTGCCGGCGGTACGGGCGCGTTCATCGACCAGATGGCAACCCTGCTGCACACCGACGCCAGCGGCCTTAACGAA
The DNA here is from genome assembly GCA_048519165.1 of Collinsella sp. Classification (GTDB taxonomy): domain Bacteria; phylum Actinomycetota; class Coriobacteriia; order Coriobacteriales; family Coriobacteriaceae; genus Collinsella. Next base: position 1,499 of record DBFZVF010000009.1, read on the forward strand.
CTCGCGGCCAACGCCACCACCATCTATCCCATCGCCAGCCGCTGCGGCGTTTTTGCCAAGACCGACGTCCAGCCGCTGCTCAACGAGGGCGCCCGCCCCGAGGACGTGGCGGCCTCCATCTTTCAAGCCGTCGTGACCCAGACCATCTCGGGCCTGGCGTGCGGCCGTCCCATTCGCGGCAACGTCGCCTTCCTGGGCGGCCCGCTGCAGTATCTCTCTGAGCTGCGCCACCGCTTCTACCTCACGCTCAACCTGGACGAAGAGCACCGCATTGTGCCCCAAAACGCTCACCTGTTTGTGGCGAGCGGCGCCGCCATGGCGCACGAGTCCAACAAGCTCAGCACGTTCCCGCAGCTCATCGAGGCCATCGACAGCTTGGGTGACACGCAGGGTGCCGAGGTCGAGCGCCTGGATCCGCTCTTTGCCACCGACGAGGATTTTGCCGAGTTCAAGACTCGCCACGACACCGAGGTCGTCCCCAAGGGTAAGCTCGACGGCTACACCGGCCGCGTGTTCATCGGTATCGACGCCGGTTCCACCACCATGAAGGCCGCGCTCGTGGGCGAGGACGGTCAGCTGCTGCACACCTGGTACGGCAACAACAACGGTGACATCCTGGGCACGGCCAAGGTCATCATGGCCGATTTCTACAACCACATCCCCGCCGGCTGCACCATCGGCCACGTGACCACCACGGGCTACGGCGAGGCGCTGCTCATCGAGGCCCTCAAGGCCGATTCCGGCGAGATCGAGACCGTTGCGCACCTGCGTGGCGCCAAGGCATTCCTGCCCGGCGTCGAGTTCATCCTAGACATTGGCGGCCAGGACATGAAGTGCCTGCGCGTCAAGGACGGCGTCATCGAGCACATCATGCTCAACGAGGCTTGCTCGTCGGGCTGCGGCAGCTTTATCGAGAGCTTCGCCGTGTCTATGAACATGGACGTGCGCGCGTTCGCCGATGCCGCCATCCATGCTAAGGCTCCCGTCGACCTGGGCAGCCGCTGCACGGTCTTTATGAACTCGCGCGTCAAGCAGGCGCAAAAGGAAGGCGCCACGGTGGGCGACATCGCGGCCGGCCTGTCCTATTCCGTCATCAAGAATGCCCTGTTCAAGGTCATTAAGCTGCGCGACCCCAAGGAGATCGGCAACCAGGTGATCGTCCAGGGCGGCACCTTTATGTCCGATGCCACACTGCGCGCGTTTGAGCAGCTCACGGGCGTTCATGCCGTACGCCCCGACATCGCCGGCTGCATGGGCGCCTACGGTGCGGCCCTGCTCGCCCGCGATCGCGCCGGCGCCGACGGCACCTCGACCATCCTTTCGGCCGAGGACATCGCGCACCTCACCGTGACGCAAAAGCATGTCCGCTGCGGCCGTTGTTCTAACAACTGCCAGCTTACCGTCAACGACTTTGGCGGCGGCAGGCGCTTCATTACCGGCAACCGCTGCGAGAAGGGCGCCGGCCACAAAAAGCAAAAGACTGAGGCCCCCAACCTTTTCAAAAAGAAAAACGAGCTGCTCTTTAACCGCGAGATCCTGAGTCCCGACGAGGCCCCGCGCGGCACCGTGGGTATCCCGCGTGCACTCAACATGTACGAGAACTACCCCTTCTGGCACGCGTTCTTTACGCGCCTGGGCTTTAGCGTGCAGCTGTCCGACCAGTCGAGCAAAAAGACCTACCAGGCGGGCATCGAGTCCATGCCGTCCGAGAGCGTGTGCTACCCGGCAAAGATGAGCCACGGCCATGTGATGAACCTTATCGACCGCGATGTCGACTTCATCTGGATGCCGTGCGTGCGCTGGGAGCGCAAGGAGGATCCGACGGCTGGCAACTGTTACAACTGCCCCATCGTCATGAGCTACCCCACAGCGCTGGCGCTCAACATCGACGAGATTCGCGAACAGAACATCGAGTTCCTGTATCCGTTTGTGCCGTATCACGATAAGACCGAGCTTAAGCGCCGTCTGTACCAGGTGCTCGCCGTCGACCGTGTGGCCGATGCGCAAGCCGGTCGCGGTCGCGTGCGCGGTCCCAAGATCACGCGCTCCGAGGTCGATGCCGCCGTCAACGCTGCTTTTGAGGCCGATGCGCGTTTCCACGAGGATATCCAGACCATGGGCGAGGAGGCTCTTAAGTGGGTCGAGGACCATGGCGGCCACGGCATCGTACTCGCCGGTCGTCCCTACCATAACGACCCCGAGATCAACCACGCCCTGCCCGAACTTATCTCGAGCTTTGGCTTTGCGGTCTTTACCGAGGATTCGCTTGCGCATCTGGTAAAGCCCGAGCGTCCGATTCGCGTCGTCGACCAGTGGATGTATCACAGCCGCCTGTACGCCGTCGCCCGTTTTGTGACGATGCGCAACGACCTGGACCTGATCCAGCTCAATTCCTTCGGCTGCGGCCTGGACGCTCTGACCACTGATCAGGTGCAGGAGATCCTGGAGGCCAGCGGCAAGATTTACACCGTGCTCAAGATTGACGAGGTGTCCAACTTGGGCGCCGCGCGTATCCGTATTCGCTCGCTCATGGCGGCGCTCAAGGACCAGGAGGCCGAGCGCCTGGCCGATGCCACGGCCGCGGGCGAGGCCTACGAGCAAGGCGATGCCGCGCCGGTGGCGCCCTCCACGGATGCCCCCGCGTTCGCGAGCCGCAAGTACACGTTTGAGGCGCAGCGTGAGAGTGCTTCGACCGCGTGGCCCAAGGTGCCCTTTACCGAGCAGATGCGCGAGGAGGGCTACACCATCCTGTGCCCGCAGATGGCGCCGATCCACTTTGACCTGGTCAAAGAGGTGTTCCGTGGTGCTGGCTACAACTTGGAGCTGCTGCCCTCGACCGATCACGACGCCGTCGAGGCCGGCCTGCGCTACGTGAACAACGACATCTGCTACCCGTCGATCCTGGTGACGGGCCAGATTATGGAGGCCATCGAGAGCGGTCGGTACGACCTGTCCAAGACAGCTGTGGTCATCAGCCAGACCGGCGGCGGCTGCCGTGCCACCAACTACATCGCGCTCATCCGCAAGGCCCTGCGCGAGAGCGGCCACCCCGAGATTCCGGTGATCTCGCTTTCGGCCGTGGCGCTGGGCGAGGACAACCCCGGCTTTAAGATTACGCCGGCGCTGCTTAAGCAGGCCGTGTACGCGGTGCTCTTTGGCGACGTGATGATGCAGATGCTCTACCGCTGCCGCCCGTACGAGGCCACGCCCGGCGCTGCCAACGCACTCTACGAGGAGTACATGGCACGAGCCCGCAAGCTGGCGCCCAAGTTCAACCGCCACAACTACACCAAGCTGTGCCGCGAGGCCATCCGCGCGTTCGACACCATGCCGCTCGTGGGCGAGGGCACCAAGCCGCGCGTGGGCGTGGTCGGTGAGATCTTGGTCAAGTTCCACCCCACAGCCAACAACCACGTGGTCGATGTCATCGAGCGCGAGGGCTGCGAGGCTGTGGTGCCGGGCCTGCTCGACTTCTTCCTGTACTCCATGAGCAACGCCGAGCTGCAGAAGGATGAGCTGGGTAGCTCTGCTACCACGCGCGCTGGTATGCAGGCGCTCATCAAACTCGTGGACTGGATGCGTACGCCGGTGGAGGAGATGCTCGAAAAGTCCCGCCGCTTTGAGGCGCCCGAGCGCATCGGCACCATGGCCGACAAGGCCCGTACGGTGCTTTCGGTGTGCAACAACATGGGCGAGGGCTGGTTGCTCACGGCCGAGATGCTTGACCTGATTGACCATGGCGCGCCCAACATCATCTGCACGCAGCCCTTCGCGTGCCTGCCCAATCACGTGGTGGGCAAGGCCGTGATCAAGGAGCTGCGCCGTCAGCACCCCGAGAGCAATATCGTCGCGGTGGACTACGACCCCGGTGCGTCCGAGGTCAACCAGCTCAACCGCATTAAGCTCATGATCAGCGTGGCCAAGGAGAACATGCGCGCCGGCAAGGGCTTTAAGCTCGAGAAGGTGGCGCCGCTCGCGATGGACGAGGTCACCGGGCAGATGCGTGCTCATGACGGCTGCGTGAGCTGCGGGCCGGCCAGCGAGGAGGTCGTTGCATCGGTTGCCAAGCGTCTGGGACGCGGCATTAAGAAGTAGTTGGCCTGCCATGTGCCAGATATGAGACAAACGGGTGGTAGCCGTACCGGCTACCACCCGTTTTGCTGGACATATGT
>DBFZVF010000010.1:0-65882 GCA_048519165.1 Collinsella sp.
CCCATATCCAGATCAAGGATCAGCTTCTTAATTCCCATTGTTCTACTCCGCTTCTCCGTCTTGTACTAAATCGTCTAAATCAAACACGCGCTCAACTTCGGCACGCGTGGGAATCGACTGCTGTGCGCCCAGGCGCGACACCGTCACCGCCGCGGCGCGTGCGCCCACCGCCATGCACTCAAAGAGCGGCAGGCCCTCCAGACGAGCCGCGGCAAGCGCACCGATAAACGTATCGCCCGCGGCCGTCGTATCGACCACCGCGCTCGACAGCGCCGGCATGCGCAGCGGCTCGCCGTCATCGCCAAGCGTAACCGACCCGGCGCCGCCCAACGTGATGACCGCAGCTCCGGCACCCTTGGCGAGCAGGGCATTGAGCGCCGCGACGCAGCTCGCATCATCCGCGGGCAAGATGCCCGTCAGCACCTGGCACTCAGTCTCGTTGGGGCAGACCAGGTCGACTGCAGACCAGACCTCCGCAGGCAACTCACAGGCAGGCGCCGGATTAAAGACCGTATAGAACCCCAGCTCGTGAGCGCAAACAAGCGCCTCGGCAGTCGCCGCAAGGTCACATTCGCCCTGGGCGATAAAGACGCTTCCGGCAGCCGGGGCAATCTCGCTGGCGTCGCCGTCGAGCTCATCGGCCACCAGGCGTCTCAGCGCGCGGGCAACGTCCTCGCCCGCAAGCGCATGATTGGCGCCCGGCGACAGCACGATGCGGTTGTCGCCCTCACAGCGAATGATGGTCGCCGTTCCCGTCTCCACATCATCGCGACGCGCCACAAAGTCACAGTCCACGCCAGCATCTTGGAGCCCCGCCACGAGCGACGTGCCAAACGCATCGCGCCCGACCGCGCCGATCATGCACGTGCGCGCGCCCATGTGCGCAGCTGCCACGGCCTGGTTGGCGCCCTTGCCGCCGGCGTTGGTGATAAATCCGCTGCCGCCGACGGTCTCGCCCGCACGCGGCATGCGCTCGCACGCCACCGAAAGGTCCATGTTCATGCTGCCGAACACCGCAACGATGCCGCAATCTGCCATGGAAACCTCCTCGTCCGCGGGCTCTGCGCCCGCTGTTGGCCGTCAATCGTGCGCTCTCGCGCCTCTATAACTTTAGTTCACTTTGATGTGGACGCGCGCTTGAGCTTGCGCCGGCAGCAAGCATTCACAGGAGCAGGCGGCTACAATGAAGGCGTGCTGATTATTCTCGTCATTGGATGAAGTTTTATGGAACAATTCCCGCGATCGAGCTCGCGCAGCTCACGCCACGCGAGCGATCAACGAGCGCCACACGAACGTTCGCGCGCTAACCGACAAGCCACCGAGCCGCGCCGCGCCGCAGACTCTCATCGCGAGCCCGCCAACAAGGGTGACCGCACCAACAGCGCCGCAAAAGAACAGGCGCCCACGCGCCCCAAATCTCGCTATATCCCCGCCCTCGACGGCCTGCGCACGCTTGCCGTCGTCGCGGTGGTGCTCTATCACCTCAACCTCACGTGGGCTCAGGGCGGCCTGCTCGGCGTCACGATCTTCTTTGTGCTTTCGGGCTATCTGATCACGCGCTTGCTGCTCAACGAAGTCGCTAAGACCGGCCGCATCGACCTTAAGAGCTTCTGGATTCGCCGCATCCGTCGCCTGGTCCCCGCCGTGGTAACGGTAGTGTTCGTGACCTGCGCGCTGTGCACCATCTTTAACCACGTGATGCTCACCAAGATGCGCCCCGACATCCTGCCGTCGCTGTTGTTCTTCAACAACTGGTGGCAGATTGCCCAAAACGTCTCGTACTTCAATGCTCTGGGCGACCCATCGCCGCTCACGCACTTTTGGTCGCTTGCCATCGAGGAACAGTTCTACCTGATTTGGCCGCCACTGCTGTTTGCCATGGTATCCATGCATGTGAGCAAGCCCAACACGCGCCGCGTGGTTCTGGGCCTTGCCGCGGCATCCGCCCTCGCCATGATGGTGCTTTACAACCCTGCCGCCGACCCCAGCCGCGTGTACTACGGCACCGACACCCGCGTGTTCTCGCTGCTGCTGGGTGCCTGGATGGCCTTTATCCCCGATCGCGACCTGGCGCCGGTGCGTCTCGCTCATCGTTTGGGACTCAATCGCCTGGCTGGCGCCGCCAAGCATGGCAAGAACGCCGAGGACAAGCCTGGCAAGAAGGTCGACGAATCAGCCGATACCACCCCGGCACAGCCGAGCGCCCTCGTGCGCTTTTGGTCCTCGCCCGCATCCATCGATGTGTTGGGCGTCGTGGGTCTGGTTGGCCTTGCCGCCATGGTCGCGCTCACCAACGGCTACACCGCGTTTCAGTATCGCGGCGGCACGCTGTTATGCTCCATCCTCACGCTCATGGTCATCGCGGCCTGCGTGCAGCCCCAGGGAATGGTTGCCCGCGCGCTGTCCGCCGAGCCGCTCGTGTGGGTTGGCAAGCGCTCGTACAGCATCTATCTGTGGCACTATCCGCTGCTGCTGCTCATGAACCCGGTCGCCAACATCAGCGATACGCCCTGGTGGCAGTACATCTTGCAGGTACTTGTGGTGGTCGCCGTAGCCGAGTGCTCCTATCGCTTTATCGAAACACCGTTTAGGAAGGGCGCCTTCGGCCACACTGTCGCCGAATTCCGCGATGGCACCACCACGCCCGCAAGCTGGGTGCGCGCGCATATTCCCGTGTGCGCCGTTTGCGGCGTCGTGTTTGTCGTGGCGCTGGGTGGCCTGGTCTTTGTGCCCGACACATCCGCGCTGAGCGGCGAGGGCGCCGAAATCCTAAACAAGGAAGCCAAAAATGCAAAACCCCAGGACCAGCAGGCGGCCGATGACACCGACAAGGACAACGACGGCTTCCCCGACGGATCATACGACCTGCTGATGATCGGCGACTCCGTGTCGCTGCGCGCCGTCGATTCCTTTGACGGCGTGTTCCCCCACAGTCACATCGATGCCGAAAAGGGCCGCCAGTTTGATGCGGGCCGCGCGACATTTGAGGGCTATATCCAGCAGAACCTTGCCGGCAAGATCGTGGTCTTTGCCCTGGGTACCAACGGTTTGGTAACGGACGCCCAGGTCGACGCAATCATGGCCGACGCCGGCGAGCAGCGTATTGTCGTGTTTGTAAACACGCGTAGCCCGCAGCCGTGGGTCGGGTCCACGAACCAGGCCATCGCCAACGCCGCCACGCGCTACAAGAATGTACGCGTTATCGACTGGTACGGATATAGTGCCAACCGCAATGATCTGTTCGATGGCGATGGCACGCACCTCTCGAACGCGGGTGTGACCGAGTACCTTAAGCTCATCCACGATGCCGTCAAGAAGGACCTGCCCGTGCATCCCGAGGATCACGTTAACGATCCGCAGCCGGCGGCTGTCAAATCCGCCACCGATGCGCTCGTCAACGCCCTCGCCTACAAGCCACACAAGCTGGGCACCGACAAGTAACGCGCAGCCAAATCTGCTTCTACCCGCAGCAAACAACCCAAAATCGCTCTTTTCGAGCCGACTCCGAGAGGCCGTGGGCAAAAAACAGGCCGCAGCCCATCGCTGCGACCTGTTCGGAAGCAAAAGTGGGCGTTAAGCGCTGTAGCCCATCGCCTGCAGAACAAACATGACGACCGTCAACACCGTAATCACACCGATAGTCGCCCAGGTGAGCACATTCCACACGCGGCCGTTGCGGTTGGCGCCCATAATGTGTCGATCGGCGGCAATAACCACCTGGAACACCAAAACCACGGGCAACAGCACGCCGTTGATGACCTGCGAGGTCATCATAATCTGGAACAGGTCAACACCGGGCATGAGCACCAGCACGGCAGAGATGCCGATGATGGCCGTAATGATGCCGCGATAGACCGGGGCCTCGTCCCAGCTGCGATCGGCACCGCGCTCCCAGCCAAATGCCTCGCAGATGGCGCTGGACGTAACGCCTGGCAGCACACAGGCGGCCAAGAAGCTCGCCGCGACCAGCCCCGAGGCAAACAGCACCGTGGACCACTGGCCCGCGATGGGCTCCAACGCGCGGGCGGCGTCGGCAGCATCGCTGATCTGAATACCCGCGGGGAACAGTACCGTACCGGTCGTGATGATAATAAAGCCAGCAATGACATCGGCGGCGATCGAGCCGCTCACGGTGTCGATACGCTGCAACACGATATCGTCCTCGCCCGCATTCTTATCGACCACGTTGTTCTGCGCCAAGAAAATCATCCACGGCGCGATGGTGGTACCGATCGTTGCGACCACAAGCGACACGTAGCTGGGGTCATTTTGGATGTTGGGCACAACCAGGTCGACCGCCACCTCGCCCCAGCTGGGACCAGCCATAAATGCAGCGACAATGTAGGTCACAAACACGCAGCTCACCAGCAGCAGAATCTTCTCGATGCGCTGGAAGCTGCCCGACATGGTAAGCATCCAAACCAGCAGCGCCACCAGCGGCACCGAGATGCTCGCCGGCACACCAAAGAGGGCAAGGCCGCTCGCGATACCCGCAAACTCCGAAATGGTCACGGCCGTATTGGCGATCAGCAGCGCCGCCATGGCCAGCACGCTCCTGCGCACGCCAAAGCGCTCGCGAATGAGCGAGGCCAAGCCCTTGCCTGTGACGCAGCCACAACGCGCCGCAGTCTCCTGTGTCACGATAAGCAGCACGGTCATGACAGGAAGCATCCACAGCATCTTGTAGCCATAGCTGGCACCGGCGCTGGAATACGTGGCGATGCCACCGGCGTCATTGCCCGAAAGCGCCGCCAGAAGGCCAGGGCCCATGGCGCCAAAGATGGCCGCGATGGTCAGTTTTTGCTTGGTGCTCGCCTTTTGCTTCGTGTTTTGCACGCGACCACCTAACCCATGACTGACATGGCAAGCAGCACCGCAGCGATGCAGTACGCCACGCACGAAATCATGACGGCAATGACGTTCATGGCGGTGCCCGACGTATTGAGGTCGTGCTCATCACGCCAGAACAGCACCATCAGGTAAATCACGGCGCTCATGTTGCCAATCAGACAAACGATGGCCGCGATGTTAAAGCAGCCGGTAAAGAGTTGCTCCTCAAACATAGGCGCGTCGAGGAACGCGGCGGTGCGCACCAGTTGGGCGCACAGGTAGGTCACGAGCGACAGAATCAGGCCCATGCCCGTGCTCTGGAAGAAAAATCCCAGATACGGCTTGGGCTCATCGTCATGGCCGTCGTACTCCAGGAAGTAATTCTTGACGAACGACACCATGCGCGAGGCAGCCAACAACACGAGCGGCATGGCGCACATGGGGAACACCACCAGATGCGCGGAGCCCAGCGCCGTCCCCAGCACTGTTGCCATGATGCACGAGGCAATGCCCCACACGACAACCCAGTACTGGCGATGCACAAACCAGCTGAGCACATTCGTCGAGTCGTCGGACGCGCTATCGCCCGAGCCGACGCCTGCGATCTGCAGGTCCTCCTGGTGCTCCTCGGCGATAACGTCCATGGCGTCGTCAAAGGTCACGATACCCAAAATGTGACGGTTCTCGTCGCAAACGGGGATGGCGACCAAGTCGTACTTGGTCATCTCGTCCGTTACGTCTTCCTGGTCATCGTCGGGCGACACATACACCAGGTCGCGATAGGCCAGCTGGCCCAACGTGGCATCGCGGTCGGCCACGATGAGCGTGCGCAGCGAAAGGACGCCGGTGAGCATGCCGCTCGGGTCCTCGGTATAGACATAGTAGACGCTCTCGAAGTCCTCATCGAGCTTGCGGATCGCCTCGATGGCGTCACCGACCGTCGCCGTGGCGGGCAGGGAGACAAACTCCGAGGTCATGATACGGCCGGCGGTGTTGTCCTCATAGCCCAGCAGGTTACGAATCGCCTTCTCCTCCTGAACGCCCATCAGGCGCAGAAGCTTCTCGGCCTTCTCGTAATCGAGCTCGTCGATCAGGTCGGCGGCGTCGTCCGGGTCCATCATGGCCAGCATCGACGATGCGTCCGTGTCGGACAGACCCTCGAGCATCTCGGTCATAAGCTCGTCGTCATCGAACTCCGAGATGGCCTCGGCGGCCTGGGCGGTATCGAGTTGCGCGAACACCTGCGCACGCAGGCGCGGGTCGAGTTGCTCGATAATGTCAGCAATGTCGGCAGGGTGCAGCTCGCCGAGCGTCTTGTGCGACACCGAAAGCTGGATGTTTTTAGTCGAACGGTCGAGCAGGTCCATGTAGGACCAGGCGATGATGTCCTCGCCGAGCGGTTTGCCCAGGTGCTTCATAAAGCTCTCGACGACATGCTCGAGTGCGGGGCTGATCGCGCGCAGCAGGCCGCGGGCGCCGACTTCGGCACCCAGCAGACGCAGCTGATTTTCGCCCGACATGGAAAACTTGATGTCGTTTACGCGCACGACCTTCATGCCCTGCGTGTCGACAATCTGCTTGTTGAGCACATCGCGGGCGAGCAAGAGTTCGGTCGGCTGCAGGTACGAAAAACGGATTTCGGTGGCCGGCGACTTAAGGTGCACACCCGTCTCGTCGATACGGTCGACCCATTTGCGCCAGCTGATCATAAAAGGCGTCTTGCCGGGTCCGCGGAACGCGAGCGACGTCACGTGCGGAAAAACTTCGCCGGTAGCAATGCCAAAATCGTTCACAACGCCGAGCTTTTCGCCATCGACGTCCAAGACCGGCAGTTTGAGCATCTCACTCAGATAATTCACTGGTGCTCCCCATCATTATCCCTTCGGACTGCGGCCATGCCGGCACGCCGTCCGTGGACTATTAGATATGTATACGCATGCGCGGGCGGCACGCCGCTCGGCGCTCACACCCCGTACATGCGCAAGAAGCACCTGCATGGGGTCATCGACTGTATGGTCGAGGTTTGGATTTCACCTGCAACCTTTCTCTTGACCCTTGTTATCCGCAGTAACTATAGCATCAGCATCGCGCCGTGGCGCCAAATTTATGCTCCAAACATCGCAGGCATACCAAATGCTGACGCATCCGTGACATAGTCATTGGGGACGTTCTTACATGACTAGTCTGTGGTGTCGTCATCTTCGGCGAGCTGGGGGAACACGGCGTTTTTGGGCATGGTGACCTTCGTCAGCGAGGTGAGCTTTTTGCTCAGCGATGTATCCGTCTTGACCAGATCGCTCAATGTCACGATTTTGTAGCCGTCGGCAATAAGCCCATCGATAATCTGCGGCAGCGCCTCGAGCGCCTGCTCGGCACATTCATCGTTGTCGGTCAGCAGCACAATGTTGCCCGGCGTCACCGAATCGAGCACCGTCGAGACCTGCTCGTCGGCACCGTTGAGCAGCCAGTCGCCCGAATCGATATTCCACGAGACCACGGCAGACACCAGGTCCATCGCATCAATCCAGTTTTGCTCGTCAAAGGCTGCGTAAGGAGCACGCAAAAGCATCGTCTTCACGCCGGTCGCGGACTTGATCGCCTCGGTGCCCTTCGAAACCTGCTCGCGCACCGCATCGCGGTCCTGGCCCTTGAGCGATTCGTCGCTGTAACTGTTGGAGCCGACCTCGCAGCCGGCATCGACAATCGCCTTGGCCGTGGCGGGCGAGGCCTCGGCCGCATCACCCGACAGGAAGAACGTCGCGGTGACGCCCTTTTCCTTGAGCACCTGCAAGATCTGCTTGGTCGCGCCGCTCGGGCCCTCATCAAACGTCAGAGCCACGTACTTTTCGTTGCCCTTGGGCGCCACGCTCGCGCACTCGACCACGCAATCGGTGGCGGGCACGACCTCGCCGCGGTCCTGCGTCTTGCCCGACCGCTCGCCGACCCACACCTCAGAGCGACCCTGGATACCCCACGTCTTGACGTACTCGATGGCGCCCGTGCCCTCGACTTTGAGCTTGGGCTCGATAACCGTCGCCTGGACCTCGTGCTTCTCGTACGTGTCGCGGCCGTCTTTGACCGTCACCTTCTCGCCGCCCGTAAGCTCGCGGCTTTTCCACTTGCCCTGTTTTATGCGCTTGCCGTCCACCTTAACCGACAGTTTTTCGCCGCCATGGCGAGTAAGCACGCTGTCGTCAACGGCCAGCAGGTCCCCGGCGTCGTAGGTATCGGTCAACTCCTGGTCGTCGATGAGATTTTGCAGCGTAGATCCGACGCGCACTGCAGTCTCCTGGCCGTTGAGGACGACATCCACGCTGCGGTTGACGTAGCCCACGACGGCAGCGATAAACAGCACGAGCGCGCAGCCCACGGCGATGAGCGCATAGGGCAGGCGAGACGGACGACGGGGCGTGCGGCCGCTGCCGATGCGAGCGCTTCGGTCGCTAAAGCCGCGGCTATGGTTGAGATACATCGCACCGGGCTTACGGTGACGCTTGCGCTGACCGCTGGGCAGCTGCCCCAGATCGCGGCGCGCCGTCGGACGCGCGCCCGAGCGTCCGTTTAAGTTAGATCCGTTTTGGCGCATGTGCCCTCCCCCATAAACACAGCGAGCCGGAGCAACATGTCTCCGGCTCGCCTCCCATCATTTGGTACGTCGCTATTTGCTAGCTTTTGACGAGCACCCGCTCGCCTTTTGATATTCGTCCTTAAAGGCCTTGAACATACCGCGCGTCTTGCCGAGCTGCTTGCCCAGCGCGCGACTGCCCTTGTCCACGGCGACCGAACCCTTGTCATCGAGCACCTTAGCGCCCTTCTTGACCTTATCGCCCACCACGACGCTTGCCTCGGCAGCCTTTGCAGCGGCACCGCCCGAATACCCGAGCGACTTGACTTCGTCCGAAACGATCATCGCGCCGTCCGCATAGCCGCGCAGCATCGTAGGCGGCATCTGCGTGTCGCCCACCAGCACACTCGAGGCAGTGCCAGTGGTCACATAGAACGTCTGCACGATGCCCGAACGCGGCTTGAACTCCACATCCGAGCAATAGCCGACGGCATCGCCCGACTCCGTGCGCACGTCCATGCCAACCCAGATAATGCAATCATCCAGGTTGATGTCGAGACGCTTGGCCGCAGCGGCATCGTAGGTGCCCTTGACGTCGTCAACCGCGATGGCGCCCTCGTAGACGCCAATGGCATCGAGCGCCACGAATCGGTCGGGGCGCTCAATCATGCCCGCGATATCGGACTGGCGAACCATAAAGCCCACCACGCGCGTGCCGCCCGGGGTAAAGACCGGAAAGTGAATCTTGCCGAGCTTTTTAGGGCTGCGCGGCGTGCCATCTTTTTTAGTGCGCTTATCCTCGGCAGGCTTGCGATAGATCTTGGCGCCGACAAAATCCCCGGCGCGCATTATGCCTCGGTCGAAGGCTCCGCGGCCTCGGCGTCGGCCTCGACGGCGTTTTCGACCACGACATCGGCGGCGGGCGTCACATTGCCGCCCGAGATGGCGTCGTTGAGCTGCTCGCGCAGCTGGTCCATGCGCTCGCGGGCAAGGTCAACCTTGGCACGCAGGTCATCGGTCTTGGCGTCGACCATCGGGCCAAAATCGTTGACCGCGGCGCGGGCCTCCTCGGCACCGTGCTCGTAGGTGTCGCGCATGTTATCCCAGGCGTCGTTGGCGATATCGGCAGCCATGGCGCGGGTCTCGGCGCCCGAGCGCGGAGCCAGGGCGACACCGATGATGGCGCCGGCGGCAGCGCCGAAGAGCGCACCCGAGATAAAGTTGAAAGTCTTACCCATGTTCATTCCTCTCCTGCGGGCACCTCGGCGCCCACCGTTTGAATTCTGTCCATTATACCCGCAGCACAGCGCTTGCCGTCTTGCTCATCTGCGTACGGTAAAGGCGCAGGTACATGATGGTGATAAGCGGGTGAGCCTACTCCTGCGGCATGGCAGGCATGGCCACTGTAGCGCCCGGGTCCTCGCCGGCGCCGTCAACGAGCGGCAGCGCTCCCTCGCGCGCGGGGGCAACCGGAGCCGTCGCCGCACCACCGTAGACAGCAGCGGGGGCCTCATGGCTCTCGGCGGTCGCGCCCTCGGTATCGATTACCTCCTGCGGCTCGTCGTCAAAGCTCGGGACGCCCTGGGGCTCCGCGGGCTCGGGCTCGGAGGCAGCCTCGGCAGGGGCATCGTTGACAGACTCGGCGGCAGCCTCGGCAGGCGCCTCGCCCTCGGTCGTGTCCCCGGCCTCGCCTTCGGCGTTCGCGGCGGCGACGGCCTCGTGCGGGTCCTTGCCCTCGGCCTCGGCACGCATGCCCAGTACCAGGTTACGCAGGCCCGCGACCGTACCGTCCACATCGGGAGCGGGCTGGTCGGCATGCAGATAGGCCCAATCCATCATAAAGGTCGCCGAAGACAGCGCGCCGATGGCCAGCGCGTCGTCGGGACACGAAAGCTCGACCTCAAAGACACGCTCATCGTGCTCACTCACGCGAGTGCGGCCGCACGAAATGCTGCCAGCGAGACCGGTCTCGTTCATGAGCTCGACCGTCACGTGCTCCAGCAGATGGCAAAGCTCGGTCTGGCCCATGCAGTCCTGGAACTCGCGACCGGAATCGCCCAGGCACAGGTGCTTGGCAATTGCGGGTACCAGGTAGTACACGCGCGCCGTGGCCTCGATGTCCTCCGAGGTCATGAGCGGCATGCCGGGGTTCACCAGCACGTGCGCGCAGATCTTGTCCTCGCTGACGGTGACCTTAAGGATGTTGAACAGGCCTGCCATAACTCTCCCCTACTCTTCCTTACCCTACTCGTCGCCGTCGTGCGGGTCCGCAGAGCCCGCACCAGACGCCGTCGGCTCGTCTGCCGAGGGCTCGGAATCCTTCTTATCGGTTTCGGCCGGAGCGATCACGCGAATGAGCGAGATGCGCTGGCCACGCATCGACTGTACCTTGAACTTGTACCCCGCGACCTCAAACACCTCTCCGATGTCGGGCACCGAGTCGCAAAGCTCCAAAATCCAGCCGGCGATGGTCTCATAATCATCGCTTTCCTCGAGCGGCCAACCAAGGTCAATCGCGTCATCGCACGAAAAACGCCCATCGACAAGCCACTCGCGGCGCGAAAGGCGCGTGAGGTACTTGTTGTCGGGGTCAAACTCGTCCTCGATCTCGCCCACGATCTCCTCGACGATGTCCTCGATGGTGATGATGCCGGCCGTGCCACCGTACTCGTCCACGACCACTACGATCTGGTCGTGCGAGGTCTGCATCTCGGACAGCAGCGGCAGGATGTCCTTGGTGTCGGGCACAAAGGTGGCGTCGCGCAAAAAGTCGGCGATGGGCTGGTCGCCCTTGCCGTCGAGCGAAGGCTGGATCAGGTCCTTGATGTGCGCGATGCCCACGACGTTGTCGGGATCCTCGTGATAGACGGGGATGCGGCTAAAGCCGGTCTGGCGCATGGCGGACAGCACGTCGGCGACCGTCTCGTCGTCCTCGCACATGGTGGTGTCCACGCGCGGCACCATGACCTCGCGGGCAACGGTGTCGCCCAGGTCGAAGATCTCGTGGATCATACGCTTTTCCTCGTCGAGCAGGTCGTCCTGCTCAGAGACCATGTACTTGATCTCTTCCTCCGAGACGTTTTGGCGGTCGTCGGCGCTCTTGATGCGCAGGATACGGGCCAGGCCGTCGGAGCAGGCACCGGTCAGCCACACGAGCGGGCGGGCGATCTTTTGGAACACGGAGAGCGGTCCCACGACCTGCTTGGATACGCCCTCGGCGTTAGCGAGGCCGATGCGCTTGGGCACGAGCTCGCCAATCACGATGGACACAAAGGCGACGGCGACGGTGATGATGACCGGCGCCAGGCCGCGCGCGATGGCGGAAAGCGGCGCGATGCCAAAGCTCATGAGCCACGTGGCAAGCGGGTCGGACAGGCTCGTCGAGGCGACGGCGGACGAGGCAAAGCCCACGAGCGTGATGGCGACCTGGATGGTGGCGAGCAGCTGATCGGAATCGGCGGCCAGCTTAATGGCGCGCTCGGCGCGTTTGTCGCCTTCCTCGGCCTCGTGCTCCAGCACAGCGCGCTTTGCCGTGGTGAGCGCCATCTCGGACATAGAGAAGTATCCGTTGATGAGGGTCAAAACGAGGGTGGTGATAAGGGAGATGGTTATGTCCATCGGGAGTTTCTCGAACCTCCAAGATTCGGGACGTTAGGGTAAAACGTTGGTGGCGGATACGGCAATTGCGCCGGCACCCAAGCGAGGACGCGGGCGCGCAGGCATGGTCGCTAGATTACGAAGAGGATCACCGCCATGAACTGGAAGATGCTGCCGGCGAGCACCCACAGGTGAAACACGCTGTGCAGATAGCGCACGTTTTTGGCGATATAGAACGGCACGCCCGCGGTGTAGCACACGCCGCCGACGGCGAGCAGGGCAAGTGCCACGGGGTTGAGCAGCGACACGAGCTCGGGCAGCTTAAAGACAACGAGCCAGCCCATCAGCAGGTAGACCAGGCCGCTTACCCAGTGCGGTTGACGCTCACGCATAAAGCACTCGAGGGCGATGCCGATAATGGCGATGGCCCATACGGCAAAGAACAGCGCAGGACCGCCGTCGTTTGCGAGCGTGATGAGGCAAAACGGCGTATAGCTGCCGGCTATGAGCAGGTAGATGCAGCTGTGGTCGATGATGCGAAACACGCGCTTGGCGCGCGCGGGTTGAATCGCGTGGTAGAGCGTGGAGGCCAGATATTCGAGGATAATGCTGACGCCATAGACAATCGCCGCGGCCATGTGGGCCGGGCCTCCGCCGCGCAGGGCAGCGAATACGATCAGGAGCACCAGGCCCGCGATACCCAGCAGGCAGCCGACACCATGGGTGACGGAGTTCATGATCTCCTCGCCCACCGTGTAGTGTGGAACGGCCGCGGTCTTGGGTCGCGGCTTAGAACTGTCGCTCGAATCGGACATGCCGGTTACATCCTCCAACGTAAAGAGTTCTCAACACTATATCAAAGCGTCTAGGTACGTGCGAAATTTGCACCATACGTGACCCTTTGTTTACCCATTCTTTGTCTGTTGACGCATCAACGGCGAACGTCCATAATGCGCTTGCATTAAATGTTGATGTATTAACATCTTATAGGAGAATACCGCATGGCTCAAAACGCACGTTCCCATCGAAAGCTCAAGATAGCCGGCATCGTTGCACTGGTGGTTGTCGTTGCGCTGCTCGGATTTGCCGGCAACTTTCTGTTTGACTTCGCGCTGAATCCCCAAGCGTCGTACACCATGAAGATGATGCAGGATAGCAAGAACGACAAAGAAGGCGAGCAGCCGGATGCCGAGGAAACCGAGGCGCGGGCGTGGTTTAAAGAGAATCGCGAGAGCAGCAACCTCACCGCAGATGACGGAACCGAGCTCGCCGCTTGGTATTTTGCCGCCTCGGAGAACACCCACGATTACGCCGTCTGCCTGCATGGATATACCAACGAGCCCATCGGCATGGCCCGATACGCCAAGCGCTTCCACGACCGCGGCATGAACGTGCTCGCGCCTGCCGCCCGCGCCCACGAGCGCTCCGGCGGCGACTATATCGGCATGGGCTGGCCCGAACGCCTCGACATCGTCGCGTGGATCGAGCGGATCGTTCAGGCTGACCCCGAGGCGCGCATCCTGGTCTTTGGCGAGTCGATGGGTGCGGCAACCGCCATGAACGTCGCGGGGGAATCTCTGCCCGCAAACGTGAAATGCATTATCGAGGACTGTGGTTATACGAGTGTTTGGGACGAGTTTTCTCTGCAGCTCAAGGACGTGTTCGGCCTGCCCAGCTTTCCCTTGCTCGATGTAGCAAACTTGGTGTGCAACGTGCGCGCGGGCTACGACTTTCATAAGGCGAGCAGTGTGGAGCAACTCAAACACGCGACAGTTCCCATGCTGTTTATCCACGGCGACCAGGACACCTTTGTGCCGTACAGCATGCTCGACCAAAACTACGACGCGTGCGCCAGCAAGGTCAAGCAAAAGCTCACTATCCATGGCGCCACCCACGCCAAGAGTGCGCAAGTTGACCCCGAGCTCTACTGGAATACGGTCGATGACTTCCTCGACAAGAATTTTTAGGCAAATAGTACGGTTTACTGGCCTATCTGACCCCCTAGCACTTCCGAAAAGCCGCCCGTGGGCACTGTGCTCACGGGCGGCTTTTGCTAACAGTTGTGCTACAAAGGCGCTTGTTTTGTCTAATAGCTAGGTGCTACTTGACCTCGATGAGCTCGTACTTGCTCGTGCCCAGGCCGATCTTCTCGGCGTGCGCGATGCACACGCGCCAGTCGGTGTCGGGATGCGTGATGCAGAAGGGATCCTTGGCCTGCTCGCCCTCCAGATGCTCGTGGTTGTGCTCCATCTTGGCCGCGCTATCGGTGAGCTCGGTGTTGGGCAGCGGCTCAGACGCCATGACGGCGTCGGCGCAGGCCTGGTCGATGGCGACCGGGTCGAAGCTCGCGAACATGCCGATGTCGTTGACGATAGGCGTATCGTTTTCGGGATGGCAGTCGCAGTTGGGACTGATGTCCATGGCAAGCGAGATGTGGAAGCTCGGGCGGCCGTCGACGACGGCCTTCGTATACTCGGCGATCTTGCAGTTGAGCACGTCGGCCGCGGCGTCATAGCCGGGCTTGATGCAGTCCTGGTTGCATGCCGCAATGCAGCGTCCGCAGCCCACGCAGCGATCGTGGTCGATGGCGGCCACGTGCACCGTGCGAGTAGCGCCGCTGGCAAGCTCGCGGTCGCGGGTGCCGTCGAACGAGATGGCGTTGTGCGCGCAGATCTTTTCGCAGGCATGGCAGCCAACGCAGTGCTCGGTCGAGACGTTCGGCTTGCCGGCGGCATGCTGCTCCATCTTGCCGGCGCGGCTGCCGCCTCCCATGCCCAGGTTCTTCATGGCGCCGCCAAAACCGGCCTGCTCATGGCCCTTAAAGTGGGTGAGGCTAATCACGATATCAGCATCCATGAGCGCCTGACCGATCTTGGCCTCGCGCACGTACTCGCCACCCTCGACCGGGACGAGCGCCTCGTCGGTACCCTTGAGGCCGTCGGCGATGATGATCTGGCAGCCCGTGGCATACGGGGTAAAACCGTTCTGGTAGGCGGTATCGATGTGCTCGAGCGCGTTTTTGCGGCTACCCACATAGAGCGTATTGCAGTCGGTGAGGAAGGGCTTGCCGCCCAGCTCCTTCACGACATCCGCGACGGCGCGGGCGTAGTTGGGGCGCAAAAAGCTCAGATTGCCCAGCTCGCCAAAGTGAATCTTGATGGCGACGAACTTGTTCTCAAAGTCGATCTGCTCGATACCGGCGTGACGGATGAGGCGCTTGAGCTTGTCGAGCTGGCTCTCGCGAGCATGCGTGCGCAGGTTGGTAAAGTACACCTTTGCCGGTGCTGCGGGTGCGGTTGCGGTCATAGATCTATCCCCTCGGTCTATATGGCGTTACAGACATAAGAGGATGGTACCCGTTGAAGCAGGGTTAATGTCAAGCACGGCGCCCAGTCATTGGGTAGTCATTGGGGACAGACTTAAATGAGTGCCGCCAGGGACAGTCCTTGCCAGCACGGCCGGCGAACCGGCGAATCGGCAAAGACTGTCCCCGATGACTACTCCTGCACCTTGAGAGCTTCGGCCAGGCCCACACGTTTGATGGAACGCATGTGCAGCAACGCCACGACCAGATAGGTTGCAAAGCCGATTCCTGCGCACGCCGCCATGGACCACCAGGGCACGTAGATCTCGATATTGCCGTTGTAGGCGAGCAGCATCGAGCGGAAGATGGCCGTGAGCGAGCCAATAATGACCGGCAGGCTCAGCACGAGCGACGCCGCCACGCACAACGTGATCGAGCGGATGTACAGATGCGAGATCTCGCTATCGCGATAGCCAAAGACTTTCATGTAGCTGATCGAACGGGCGCTGTGGTCGATCACCGCCTTGGTCAGCAGGTACATAAACAGCAGGAAGATAAACACCGCGAGCCCGATCATCATTCCGATCATTTTGCTCATCATGCCGATGAACTGGTCGCCCACGGCCCGCATGTCGTCGGGCGTGGTATCGCCGGCAAAGTAACGAGCATCGAGGTCGAGCTTCTCGTCGCTCACATAGCCGTTAAAGTAGGCGGCGTCGTTGCCGAACAGTTCGTTAAAGTCGTCGATACTCATATAGATATTCATGTCCGACTTGGAGCCCCAGGCACAGTCCTTGCCCGCGCACTCAAGAGAATAATGCTCGCCCTCGTACTTGTCGTCGAGCGTGACCTTCTGGCCCTCGCTCCAGCCAAACTTGTCGAGCAGGCCGCCGCCAAAGACGACGCGCCCATCGCCAACGTTGAGGTCTTTCCAATAGCGCGAATCGGACGAGATGCCGTAGACGGAAATCGTCTCCTGCCCATTTCCATCGCCGCGGTTGTATTGCAGCTGGTAAACGGCATATTTCTCGGCCTGCGCGATTGCGCCCGCGCCGTTGTCGGTCGTATTGACCGGGTGGATATCATCGTTGTCAGTGTCGATCTTAGAGGCCTTGTCGATCAGGTCGATAGCCTCGTCGCGGTCGCAGCCGAGGGCATCGGCAAGGTCATCGAGGCGCGCATAAAGCGCATCCTTCTTGTCCTGGACCTTGGCGAGCGCGTCCTGCGCCGCGGCCAGGCTCTCGGCAGACGGAGATGCGGTCGCGGCATCGGCTGCCGCCTGCGCTGCATCGGCCGCGTCCTCAAGCTCGTCATCGGCATCCTGAGCGGCAGAAAGCAGTGCGCCGTCAACCGACTGCAAACGCTCGAGTGCCGACCACTGCTCGCGCTCCTCGGCGGTGCCCTCTAGTTCCAGCGGGGCCTTGAGCGTGTACTGGTGCTCGGCGACCAGGCTTGTCTCGAGGTTGTCCGCGTAGTGCGTCATCGTGGGCAGAATCGCCAGGCCAAAGAGCAGTAGCAGCGAGGCAAACGCAATGCCCACGAAAAGCGTGGCGAAGTTGCCCAGATTACGCAGGAAGATGCGCAGGCGGAAGCGCGAGACAAAGCCCATGCGCTCCGGCAGCTGCAGGCCGCGCTTGGTGCCCGACTTGCCGCCCGCCTCGTGACGGAGGAACTGCAACGGCGTCTTGCCCATTTTGCGGAGCAGGCCCACCAGCGTAATGAGGATGAGCGCGGCGGCGGGAACCACGGCGCACTTCACAAAGATCTCCCAGCTCCAGTACACCTGGAAGGGCGGCAGGCTGTACGAGCCGTAATAGAGGCCGCGCATGGGCTCGGTAAAGAACGCAACGCCGAGCGCGGTGCCCAAAAGCGCCGCGAGCATGCCCACGATGGCGGGAAGCGCGAGGTAGTGCAGTACGATCTCGCGACGGCGATAGCCGCTGGCGAGCAGTGTGCCGATGATGGCGCTCTCCTCCTCGATGGTGGCGTCGGTAAGGACCACAAAGACGAACGCCATGATCACGATGATGATGTCGAGCAGCGTCATCCACATCATAGAGTCGCCGTCCACGTCATCGCGCGCATAGCCAATGCCTTGATTGGAATCGGCGTCGATCAGATCGTCCACGCGCGCATCGACGTCGGTCAGTGCCTCAACCATATCCTGCTCCGCATCGATGCGATCCGCAGTGGGGAGGTCGCGATCGGTAAAGGTGAAGGAGTAGGTGTAGGCGGGCGCGCCGCCGGCATCTTCGAGCGCGGCAAAGCCGCCATCGGTGACCTCGGCCACGCCGTACGTGATGGTGTTCACCGTAAAGTCCGAATTGTTGAGAAACAGCGCCTGACTGTCGGGCTGGGTCATGATGCCGCAGATGATGTAGGTGCGGCCCTCAAGCTCAACCTTATCGCCCACGGCGAGGTCGTTGTTGGTGGCGAAGACACGGTCGATGGCTACCTCATCGTCCGTCTTGGGCTCCTTGCCCTCACAGTAGGACGCGATATCGACCTTGGTGCGGTGCGCATAGGTGCGCAGCGTGCGCTTGGTGCCGTCGTCGCCGGCGGTCTTTTTGATGATGGCGTCGATGGAGAAATTCTTGTAGAGCGTGACGCCGCCGACGTCGTCGGCCGCGTCCTCGGCTGCCTTGAGTTGCTCCTCGGTCGCCTCGAAGGAGGTGGTCACGCGGCCGTCCTCAATCGTGTACGCATCGCGCATGTCATCGATAAGGCAGCCGATGGAATGCGCTGCGAGCAAAAAGCCCGACGTGAGGGCTATGCTTCCGCACATAAGCAAAAAGATGCCCAGGTACTTGCCGATATTGCGGCGCAGCTCGCGCGGGAGACGTTTTGCGAGAGGTGTCATGGCGCCGCCTACCAATCGAGCTCGGCGGCCGCAACGGGCGACTCGTTGAGCTCATCCTCGACGATGTGCCCGTCGCGCAGGCGCAGCACGCGGTTGGCCATGCGGGCGATGGCGGCGTTGTGCGTGACGATGATGATGGTGCAGCCGTAGGTGCGGTTGACATCCTCCATGAGCTGCAAGATTTCCTTGGACGTCTTATAGTCGAGCGCACCGGTGGGCTCGTCGCACAGCAGCAGGCCCGGGTTTTTGACGAGCGCACGGCCGATGGCGCAGCGCTGCTGCTGGCCGCCCGAAACCTGGCGCGGGAACTTGTTGCGGTGCTCGTAGAGACCCAGCGAACGCAGCAGGTCATCGATGTTGAGCGGCTTTTTGGACAGGTGTGCCGTGACCTCGATGTTTTCCTTGATGGTGAGATCGGGCACCAGGTTGTAGAACTGGAAGACAAAGCCCAGCTCACGGCGGCGATACTCGCCCAGGTCGGTAGGTTTGAGCACCGTGAGGTCGCAGCCGTCCACCAAAATAGAGCCAGCGTCGGCATCCTCCAGGCCGCCGATCAGGTTAAGAAACGTCGACTTGCCCGAGCCCGAGGGCCCCAGCATGACGCAGATCTCGCCTCGGTTGATGGACGTGTCGATGCCATCGAGTACCGTCAGGCGCGCATCACCGTCGCCGTAGTGCTTTTTGAGATCCTTAACCTGGACGTAGGCTTCCTGCGTTGCCATGGTATCCCCCATTGTTAGCCTAGTACTACTTTATGAACGTAATAGTAAACCTTGGCGAACTATTTTGGGGCGAGAGTGGGGATTTGTTTCAGACTAGTCATTGGGGACGTTCTTAAATGACCAGTCACAAGGGACGCTCTTTCGCCACCCGGCAGTTGGGGACGCTCCTTATCTGCCCCCGATGGCTAGTCATTTAAGTCTGTCCCCAATGAGTAGGTGTCTAGGCGTGGGATTTGTTGTGGGCGAGGGCTAGGCCTACGGCGGCGATGGCCGCGGCAAAGAGCACTGTGACGCCCAGATCGCAAGCGATGTCGCCCAGCACGGTGGACGTCAGGTCCGCGGCGAGCGCCTTGCCAATCGCGTCGTTCACCCAATACGTCGGCACAAAATGCGCCGCGGTCTGCACGGCTGGGCCCATCAGCGACAGCGGCATCCAGGCGCCGCCCAAAAACGTCATGAGCATGCCGAGCAGGTTGCCCACACCGTTGAGCAGCTCCTCACGCGCACCCAGGCTCGAAAGGGCAAAGCCAACGGCCAGAGGCGTGCACGCCAGGGCAAACGTCGCCGCCAGCGCCAGGCACACACGACCCACGCCGACCTCGGCAACCGCGCCGGCAAAGCCCACGACGCCCATCATGCTCGACACAAACCAGATGCAGACGGTGATCACAGTGGCGGCCGCAAACACGGCGAGCGAACGCCGGCGCTCGGAGATTGGGCCGGCATCCATACGACGCACGCGCTCGGGCTCGTTCATGCCCGAGAACACCAGCCCCACCGATACGATGACCGACGAGATAATCGCGTACGCGCCAAAGTTGAAATACGACTTGAGCATGGCGGCGGCAGTCGAACCAACCTTGACCTGCTCAATCTGGACCTCGGCGCGCTTGGCGGCGGCATGCTCGGCGGCCTTGGCGACGCTACCATTAGAGGCGGCGGGCTCTAGGGCCGCTGCAGCGCCCGCGAGCGAAATCCAGCGCGAGGCCTCAGCAGACGAAAGCGCCGCCGCCATGGTGCCGGCACCGTAGGTCACATCGAGCTTGGGCAGGGCCTCCCCCGCGCGGGCGGCTGCAACGAGGTCGCCCTCAAACCCCTCCGGGATAAAGAACACGCAGTCGGCACTGCCCTTGGCGCTGTTGCTCTTGGAGAGCGCGTCCGCAAGGTCGTAGGTGTCGTCGCCGATGCCCGTGACCAGCTCAAAGCGCGAACCCAGATGCTTGGTAAGCGCACGCGAAAGATCGCTGTCGTCGCGATCGACCACGATCACGTTGGCATCGTAGGGCTTGTACTCGGTGAGCTGCGACGAGTTCCAGCTCACCGATGCCGCGATAAACACACCCATGAGCGAGATGAACACCGTGTAGATGAGCAGATAGAGCGGGTGTGCGAGCGCCATGCGAAGCGCAGTCTTAAAGGTGCTCATAGCGACTCCTTCCAAAGATCAGCGTGGCGGTGGCAACGAACAGCAGCGCCATCAGGACGAGCGCGCCGGCGCGAACGGCAAAGGGGCCCAGGTCCTCAAAGAAATACAGGCGGTTGAACATGTCGCAGATAAGCTTGACGGGGTTGAGCCAGCACTCGGCCGGACAGGCGCGGGCGACGTCGTCGGCAAGCGCCATCGCCGGCTCGCCGTAGAGGCCGGCGAACAAGGCGCACGTGGTAGCAAAGCCCGTAAGGATGCCGGACTTGGACGCCTTGCCGCCCTTAACGGGAAGCGTGCCCACAAAGAGTCCCAAGCCCGTGGCGGCAAGCGCGGAAGCGGCGCCGCCCACCAAACACAGTCCCTCGCGCCCGCCAAAGTCGACACCCACGACCAGGCGCACGTAGCCGATCGCAATCGCCATCGAGGCAAAGGAGACCAGCCACGAGCCCACAAAGATACCGGCCAGTGACGCCGTTTTGGAAAGACCACCCACGCAGCGACGTGCGCCAAGGCCGGACAGATTGGGCTGTAAATCGACGACGCTCAAGGCGGCAAACTCGGCAGACATCATCGCAACCAGGCCAAAGAGCGCGTAGTAGTAGATGACCGTGCCATCGGGCGTGGTGCGCGTCAGGCTTACGCGGCGGGTGCCGCCCTCGAGCGACAGGGCGCGCGCAACCGCCTCCGGGTCGGCGAGCGCCGCCGGGTTGTCTTGGGCAATCTGGGACATGAGCTCGGCATTTTGTGTATACGAGCTTGCCACCGTCTCCAGGATGCTGCGATCGGTGAGCACCGACGAGGCGCGCGAGCTGCCGTAGCTCGAAAGCAGTGTGAGTTTGGGCGTGCCTTCAGCGTCGACCGTATAGATGCCCGCGACCTCGCCGGCCTTGAGCGCACGGTTCGCGGCGGCTGCGTCGTCGCACTCGTGGATCTCGAGCAGCCGATCGTCGCCTTCCTTGGCAAGCGACGTCGCCACGTCCTTAAAGGTCGAGGCGTCCCAGGCCTCATCCGCTACGACGGCCACCGGCACCGGGTCGACCGTGCCGTCGGAGCTCAGATTCGCAAACATAAACACGAACATCGTGGAAAGCGCGATGGGAAAGAGAGCGCCCCAGACCCACGTGCTCGGCCGGCGCAGCAGGGTCTTGACCGTGGTGATGATGGTGTTGAACATGGCTGCCCCCTAGTCGCGCAGCTCGCGGCCGGTGATCTCGAGGAACACGTCGTTGAGGGTCGGCGGCTCGCTCCACACGCGGCCGAGTGCCACGTCAGCAGCGCGCAGCGTGTCAAGGATGTCGACCAGATTGTGCGGACTCGCCTCGCAGGTGCAGACGAGCTCGCCGCCGGACAGCTCGACCGAAAGCACGTGCTCGAGGGCGCGCAGTCGCTCGACCGTAGCGGGCTCGACGGCGCCGACCTCGACGGTCACGCGCTCGCCCATCTGAATCATGCGCTTGAGCTCGTCGTTGGTGCCCTGCGCCAGCACGCGGCCGCCGTCCATGATCATGATGCGGCTGCAGATCTGCTCGATTTCCTCCATGTAATGGCTGGTATACACCACCGTGGCGCCCTCGTCGCGCAGGCGGCAGATGCCCTCCAGGATGGCGTTGCGGCTCTGCGGGTCGACCGCCACCGTGGGCTCGTCAAAAAAGATGAGCTCGGGCTTGTGCGCGATACCGCAGGCGATGTTGAGCCGGCGCGCCAGGCCGCCCGAGAGCTTGCCGGGGCGGAACTTGGTAAAGTCACCCAGCCCGACAAAGTCAATCGCCTCGTCCACGAGCGCGCGGCGGCGCTTGCGGTCGTTAACGTAGAGACTGCAGAAATAGTCGATGTTCTCGCGCACCGTAAGCTCGTCGAATACCGCCACCTGCTGCGGCACCACGCCGATGCGGCGCTTGAAGTCATAGCGGGCGGGCGTCATGGGCTCGCCGAACAACTCGATGGTGCCTTTGTCGTAGGCAAGCAGCTGCAGAATGCAGTTGATGGACGTGGTCTTGCCCGAGCCGTTGGGGCCCAGCAGGCCAAAGATCTCGCCGGGGGCGATGCTCAGGTTAAAGTGGTCGAGCGCGATAAGGTCGTCATAGCGCTTGACGAGGTTTTCGACGTGGACGATGTCTGTCATGAGGCGGCCCTCCTGTTGATTGCGGCCCGGTACGATTGCATCATCGCAGGAGCCGCCGGCGCGCGCCAGTGAGCTTTGTCACGAGTGCGGGGCTTGGCCGTGTGGCCGCCGACGCCCCCGATTTGTCGCGCGGGAGGAATGTCACGGTTGCGCAGGCGGCCCCTCCACTACGCGCGGCTTCGCGTACAATACCCGTATGAACAGGCTTTTCGACAAATCGATCGTGCTGGCGTGCTGCATCGCAGCCGCCACGGGCCTTGCTGTGGACGCTCGCCTGGTCGCGGCGTTTTGCCTTGGTGTTATTGCCACCTCGCTGGCCGAGCTCGCGCAGAAGGAACGCACGCGCCGCACAAGCGAGGCCGCGAGCTGCGCTTACATCATCGCGGCCGTCTTCGTGCCGCCGTTTGTGCCGTTTGCGCCTCTCGCCCTCTATGACATCGCACGACGCGTGCACCGTGAGCGTGCCTGGATCGCACTGAGCATTGGCTCCGTCTTTGCTTTTGCGCTCATTGCGGACCTACGCGCCGACGCGCTCACCGCCCGAACGTTTCTACTGACCGCCATCCTTTCAGTTGCCGCCACCTTGTTATCGCTACGTACCGCCCAGTTGGAGCGCGAGCAGCAGCGCATGCGCCGCATCCGCGACGAGCTGCAGGAACGAGCTCTCGCGCTCGAAGCGCGCAACCGCGACCTTGCCGATCGTCAGGACTACGAAGTCGAGCTCGCGACACTCGCCGAACGCGCCCGTATCGCGCGCGAGATCCACGATAACGTCGGCCACCAGCTCACGCGCGCCTCGCTGCAGACCGAGGCCCTGCGCGTCGTGCACGCCGACGAGCCCAGGGTTGCCGCCGATTTCGCCGACGTCAAACGCACGGTTGACGAGGCGCTCCAGCTTGTGCGCACCAGCGTCCACGCGCTCAACGACAACGCCGTCGACCTTTCCGTGCAGCTCGAACGCATTGTCGAAGGCGCGCACTCGGACGGCGGCCCGCAGATTGAGCTTGAAGTTATGGCCGAACATGCGCCCGCAAACGTCGCCAACTGCTTTGCGGCAGTCCTGCGCGAGGCGCTCTCCAACACCATGCGCCACGCTTGCGCCCGTACTGTCACCGTACGGTGCATGGAGCATCCGTCGTTTTACCAGCTCATCGTTACCGACGATGGCACGGGCGGGGTCCAAGCAAGCAGCCGCGGCGCCGCGGAGGGCATGGGGCTTGCCTCCATGCGCGAGCGCATCGAGGCGCTTGGCGGCACCTTCACCGCCGGTCCGCGTGCCGGCGCCGGCGGCTGGCGCGTGTTTGCCACCGTTCCCAAACAGCAAGGAGATGAGGACTGATGAGGCTCATCGTTGTCGACGACGACCGCTTGGTGGTCGATTCGCTCAAGATTATCCTGGGCGCCCAGCCGCAGATCGAAGTGGCGGGCACCGGTGCCAACGGCAACGATGCGGTTTCGCTCTATGCCGAACACGCGCCCGATATCGCACTGCTCGACATTCAGATGCCGGGGCGTGACGGACTTTCGGCGGCACGCGAGATCCTTGAGCACGACCCCGCGGCACGCGTCGTGTTTTTGACGACATTCTCGGATGACGAGTACATTGTGTCGGCGCTCAAGCTGGGCGCCCGCGGCTACCTAATTAAAACCGATGTCGCCGCCATTCCACCGGCGTTGGAGCAGGTCATGGACGGTAGGCGCGTGCTCGAGGGCAAGGCGATCGAGGACATCGATTTTGACGGAACGGGCGTTGAGGCGGGCACACTCCGCCGGCCCGCGGCCTTTGTCAGCCTGACCGACCGCGAGTTCGAAGTCGCCGAGCTCATCGCCCGTGGCCTCGACAACAAGGAGATTGCCGCCACGGCATACATGGGCGAAGGCACCGTGCGCAACCACATCAGCTCAATCCTTGCCAAAATGGGCCTGCGCAACCGCACGCAGATTGCCATCGCCTACCTGCGAGGGTAATTACCCAACGGCCGACCACCCCGGCATAGCAAAATGGCTGCTACCGTTTTAATGCCATTTCAAAACTATGCCGGTTTACTACGATGAATCGCCCACCTTCGACCACGGTAAATTGCGCGCTTGCAAAACCGCAGGTAGAACGCTTGCAATATTTAGAAAAATGCAGTCATGGTCGGGAATGTCGAATTCATCGTAGTAAACCGACATAGTTTTGTTCGGGCGGCCCTGCACGAGCGCCTCCGCAAGCCTCGCGGGACCAAAATGATCCGTTTTCCTCCGTCCCCGAGAGATCAGGGGCTGGTACTGATATGGTGTCATTTCAAAACTATGCCGGATTACGGGGCAAAAGCCGGGGTTCTCATCCATACCTCCATTTTTTGAAAAACGGCAGGTTATCTACCTGCGGTTTTGTTTTTGCAATTTTCTGTATGGTCGGAGGTTCGCTATCCAGCCCCGTAATCCGGCATAGTTTTGTTCGTGGCGGCCCAACCGCGCGTTTAAGCGCAGGGCCGGCGGGGCATTTTTGCCCCGCCGGCCCCTATTCCAGCGCTACTCCGACTTAGTTTCTACCGTGGGAGTCTTGTTCGCCGCGACTGGAGTGCGGGCGGTGTCCATAGTCAGGCAGTGCTTGGGGCAGCTCTCGATGCACTCGCCGCACACCACGCAGACATACGGGTCAATCGACCAGGTGCCGCCTTTGCGATCGACCGCAAGCGCGCCCGCCGGGCAACGGCGCGCGCACATGCCGCAGCAAATGCACACGTCCATGTCATTGACGATATGCCCGCGCAGGCGCTCGGGCGCCGTCAGCTTCTCCTGCGGATAGCACACCGTGACCGGCTGCTTGACCATAGAACCCAAGGCCGTCTTGGCAAATGTCAGTAAACTCATGCCGCGCCTACCTTTCCGTGCAGCTAATGCAGGGGTCGATGGTCAGGATAATCATAGGAACGTTGGCAAGGAGCACGCCCTGCAGCGCATGTGTCAGACCCGCCAGGTTTTGCGACGTCGGCGTTCGCACGCGAAAACGGTCCAGATTCTTGGTGCCGTTACCGCGCACATAGTAGTACGCCTCGCCGCGCGGCTGCTCAATCACAACCTCGCCGCGCGCGCCGTCGGCCGGCGTGAGCTTGGTGCGCCCGCCGATACCGTCGTGTGGGATCTTGCCCACAAGCTCCTTGATGATGTCCATGGCCTGCGTGACCTCGGCACAACGCACCTGGCAGCGGGCATAGCAGTCGCCGTCGGTGGCAACGATGGGCTCAAATGCAGCCAAGTCCGCATAGGCACCGTCGCCAAACATGCGTACGTCGTAGTCCACGCCCGAGGCGCGCCCAAACGGGCCGACCATCGAAAGCTCCAGCGCATCCTTCTTGCTGATCACGCCCACGCCATGCAAGCGCTCGCCGCAGCTATTGTCGTCCAAAAACGTATGCACCAGGGCCTCGTAGTCGGGACGCATGGCATCGAGCGTCTGGACAATACCCGTCAGCTCGGAGTCCTCAATGTCGTGTTTAAGACCGCCGATCTCGTTGATCGACAGAATCACGCGGCCGCCGCACGTACTCTCAAAGATCTTGAGAATCTGCTCGCGCAGGGTCCACGACCGATAGAACAGCGCCTCGAAGCCAAAGGCATCGGCGAGCAGGCCCAGCCACAGCAGATGCGAGTGGATGCGCGAAAGCTCATGCAAAATGGTGCGGATATACTGCACGCGACCGGGCACTTCGATACCAAGCATACGTTCGCAGGCGCTGGCATAGCCGTAGCTGTGGCCCACGGCGCAGATGCCGCAGATGCGCTCGGCGATGTAGCCAAACTGGTGCATGTCGCGCTTTTCGGTGAGTTTCTCGAGCCCGCGGTGCACAAAGCCGATCTGCGGAATTGCCTCGATGACGCGGTCGTCCTCGATCACCAGGTCCAGATGAAGCGGCTCGGGCAGCACCGGGTGTTGCGGGCCAAACGGAATAACGGAGCGATGTGCCATGGACCTTACGCCTCCTTTTTCTGCTTGTCGCGGGCGGCCTTGGCAGCAAGCGCCGCGCGGACCTTGGCCGCTTTCTCGGGATCCATGGCGGCGAGCTTTGCCTCCATCTCGGCAGCCTTGAGCGCGGCCTTGGCAGCGGCATCGTCATGCTGAGCATCGGAGCCGGTAGCCGCAGCGGGCTGGGCGGCAACAGCGTTCGCAGCATCGCCGGCACCCGCGGCGCCCTCCCCCGCAGCAGCAGCGGCAGCGGCCTTCTCGGCCGCAGCCTTGCGCGCCTTGGCCTCTGCGGCGGCACGGACCTTCATGGCTTTCTCGCGCGCGGCCTTCACCTCGGGTGTGATAACGCTCATGGGCTCGGCCGTTGAGACCTGGTAGAAAAAGCCCTTAAAGTCGATCTGCATATCGGTAATGGCAAGCCCAAACAGGTCGTGCGCCTCGTTCTCAAACGGGAATACCGCCGGATAATACGAACTGATGGACGGAATCTCCTGGTACTGGTCGATGCCCTCGACCACCAGGTTCTCGATCGCATAGCTGCCATCCTGCGCAATATGCTCCTGAGCAGCACGAGCGTTGATAAACGTATAGACCAGGCGATACGTGCCGTCGTCGACGTTGCGCTCGGCATGCATTTGCACAAAACGCGCGCCGACGCCCTTGAGCGCCTGGACATGCGACAAGAGCTCGTCGATCTCGACGGTGGTATAAATAGCCATTTGCATTACTCGGCCTCCTTTGCAGCGGCGGGCGTCTCAGCAGATGCGTCGCCAGCGGCGGGCGCGGCGGGCTTCCCGGCAGGTGCGTCACCAGCGGCGGGTGCGGCGGACCTGGTGGACACGTTGGCCTCGACGCCGTCACCGGCACCGTCAGCCCCGGCCCCCGCGGCCACAAATCCGTCCTCGCCCAGCTCAACGCCGCCATCCCAGGTAGCAGCACCGCCCACGGTAAGCGGGTCACCGCCAGCACGCATCACGGCCTCCTTCTGATCCAGGATGCCGCACGCCTCCACGATGGCATCAATCACCGTCTCGGGACGAATGGCGCACCCGGGCGCGTATACGTCCACGGGAATCGCGCGGTCCACGCCTCCGATCACGTTGTAGGCATCGCGGAATACGCCGCCCGAGCACGCGCAGATGCCGCACGCCACCACGCACTTGGGCTCGAGCATCTGGTTGTAGATCTGGCGCACGACGGGCAGGTTCTGGGCATTGACCGACCCCGTCACCAAAAAGATGTCCGCATGCTTGGGGTTGCCGGTGTTGACCACGCCAAAGCGCTCCGCATCGAACAGCGGCGTGAGCGAGGCCAGCACCTCGATATCGCATCCGTTGCAGCTCGAGCCGTCGTAATGAATAACCCACGGCGAGCGCGACATTTTATGATCCATGGATGCCGCCTCCTAAATAAACACGTCGACGAGGATGGGCATAAGGTTGAGCAGGCCAAACACCAGCGCCACGCCCCATCCGAGCTTAAAGCAGCTGCGCCAGGTACTGCGTGCGAAGGTGTTGTCGATAAGCACCTCGACAAAGTACGTCGCGGCCATCACGACCAGGGCTACCACCCAGCTCACCGGGTTGCCCCAAACAAAGAACATGCCCACCCACATCAAAAACAGCACGGTCTCGCACCAGTGCATAAGGGTCATCTTGGCCAGCGTGCCGCCGCTCATCTCGGTGGCGACGCCCTGAACGATCTCCTGATGCGCGTGATGCGAGTACGAAAGATCGAACGGCGACTTGCGCAGCTTGATGGTAAGTACCGCGAGCAGCGCGAGGAAAATGGGCGCGCTGTACACGATGATGGGGGCCGACTGCCCCGTCACGGCGATGGAATCGAAGCTGTCGGTGGCAAGGTACAGGCCCACGCTCATCAGCAGAACGGCGGGCTCGTAACTCATGACCTGCAGCAGCTCGCGGTCGGCACCGACCTGGGCAAACGGGCTTTGCGTCGAGGCGGACGCCAACACCACAAAGATCGCGGCGAGCGTCACCATAAAGGCGCACAACAGCGTGTTGGAACCCGACACAAAGATGCCGCCGCCCACCACGGTAAAGATGAGCGCGCACGCCATGTAGGTATCGTCCATGGTGTTTACGCTGGCGGGGGCCTTGCGCAGCAGCTTGGCAACGTCGTAGAAGGGCTGCAGCAAGCGCGGGCCCACGCGGCCCTGCATGCGAGCGGACAGCTTGCGGTCGATGCCGTCGATCAGGCCGCCCACAAGCGGCGCAATCAGGGCAAATGCCACGGTGCCTATAAAGATGCCCACGACGCCCGAACCTTCAAAATACTTGCCACGCAGCACCGAGGGCGCGCTCATGGCAAGCCGCTCGGGCCCAATCCACGCGCAACACAGCAGCGCAAACAAAATAATACTGCAGCACACGACGCTACCCGCGGGGCCAATACGCTTCTCGCCAAGGGCGTCCTCCGAGTACCAATTGCGCTTTTCGGCCTTCACCTCGTGTCCCATCGAGCCGCGGAAATGGCGATATTTGTCGGTTCCCACGCCCGAAAGGTACACGTTGACGTGCGGCTTATTGCTCACGCGGAACGACGTCAGCAGCACCACGGCGATAAACGCCACGATAACCACCATCAGATACATGGCGTCCTTGCCAATAACGTACGGCACGCGGCCAAACACCATGGCCAAGTAAGGCGACACCAGACCGCTCGAGATAACCGGGAACGCCACGCAGCACAGAATCAGCAGCGCGGCGATGGTGTTGAGCGCCATCCATTCGGTCTTATGGACATTGACCTCAACGTTTTGAGCCGTGGGGTCGACGCCCGAAAGCTTGGCAAGCCACTTGCCCCAGAAGTAAAACGTCGCGGCCGAGCCAAAGGCAAGCACCATGATCATGAGCACGTTGCCGGTCTGCGCAAACGCCACCAGGGCGCCCCACTTGGACACGAGCATGCCAAACGGCGCCACAAACATGCCCATGATGCCCAGCATCATCAGGCGCGTCAGGTGCGGCATGCGGCTGAACATACCGTCCATGTCCTCGATATTGCGGCTGCCGATATGATGCTCGGCCGTGCCCACGCACAGGAACAGCAGCGACTTGGCCACCGTGTGGAACAGGATCAGGAAGATGGCCGCCCATACGGCCTCGGGCGCGCCGACACCCAAACAGGCACTGATGAGGCCCAAGTTGGAAATGGTGGAGTACGCGAGCACGCGTTTGGCGTTGCTCTGCGAGATGGCCATGAGGGCGGCAAGCAAAAACGTGATGGCGCCCACGCTCGTGACCATAAAGCCAGTCACGGGATAGATGGCATAGAGCGGGCTGAGCTTGACCATCAGGAACACGCCGGCTTTGACCATGGTTGACGAGTGCAGCAGGGCGCTCGTGGGCGTGGGGGCAACCATGGCACCCAGCAGCCAAGTGTGGAACGGCATCTGTGCGGCCTTGGTGAGTGCGGCGAGCGACAGCAGAATGACCGGCATCACCAGCAGCGCGGATTGCGCGGTTCCGGCGCCGGAAAGCTCAATCATGCCCGAGATGGTCAGCGGCATACCGTTAACGTGCAGGTACATGAGTCCGGCCAAAAACGCGATGCCGCCCAGCATGTTGAGGATAATCTGGGTGAAGGCGTTCTTGATGGCCTCGGGCGTGCGCGTGTAGCCAATCATGAGGAACGAGCACACGGTGGTGATTTCCCAGCCGCAGAACAACCACTCAAGGTTGTCGCTCGTCACGATGACGAACATGGCCGAGAGGAACAGGAACATAAGCGCCAGGAACTGCGGGCGTCGGTCGGGCGCAGTCTGCCCGCGCAGCGCAGCCTCGTGCTCGTCATGGGCCTGGAAGTCCTTCATGTAGCCCAGGGCATACACGCAGATTAGGCTGCCGACAATGCCGACGGCGAGGACCATGATCACGCTCATGTAATCCAGGTAGAGCGGCGTCGCCGTGACGGCTTCGGCCGCGGGCAGCGTCATGGCAGCGAAGGCAACCGAACCCACCAGCTGTACCACGCCGAGCACCGTGGTAAGCACGCTCTTATATTTGTGCGCGTTGTACAGGATGACGGCGCACAGAATGACATCGATGGCGGAGCTGATGATCGAGAGCACATGCGAGGTACCGGGGGCAACCTCAAAGCTCTGCGGGCCCGCGCCAAAAAACATGACGGCGACTACAACTGTCACCGCCATAATGATGCCGGAACCTATGAGCCCCACCGCATCGCGGGCGCGGTCACCGCGCGCGAGCAGCATGCCCAGCGCCGGTACCAGCGGAAACAGGGTAAGGAAATACAGTAGCGTCATACCATCACTCCCCCATGCAAAAACGCTGCAATTGTTTAACGTTATAGCTCAATTGAGGAGTAGCGGCGGCGGGTTTTCGGTCAACTGGGGAGTTTTAGGCGTACGGGGTAAGGGCACGTCCGCATTGGAGCAGAGGGGCGGCAAGAAAAATGCGCCCCTGTGGGCGCACCATCCCGTTCGCTATTCCGCCTTTTTAACGCGCGGCTTGCGGCCGCGCGGCTTATCGACCAGCGCGGACTCACCGCTCTCGCGATACTGGCGGCACCAAGCCTTGACTGAAGACTCGCTGGGAATCTTGTGCTTGATCATAGCCTCGCGAACCGTCAGGCCGTTTTCCAAACGGTCCTTAACCACGGCGAGCTTTACGTCGTACGAATAGGTGTGATGACGAGCGCCCGCATTGAGCACGGCGTCGGCACCGCCCACGGCATATGCGCGGGCCCACTGACGAGCCGTGGCCTGGGGAATGCCAAGCTTTGCGGCGAGGGCGCGGTGACCGACCCCCTCTTGGAGGATCTCGACGGCGCGCTGCCTAACCTCGGGCGCATGCGTGCGAGTCCTAGTTGCTTCCGACATACCTGCCACTTCTTAGCCTTAACCGTTAATCTGCTTTCTTACGTGCTTGTTAGATAGTAGCATTTTGCTGTTCCCGCGTAACAGTTAATTGAAAATCGTAACGGCGGCATCTGGGTATTTGCCATTCGTTTGCAACAGTTCTTTAGGTTTTATTTACGCAGCTAGTTGGCTCGCGACTCATTGACAGTGTTTTACCAACCAAATTGGTATCTTTTTGTTTGGCTGGTATGGTTTGTGCAAGTATTAACCCCTCGTCAGTCCGCAGTTAACATGTCAGATTTCCACTTACTTTCCAACTTTCCACTTAACTTTCCAGCTTTCCACCTTGGGTGGTAAGTTAAGCGGAAAGTTGGAAAGAAGTTGGGAGACCGAAGCATGGGCGACGGACAGCCCTACTTTGCAAGTCGATACCGTTGCCGCGGGCTACGCGGAGGTTCCATCGCCTCAATCTTGCCCGCACCAATCAAGCCCTTTATATGGTTGGAAACGGCGCTCCTGCTCAAACCCGAAGCGTCCGTGAGCTCCTTAGTCGAGGCCGAAGAATGTGTTGCCAGGTAATCCAAGATTGCCTCGTCCACATGCCCCACAGGCGTCACCTGTTCCGCCCGCATTATCTTTCGCTTATCGAACGTCAGCGAAAAAGAAACCGTCGAGTTCTTTGGTTCGGGCGGCAGCATGTTTGCCCGCTCGAGCTGCTCACCTATTTCCTGATAACCAGTGCCGCGATTTTCGACCACGTAGCCACCGCCTGGGTACGGTGTGGTCTCGAGAATATTTGAAAGGAACTGGTTTCTGGATGACGAAACCCCAGAAACTCCCAGCGAATCGATCGTTACATCGCCGTACAGCCCGCCGGGATTGAGAATCTCGACGCGGTCGATATACAGGTTGACCTGAACTTGTGAGCCACGCGCGGCGGAAGAGTAGTCGCGGTGCATGAGTGCGTTCGCCACCGCCTCGCGCAGCGCCACGGGCGGATAATCGGGCACATCTTTCCGGAACGCGCCCTCGATAACCGCGGCGTTTCGGGTGTTTCTCGCAACGGCGGCAAGCACGTCCTCAATCATGAAAGGGATTGGACCAAAAATGGTCTGAGAATCCACAAAACGCTTGTTATCGCTTACTCGCTGCGTTTTTGTAGTCCCGGGGTACGCCGTAAAGGTCACATTGAGACGTGGGAAGAACTTTTGCGGAAACCGTCCCATCGCGACAATTGCGGCAAGCGTCGGCACGATTGCGTCGTCCACCCTTTTTGTCACATGCAGGTCAAGGAGAATCTCGTCATCGCTTCTGGTGCCCAAAAGCCTAGGGTGCAGCTCGCGCTGACGTTTTATAAACCCTTGCAAAAGATCGGCGTCAAGGTCATCGAGCGTGGCACCTTCGACCGGCTCGTCGTCGTATGTAGGCTGAACATGCTCCTCCATAAAGCGATCGATTTCGTAGGGAGTCATGCGCCGGTCGCCGTCGCCCGTACGGATAAAGGACGAATCGTACATTCCGCGTGCCGCAATATAGCAGGGTTTATCGCGTGGATGCATTTCTTTGATGCGCGCGCAAAGCACCAGCTTACCCTCGAAGGGGAGCACTTGGATATCCGGCCTCACAACGGGCGTCAGCTTTTCACATGCAGAAGAGAGGGCGTCTTGCATCTTGCGGGCATCAAAACCCTCGACGGGCATAAACCCGTTCTTTTCGGAAATGCCGAGGATGATAAAGCCGCCCTGCGCGTTGGAAAATGCCGAAAGCGTCTCGACGATGCTTTTGGGGAGCGCGCCCTTGGCTTCTTTTACTTCGTACTGCTGGGTGTCGTTTCCTATTGCCCGCAGATGATGGATAACCTGCGCCAACCACTCCTCATTCATGCCGAACCTCCCAACTTTCCAACTTTCCACCTAACTTACCAGCTTTCCACTTAACTTTCCAGCTTTCCACCTTGAGTGGTAAGTTAAGTGGAAAGCTGGAAAGTTGGTGGAGAGCTGGGGCAGCAGTAGGCCAAGCGAACAAGAAAAAGGGCGGCAACCGGGTGGTTGCCGCCCCTCGCGTAGCTAGTTGGTTTTCGTCTCGTGCCGAATGCCCTCGGTGTTGATGCGCGCTAGCGTGTACGTCACGTAGTCGGAGTGCGAATAGCCATCAAGGTTGCTAACGTTGACCGGTGTGTCGTCGACAACGTTGCCGGTCATAATATTGGCCGTAAGCACCAAGCGGTAGTTTGCGTAAGTTTGGTTCTCACCCTCAACATTCGTATTCACTTTAACGCGGAAGGCATGCTTAAAGGCAAGGCTGTTGCCGTCGCGCGTGAGGAACGCGCCGTTGGTCTTGGTGTCGGTGAACACATAGCTGTTGCCGTCGGCGGATGCCGCACCCGTGCCTAGGCAATCGCTGCCGAGCACCGTAATGTAGTTCGAGATATCGCCGACCGGAGCATAGCCGCCATTATCTTGCCGCTGCTCCAGGCTCAGCGTGTAGGTCACCGTGCTTGCGGCGTCGATCTTAGCCTCGGCGCCCGTGAGCTTGCTCAGGTCGTAGGTACCCACCAGAGCGATCTCGCCGTCAGCGGACTTGAGGTCATCGATGTTGATGCCCAACTGGGATTTCTTAGACGCCTCGAGCGCGATGGTCGATGAGCCCACATCCATACGGTAGTAGCCGGCGCCGCCATCGTTGTATGCCGAGTTGCTACTGGTGCTGAGCGTGTCGGCATGCGTGGAAAGGTACGCGCGGTAGTTGGGTTTGGTGTAGCGGTCGGTGCCGCTGTTCTGCGAGGCCACGATACCCGCCTGGCAGGCAGGCTCCGTCATGGTGAGCGCGGCCCTCATGGTAACGGTGAAGGCGTTGACATGGTTCTTGGCGATCTCGCGCAGGCCCGACATGTCGATGGGATTACCCTCAGCATCGGCAAGCACCAGTGACATGTCGCCACCGTTCGCAGTCCAACTAAGGCCCGACACCACTGGGGTCTCCTTCGTGCCGGCCAGATTCCAACCCGACCCGCCCCAGGTGTAGTAGTTATCACCCACCTTAACGTAGAACTCATACGTGCCCTGCGTGCCCGTGGGGTATCCTACCGAGCCCGCGATGACGCCATCGTGATAGGTGACAAGCGACGAATCGAGCTGATAATACAGCGCATCAGAGCTCGTGTATTGCTGGCTCGAGTCAAACGTCACGGTGTCGCTCACGTTCATGGAAAGCGAATAGGTGGCTTCCTTGAGCTCCATCCGGTTGATGCTGTCCCTGTTGTCGACGAGGTTACGCTTGTTGTCAACGAGGCTGTGCGTGTAGTTTGATGCCACGCTGTAGGTCGAGGGCGTATTCTGGTGCCCATCCTCGGCAGCCTTGCCGTCGGCTACTTTCTTGCCTCGCAGCAGGTAGTTGATGTGCTCGTTGAGGCTCGTGTCCACCGTGGTGGCGGTGTAGCCGTTGACGCCCGCGGACCCCGCCGGCGTGCGCACCACCAAGTAGAAGTTTTCGCTCTTGGGCTCTTCCTTATCAACGGAGAGGGTATAGAACGTGCCCGTCGCGTCGGAAGAAGTGCGCGCGCGGTAGTACGCGCCATCGACCTTGGCGCCAGCCATCTTCGCGAGTTCGGCCTGGCTCTTGTCCTTGACCTCGTCATCGGCGAGCTTGACCCAAGCGCCGTCCTTGTCCTCCTTGGCCTCATCGGCCTTCACGCCCACGATTTCGCTCAGCCACGGTTCGGTGTAGTAAGCCTTGTTGCCAGCGTCCACAAACTCGGTGAGCTTGACTGACGTCGCGCCACCCGTGCCCACCGTGTAGTGATATTCGCGGCTGTTGTTGGCCGTGTCCACGAGTGTGAGCTGTGTACCCTCGGGCAGCGTGGCACCGAAGGTAATGCTCTTGTTGAGCGGACCCATAGAGCCGCCGGCTTCGAGCAGCGTGTTCCAGCCGTAATCGACCGGCTTGCCCCGAGCGCTGCCATAGGTCCAGGTAAGGTAGCCGGTCATGGTGTCGCCGCTGCTCACAAGTACGTGCTTGTCGTATTTTGTCGCATAGTCGGCAGCCTTGAAGTTCGCACCTTCGGAGTAGGTGGCGGTAAAGTCGATCTCGAGCATGCGCTTGACGATGATGGGTACCTGTACACGGTAGCTCTGGCCGGCCTCGCTAAAGGTGACCGTAAGCAGCGTGAAGCGCCCCTGCTCATTGTCCCAGTCGGTGCTCGCGCGGAATGCCATAGAGCTCGTGCCATTGTTGAGCACCTTGAGCGTGGGCGCTTGCGAGGCGGCTACGTCCTTGACGAAGGTGCCGTTATCGGCGAGCGAGAAGACCTCGGCGGTGGCGGTCACATGCGCGGTGCTGCCGTTGAGGCGGCGGGCATCGGAGAAGCCGCCATTGGTCACGATGTTCAGGTAGCTCTCCACCGTCGTGGTATCGTTGCCCGGAATCACGAGCACGGGGAAGTCAGTTTTGGCCTTCTTGCCCGAAGTAATGTTGTTAGCGTTATAGGTGCTACGCGAGCTGTCCGCGCTATAGGTGCTCGTGTTTTGGTATGCGCCGGCATCATTGATGCCGGCGATGTTGGTGTAGGTGTAGCGGCCGGGAACGCGGGCACCCGCTTGGCTTTGGATGGTCGTCGCGGTGTCAATGGCGGCGCCGTCGCCAAACAGGTAGCGGTCGGTGGTGTCGCCGTCGGAGGCACGCACCGCCAGCGTGCTCACGGGCCTCGTGGTCACGTACGGACTCGTTGCCGTGGTAGCAGTATCGCCTGCGCCGTAAAGCGTTTTGTTCTCGTTGGGCGCGGCAGCCGTGCCGTTGTAGTCGCCGAAGGCAATATAAGTTTTCTCGTTAACAGCAGCCGTATTCGTATTGGTCGTGTAAACCATCGGCGGCAGGTCGCTCGTGGTCTTGCCACTACCGGGCTTTACTTCCACGCCCGCTGCGGAAAGGCTGTACTTACCATCCCCCGTGTCAACCTCGCCCAAGAGTACGCCCTGGGTTTTGCCCGCATTGTAGCTATTGCTGTCCATGAGCACGTTTAACAGATGGAACTGGCCGCGCCCGTCGCCCATAATGCCGCCGTTGGACCTTTCGCTAAACGTGGTGTTGGATACCTTTGTGTTGGTAACGTCGATGACGACGGATCCGCTGTTACTCGCGTTATTCGCGCCCAGCAGACCGCCGCTCCAGTTACCCTTAATCGTAGCGTTCTCGATCGCGATGTTGTTGCAGGCTATATTCACATTGCTGAAGAAGTAGCCGATAAGCCCGCCCGAGCATTTGCCGGTGCCGGCGATGCTGACATTCTTGACACTGCAGTCGTCGAACCAGTACTTGTTGGGGCTACCGCTACTCGTAACCTCACCAATCAGGCCGCCCGCATTGTAGATGCTATTGTTCGTTCCGGCCTTATCGCCGATGACGGCGTTCTCGGTGCCGTTTCCGCCATCAATGCGCACGTTGCTCATAGAAATAACGCCGCCACGGGCGCGTCCGACCACGCCGCCGGCGCCCATATGGTCATCGGAGTTCGACCCGGTGGCTAGCACGTTTACCCCAGAGATGACCGCCGTGCACGACGACTGGGCCGCTGTGGCGGTGCCGATGTTGGTGTTGACCGAGATATCGCTTCTTTCGACATAGCCGAGCACGCCGCCCACGTAGGGCACTGTCCCTGTGGCAGTTATGGTCGAGTTTTTGCCAACGGTCCTTTCGCTCACCCCTGTGCCTGCGGTTGTCCACACACCGCACGCCGAGGCGACCGTACCCACATAGCCACCGACATTCTTCTCGCCCGTGACGTTAAGGCCAGTGTATGAGCAGTCATAGAGATACGCGGGGCCCCACCCGTCCCCGAACTCGACCATATAGGTTCTGTCTTCGCTCGTAGTTCGTCTGGCGCGGCCCGAGCTGCCAAGAAGCCCTCCTACGCTCTTTGCGCCCGACACGGTGCAGTTCTTCATCTGCACGTTGCGGTAGATGCCGCACGTGCCGTCGTCGTAGTTGGCCGTTGCACCCGCCAAAAGGCCGGCACCGGTAAGGTCGTTCGGCGCCTCTCCTGGTTTGGCTTCGCCGTTGGTGTCGATATAGGTGAGCGCTACGTTGCAGTTGCTAAAGGTGAGGTCTTTGACCTGCGCGCCGTCGTTCGCGGTGACACTCTGCCCCACATTGGTGGAGGTGAACATCACGGTGCTGAATAGACCACCCACGCCCGAGACCTTATAGTCGTCGTCGGCGTATTCGACGACGCCGTAGGCGGTGCCTTCGGTACCCACCGTGATGGTGGCGCCGTTACCGTCGATCGTGGCTACGTGCGGCGTAATACGGTCGCGGTCGGTGCCCGGCTGGTTCGAATTGCAGGCATTGGAATAGTAGCGGCCGTTTAGGCCCACGTACCCCGTGCCGTAGTCGGTCATATCGTAGGTGTCGCCCTGCTTGAACTCCAAGCTCATGCCGATCGATTTCGACGCGCACACATAGCCCGTTTGGTAGTCGGCAGCGTAGGACGCCACCAGGTAGGGCGAATTTACATCGTCATCATGGTCGAGCGGGCCGTGCCACCCCTGCTTGCCGGGGGCCTTCTGGTCGTCGTTTTTGGCGATTTCGAAATCGCCGGCAGCACTCTCAGGCTTGCCCACATTTGCGTAGTTAGCATTCCGTACCTTGCCATATTCCTTGTTGCCAAACAGGTAGCCGCATATCGCCGGGTCTTGCGAATCGCTGCCCCAGTAAGCCTTGGAACCGCGGAACACGCCATTATTGGAGTAGTTGGTATGTGCCGCGCCAGCACCCGCACCCGAGCTGATGATGGCCGAGAGCACCAAAAGGCCCTGGGCGTTTTTCACCATGGTCACAGGAGCCTCGGCGTTAGTGCCGAGGTACTTGTTGTCGGTGCCCGTGGTGGTGACACAGGGGGTTCCTTTTTTTGTGAGCTCGTTAATCTGGTAGTTAGCGTTACCGTTTTCAACCTTACAGCCCTCGCTAAAGGCATAGCCATCAATCACGCGACCGACGTAGGGATTGTTGTAGAGATCAAAGTTGCCCTTTCCCAGACCACGAGATTTGTCACCAGTTCCAGCACGCCAGGAAGATTTTCCGCTTTTGTCCATATTGCGGAAAATCACGCCGCCACCCGCAATGGCACCGACGTAGCCACCAATGGGAACAAGATGCGGCTTGTCGCCACCGCCCGTGACGGTAAATCCCGTTGTAGGGTTTTCGGCCGTCGTCCCATTAACGACCACGCCATCGATAATGTTATCGCCACCAAGGATGCAGCCGACAACGCCACCGAAAAACGCCGTCGGAACGCCGTCGGCATCCTTGGCAGAATAAGTAATAGTCGCCGACGCGTTCACATAGCGAATATTCAGATCGCGCACCACGCTGCCGTAACTATAGGGAATAAGGCCGCGAAGCGAACCCTCGTTATTCTCTATCTTGATGGTTGCGTTTTTATTATCACTGCCAAAGTTGCCAACGATGACGCCCCTAAACGGGTTGGCCCTATTTCCAAAACCGCCAAACGATGCGCCGTCGAGAGTAATCGTATTGCCCTCAGTAGGCTCGATGCTGTAATACGCGCTCTGCATATAGCGGTGCATGGTTTCGTCGCTCAGCGTCTGCGGGGAATTGGTCGACGCGTCTCCGGTCTTCTTCTCCCATTTATTATCGGTACCGTTCGCCTGCTTGTAGACGTACGTAACCTCATTGTCGGTCGAGTGATCGCTGCTGCGGCGAGTGCAGAGCCTACCCTGGTCGGCGACAATGGTGACCTCCCAGCCGTCAAGCGCCGTCATGTTATTAATGTAGTTGGCAATGGCATTCATCTCCGCCGCGTTTGTGACGGAATAAGGATCGCCGTAGGTACCACATCCCATTACCAGCTTTGGAATGCGCTGGTTGACTTTAATTTCGTGATACTGGACGCCATCCTCGGCGGCTTTTCCCTTGTAAACATAAGGAAGGTAGTCACCGAACCAAGGCCTGACGTCACCGTCCTTCTTACCATCAACCGTCACATAGCCGCTCACGGCACCATACGTCGCTTCGTCGTAATACCAAAGCTGCTTGCCCGGGTACTCCGTACTCCCATCAATCTCGGATCCGTAGGTCACCTTGCCCGCATCGGCATCAGCCCTAGTAAAGGTGTAGTCCGCAGAGCCCGTGCTCGTGCTTCCGTAGCCAAAACTCTCCAGCAGGCTCGCATGGGTGAAGATCGTATTGTTCTCTTGGCTGGGCAAGCTGATTTGCTCAAACTTCGCCGTCACCTGATCGGCCTCACTGCCTACACCAAGCTTTCCGAACAGCGACGTAGCCGCCTTGGTGCCACTCGTGTACCCAGTAGTCTTGATATTCTTCGCGTTCAGGCTCACGTACTTCTGCATCTCGTTGATGAGCAGAGGCATATAGGCGTTAGCGTCCGTGGCGCTGTTGGCGCCGTCGACAATCAGATTGTTGAGTGTAAGATCATCAATTGAGATCTTTCTAATCTTGGTGCCATTGCCGTCGCTGGACCCATACACGTAGCGGCACACGAGCGCGCCCGATGAGCTTCCGCCCGCGCCAATAGCGTCAGTAGAGCTCTTTCCGTCATTGATAACGGGCCCAACGGTACCACCCAAAGTGACGTTGCTTACTGTGAGATCGCCGTCTGCCACCGTTTGAAAAAGACCGCAGTGCATGTTCTCGTGCTGGGTGGCATCGGAGTTTAGCTTGTTGCCATTCTGCTCGGCCTTGATCTTGGAGTAGTAGAAGGTGATGGCCGCATTATTAACCGTCACCTCTCCGATCGGTTGAGTGGGATAGTAGCTGTAGCCGGCCAAATCGATTGTGCCCGTTATGGTTATGGAATCATCGAGCCCTGTCGTACCATCGGGAACAATTGTCGAACGAATACCGGCGGGAGCATAGCAGAAAGCAGACCATAAGAGCAGCTTGTCCGCTGTATCGATTTGACTGCCACTAAAGCCGCCTTCACAATTCTTAGAGGCTATGTCGAGGTTGTAGAAGTAGCGGGTATTGC
The DNA here is from genome assembly GCA_048519165.1 of Collinsella sp. Lineage (GTDB taxonomy): Bacteria > Actinomycetota > Coriobacteriia > Coriobacteriales > Coriobacteriaceae > Collinsella. The sequence continues at coordinate 40,223 of DBFZVF010000010.1, forward strand.
CGTTCGTATTCTGGCTTCGACCGAAAGACGAGCGATTATGGTAGCTGTTGTCTTTTGTGGAATCGCCGTCCATGTCCAGCTTGTTTTTCTGTGTGTGTAGCGAAACGACCGTGTTCCAGTCGGCGTCCATGAGCTTGCTGCCGTTGTTTGGTTTTACACCGCTGCCAACCCATTCATCGAAGGACGTTACGCCCGACGCAACGATGGCCCCCTCGCCGGTGGGCACCCTATAGGCGGTATCCCAATAAGCCCTGTCCTCCAAGTACAGGCCTAGGTAGCTCTCGACGCCATATGTCGTCTTATCATCCACCTTGCAGCCGCGGCAAACTAGAACGCCGAGCGTCTGAGCGGCGCCTGCATTAATCTTTGTGCCCGAGAGATCGATGGCGTAGTTGTTGATAATCCAGTGACCGCTGGCTGCGTATACAAGGCCGCCAAGCTCCTTGGAATCATCCACAGTCGCGATTATAGAAGCGTTGGTCGTTTTCAAAGCATAGGAGTTTTCACTCTTGTTAATGTTGTCATCTCCGATAGTTACGACCGCGTTGCCCCAGCTATAACCCAAGAGACCGCCCACGCCATTGAGCTTATCGCCGTTCTTTCCGACTCCCATCTTGAACGAGTTGAACGAAAGGCCCGTAATGTTAACGTCCTTTTTGGCCGAGTTGGCTATTGCCCCATCAGCCCCATAGGTGCTCTGTGCGATGCAGCCGATAAGACCGCCGACCTGGGCAATCTTGCCGCTGGTGCAATTGCCGGTTTCGATTGATCCGGCGACTTCGAGGCCCGCAACATTGAATGACGAGCCATAATCGCCCACATAACCAATGGCGCCGCCAATGCGACTATTGCCGTTAAGCGTTTTAGTTGCAGCGATGGTCGCTTGAGCCCTGCTGTTATCCTTAAACGCAACCGTAGAAGCCGCCGACACGCTGCCCGCAATACCACCAATGTTCACTTCGTTGCCGAACGTATCATCACACGCGATATTCGTTTTGCACGTTACGCCAGACAATGGCAGGTTGCCGACGATGGTACCTGCAAGCGACCCGGCATCGATAGCCGAACCGTTATCGAACTTCATGGAACCAGCGATTGTGACGTTGGAGATGGTTGCGCCGTTGACGGCCGCGAACAAGCCCAAGCGGCCGTGGCGGTAGATTTTGCCGTTGCCGTTGCTCGTGTCATTGCCGTCGAGCACAGCTTCACCACGCTTGCCGTACGGCTCGCCGACGGCAAGGTTGATTGTGCCGTTGCCATTTGTGCCGCCGCCGTTCAACGTTCCCGAGAAAACTTGCGAGCCGTCTGCACGATCCTGCGTGAAACCCGTCAGGCCCGTGCCCTTGAGATCAATAGTGCCGTTCACCGTAATGGTCGAGGACTGCAAGATGTTCGGGTTGTTTTCGGAAACGCCCTCGACCATGGAGTAGTAGCCGTTGGTTTGCCAGGTGATTGCAAGTTTGGCGAAATCCTCAACAGAGGTTAGGGTGTAGGCACCGTTAGCTGCCGTCAGCGAATCCGGCAAGGTCAACTTATGAGTGTCCACATCAAGCTTAATGAAGTCGCCGCCCAGACGAATAACTTCGCCGTAGGTCGCGATGTCGTCCGTCTTCGAGGCAGTATTGCTACGTTTGAAGGTCCAGCCCGCTGCACCCTTGTCAGCGTCAGAGCCATCGCCGACAGCAAAAATCAGCGCGTTGTGGTTCTCGTATACGAGCTGGCCCGTCGTGCTGTTTTCGGCAAAACTTGCGCCCGACAGATCCGTGATGCCGCTGAATTTGATTACAGCATTCCACGCGGAGCCTGCAATTCCCGCGGCACGGTTGCTTTGCGCCTTACCGATAGGATTGTCGCTTGTAAGTTTGAAATCTCGCACGTCAAGGACATTGCGCGCGTCGACAACGCCCACGGCACCACCGAACTTTCCGGCGTCCGTTCGCGCCGAAGCATCTCCCTTGCACGCAACCGTCACGCCGTCGAGCACAACGGCGACAGGCTGCGAATTGGAGTCCGCGCTATCGCCAACATAGCCAACAACACCGCCCGTATCGGACAGCTTGCCCGCAAGTTCAAACTCAATTGAGCACGTTTTCTTATCCGCATCCTTTTGGACCACAAAGGCGCGCAGCGACTCATCGACGCCTTTTGCCGTCGCAAACACCTTGCCGACAAGGCCGCCGTAGCTGCCGTTGAAGCTAACTTCTTCCGGTAAGGTGAACTTGCTCTTATACGTTCCGCCTTGCACCACGATGTCGCCATTAGAAATATCGGCCACACCAAAAAGGGCGCCGGCGCGTTGCGATGCACCAAGCGTCACAAGCTTGCCCAGGTCGAACATATTGGGCTTAACGATAAATCCTTGCGCAAAGCTCACGTCGCCGATGACGCCACCGGAGCAAGCGCTGTCTTTATCGCCGACGTTGCACGCCGGCTTAACCGTTACGCCATCAGCGATGTTGAGCGTGAGGTTGGTGGCCTTACCGATAAGACCGCCCGCCGCGTTTTTACCTGCGACGCTCAGCGCCGAGACATCGATGCCAGTTGGTAGGGCGACGGTGGCACCCTCCCGCGCCTCGCCGATAAGACCCCCCGCGTTGGCATCAGCGGCTGTCGCGTTGATAGTGGGGGTACCGTCGAGTTTGTCCGGCAGGGCGAGGCCCGCAAGCGTAAGCGATGCTCCTTCGGCAAGGGTGTTCACAAGCAAGCCCATGTTGCCTGTGCTCGATTGCATATCGATCGCCAGGGGGCTGTTCGCGCTTGTCACGTAGGTTGCGTTAAGCGTGAGCGCGCCCGTGACCTCGCCCACAAGTGGCGAGGCGAGCTTGCAGATGTCCTTTTCGGTATCGCTCTTGGGCGTGCCCACGGTTACGGTGGCAGCAAGCGTCTTGTCCGCGCCCGTGACCTTTGCGGCCACGATGGGCTGGGCATCGGTACCCTTCCAGGTGAGCTTTACGGTGCTGTTGGCGTCGCTGAGCTCGATGTTGTTGAAGAGCGTCTTGTTGACGGTCAGGGTCCTGTCGCCGAGGTTGAGCGCGCCTTTGAAAGGGTAGGCATCGCTGCCGAAGCCCCGGAACGTGAGGCTACCCAGGCCGTCCACGATCTCCGCGCCGCACACGTCGAAGTCGATGCCGGTCGAGCCACCTTTGGAGATGTTCGCGTTCTGGTAGATGGCGGGATCGGTGTTGGAGATGGCGATAAGGTCGGCGTTGGACTCAAAGGTAATGGCCGTGACGGCGCCCAAGTCGTCAGTGATGACATTGCCGTCACCCAACGCGTGCCTGAGATCCTCGACAGTAGCGATGGTGGGGGCGGTGTTTGCCTGATCAGCAGCATCCGCGTCCGCGTCATCCGCTTGTTCTCCGTCAGCAGCACCCTCATCGGCAGCCGCATCGTCTTGGGACGCGTCGCCCTCCGTTGGGGTATCGCCGTTAGTGGTTCCATCGGTCGTGGAGTCCTGTGATTCGCCAGCGTTGGTAGAACCGTCGCCGCCCTCGGTAGCGCCAGCGTCGGCGCCCGGAGTCGTTGCGACATCATCAGATGTAGCCTGGTCAGCATCTTGCAGCGCGGTGGCCACAGCATCCTGTACGGAGCGCGCCGTGTTGCCCGCGGCGCGCGCGGCGGAGACGGATGCCTCCATGACGGCGTCGAGCTCTTGCGCGAACACCTCCGTGGAGGGCGCAAGCGCCTGGAAAATCATGATCGCAGTCAGGCATGCGGTTGTTATGCGCTTTGCCGTTCTCATCTGGTCCTACCTCGTTCTATCTCATGCCCCGTGCGGGGTCTCAAAATCACAGATTGCGGTTGGCCTACGCAGCCCTGCACGTAACACCGATGTCATCCAAGCTGCCGGGCGCGGTATCCGTCGAACGGTAAAAGGTAATAATCTCCGACCCGGGATCCATGGTGAACGTAACCGACCTTCCATCAAAGGTCGCGTCGGAATGATTCGTCGCCAAAAATGGGTCAAGCTCAACCTTGTCGCCCCATGTAAGCTTGATTTTTGTTGGCGCGCCCGTAACGGTCGCGCGATAGTTGTAAGCGTCGAAAGCGTTGATATCCGAGTTCTTATCGACCCACTCGCCCGAAACGCCCGAAGCCGTTACCTCTGCACGCTCGGAAGGCGCAATCTTGGCGGCGAGCCATTTAAGGTTGGTGCCAGGGCTATTGGAGCCGACCTGGGCCTTAACGGTGAAGGATGCTTTGTTGAGGTCTGCCTTGGAAAACGTAACCTTATAGGTATACATGGTTGCCTTGTTGGCGGGGAAGGAAAGGCCGACCGTGCCGTTCGCCGTCAGCGCAGGCTCACCGCTTATGCTCCAAGCTTTCGTCGTACCCGTCGCCGTCACGCTCAGCGTCGCGTTAACGTCCTTGTCGTTGACCTTGTTCTTGTCGCCCAGCAGATGGTTGTAAATGCGAAAGGTAAAAGAGCAGTTTTCCCCACTCGTGTCGGCAATGACGCTTCGGACGGCAATCCCCTCGTCATTCAGCGTATCATTCGTGTAGCCCGTAAGCATGTCCGAGGCAAACAGCGCCTGTGACGTGCCCGAAACAGCAACCGACTTAAGAAAGTCACCCGCCAAAAAGGCCGTGTAGGTAAGGTAGGTTCCCGTCGCAATCGCGACGGCGCACAGCAGCACCGCAACTGCCCACAGGCGTTTGCGCACTTTGGAATTAGGGGCAGCAGACTCCGCCAAGGCAGACTTCGCCGCATGATCGTCAACCTGTGCAAAGTGCTTGCCGGCAGGCCTTGCGATTTCATTTTGTGCGTTCTTGTCTTTCCTCATCTGGCGCCCCTCCCTTCCTGCTATTAGTTGCCGCTCGTGCCGCGAGCGATTAGGTAGACCATGTCGGTCTCTTTGACGTTTGAGACTGTCTTTCCGTTTACGGTCACAACGCCCAGATTCCACGTGCACTCGATGATGAAGTTCGTGGCGGCGTTGGCCCTTTTGTTCTTATCGCTGTAACCGTCGAGCTGACTCTTTGTGAACTCGTGATACCGGTAGAGCGGGCGCGCGTTTTTCTGGACATTCACGTACGAGCCGTACGTCGGGTCGTTTGCCTCAAGCTCCTTAGCTAACGTACTTGTCCCGTCCGCGGAGTTGATAAAAGCGAACTTAATCGGGGTGCTGCTCTTCTTGCTCCATGAGTAGGTGCGGTTGAGCCCGTCGAGGCCGACCACATCTCCCTTCGTTGCCGACGATTCGTTGACCGTCACGTGGTACACATTGATTGTCAGCCCCGTGATATTCGTGGTATTTGCCACCTGCAGCTCAAACGCTTGACCGCCGGCAGCGGGATCGCCATTGTCGCTCCGCACACAAAACGCGCGACGAACGGTCACGGTGCCGTCGTCTTTCTTCTCATCGCCGCGCGACTCGTCATACGAAATCTCGATGGGCTCAATGCTTGTCTGGTTGGGACCCATGATCTTAAGCTGCGCGGGCGTTTGAATCTTACCCACCGTAGACAAACTTTTGCTGCTTACGAACCATGTCATGGTAAGGCCGATGATAAAAATGATGGCCGCGAGCAGCACCAAGACCGCGAGGGTCTGTGCGCGGTGGTTTTCTATCCAATTGCGGGCATCGCCGAGGCGCGTTTGCATGGTGCTCATGAGCTCACGCCCTCCTGAGCGCTAATTCTAAGTTGAATGTATTCGACCTTATTGCCGATCTGCTCGTCGGCATTGTTGTACAGCGCCGAGCAGATGGCGGCGTCGCTGAAGGACATGTCAGCCGAAACCGCAGGAGCGTTGGCAGCACTTGTGCCGTTTGCCGCGCCATAGAAGTAGTTCGCTTTATGCGCGTTCATATCTGCCTGCAGAGCGCCGTAGTCAGACTTTGCGTCGCCCGCCGCCGCAAACAGATTCTTGTAGTAATTCGTGTTGCCCGTAAGGACAAAGTTCTGGAAGTACTCCGGCCATACCCAGTACAGGCTCACCTCTTTTGACTCTGTGGTCTCGCTCGACCCCTTCTTGCAAAATTCGCTCTTGTCAATCCTGATCTTGCTATCGACTACGCGCCCCGAGTAGTACCCGTTCTGGCAGCTCGTAAAGAACAGCAAATGGCCCTTAGCCAAGCCAAGGAGCGTTTGCGCATCAGACGTCAGCGTTTTTCCGTCCTCAACAACGACATTGCCCGTGACTTTAAGCACGCGTGACAAGTTGATCGTGACCCCGTTCAGGTCATCCACCAGCGGCTTCACCGTAAACGTAATCTTGCCTCGGGCACCCGGATACAGAGAGCCGGCGGACTCGTTGTTGAGGTTGGATTCCAGCGTTACCGTCATGGCGTCCGTCGTATCGAGCCTCGTGATGTTTTGCTTTTCGGCGTCCGTGCGCTCGTAATATCCCGTGTGGGCGTCGGGCTCGCCTTCGCCGGTGGCGGTAAGGCTATAGCGCCCCGCCTTCGCCCCGATCGTGCCCCCCGTGGCGCTCACTCGGTTATTCGCAGCAAACCAGGCCAGGCATGCAAAGATGGCAACGATGGCAGCCAGCACAAACAGACCGCTCACCAGGAAATCCTTCCAGAAATCCTTGAGGGTCCGCACGTGCTCGTCGGCAGCTTGGCGGTACTCGGCCGCCGTCATGTGCTGCTGGAGCTCGCTATGTCGGTCCATGCCACTCATCGCTTGCGTTTGCCCTGCTTGCGGGCGTGCCATCCTTTTCCGCTCGGTCGCGTTTATCCGTTGTTCGCAGGTAGAGAATTCAGGCAGAATACAACACCATACGATAAGGTAAAAGAATAGCATTGACCTGCGGCTTGCTCCACAACGCAAGCCTTAATGATGTCTTAAAAGTCAAACCCTTGGTGCAAGGGGGCAGGTTACTTCGCACCAACATGGTGCAAACAAACCTGGCCCCCTTGCACCAATCCGTGGCACCGGGCAGCGGACACACGGCGTGCCGCCCCTTAACACCCCAACGCGCGAACGGGTATCACGTAGATACCGTCCTCGACCTCGCGGGCGTACTCACCCACCCCCACAATCACGGCCATAAACTCCGGTTCGCGTGTGCGTGAACGAGGATTTCCACAGACCTTCTTGCGAACGCGCTTGAGGCTCTCGACGCCGGCGCTCGCTTTATCTTCACTCACCTTAATCTCAAAGGCGGCCCACCGTCCGTCGGCTAGCTGCACGATAGCATCGCACTCAAGGCCCGAATCGTCGCGATAATAGCGCACGGGCGTGCTATCCAGCAGGTCGAGCGAACGTGCGTAGACCGAAAGGTCGCGTATGACCAAATTCTCAAACACCAGACCAAATGTCTGCCAGTCGGCAAGCAGCGCCCGCGAGGACATACCTAGCAAGGCGCAAGCAAGGCTCGGATCTGCCAGATAGCGCTTGGGCTTGACGGTAAAGCGCCGTTTGTCGCGCGCGGCGGGAACCCAACCGGGAACCTCCTCGAGAATAAACATGCCTTTGAGGGCATCCAGGTACCTGCGCACCTTGGTCTCATCGGCAAACGCTGCGGGCTCCTCCTCGGCACCGAACATATCCATAAGAATCGTTTTATACGTGGTTGCCTGTCCCAGATTGCGCGCGATCGATGCTGACACTCGACGGGCAATATCGGGGTCGAGACCGACCGCCGGGAAGCTGCTCGAAAACGTGGTGTTGAGATATTCGCGGGCGATGAGCTGGGCGTCAGCCGAAACCATATCGATCGCCTCGGGCCAGCCGCCGCGGCAAGCGGCTTCGACAAGCCCCGGTGTATCGCCATCGCACCGGCAGGGCTCAAAACGATGCTCAAACAAGCCCGCCAGGCTCACCTTGCCGTTGGACTCACCTGTCTCGGCAAGCGTCATGGGGTGCATGCGGACGCGGCCGATGCGGCCAGCTCCACTATGCGCGGGCGCCTCCGCCTTTGAGCCAAACGCGGGCGTGGCGGAACCCGTGAGGATATAGGCGCCGCGCGTACCCCGGGTGCGGTCAACCTCGTGTCTAACGTAGTCCCAAATCTGGGGAACGCGCTGCCACTCATCGATAATATGCGGACGGTCTCCCAGCAACATCATCGCCGGGTCGGCACGCGCGAGGTCGAGATTCTCGTCGACATACGAGACGGACGCCCCGTGCTCGAGCGCGGCCCACGTCTTGCCGCACCACTTGGTGCCCGCAATCTCGACCGCGCCAAAGACACGAAGGTAGCGCTCGATTTGCGCATCCACGATACGTGGGATGTATCCGTCCCGATGTAGCCTCTCGCCTGCCATGAGCCACCTCCGCAGATTTCCAGTTCCTGCTTTCTGATTCTTCTATTCCACTGTAGCAAATTCGGATTTTCGGGTGGTTGCGATTCGGATTTTCGTGTTCATATAATTCGGATTTTCCTGTTCTAAGGATTCGGATTTTCGGATGTATAAGATTCGGATTTTCTGAATCCGCTGGTCAGGGGCACCTCTTATCGACAAAAAGGCAGGGAGCACCGATACGGCACTCCCCGCCCACTCAATACGCGATGGCTTTCTCGGCTACAGCTCGTTGGCCGCGTGATACGCCGTGCGAATGGCGCTCGCGATGTCGGCGGTGCGCTCGCCCGAGCAGTCGCCCACGTAGGTCACGGGTACCGTCACGCCGTCCAGGTCAAACGCGTTGGCCTTGGAGCCCACGGCCATCACCACGTAATCGCAGACGATCTTCACCGGCTCCTCGGCGCCGTCCTCGGTGGTGCGAATGGCCTCCACGCCCTCATCAGTAATGGCGGTCAGGCGGGTCTTCACGTGCTGCTCCACGTTATGCTCGGCAAAGTCGCTCATAATCAGCGGCAGAATGGTCTCGGACTCGCCCGCGGCAATCTTGTCGAGCATCTCCACGATCGCCACCTCGCAGCCGTGCTGCAGCAGGTACTCGGCAGTCTCGGTGCCCACCAGGCCGCCGCCAATGACGGCGACGCGGCCCGTAAGCTCCACCTTGCCGGCCAGCACGTCCCAGCTCGAGACGACCTTGTCCGAATCGGCACCCGGAACGGGAATGACCACGTCGTGCGCGCCCACGGCCACAATCGCGGCGTCGGCGGCGTTGAGGTCCTCGGCGGTAGCGGCATGGTTGAGCTCAACCTTCACGCCCAGGCCGGGCAGAATCTTCTCGTAATACTCGACCGAGCGCATGATCTCGTCCTTGCGCGGAGGCGCGGCCGCCAGCACAATCTGGCCGCCCAGATGATCGCTCGCCTCGTAGACGGTCACGTCGTAGCCGCGCTTGGCCGCCACGCGTGCGGCCTCCAGGCCGGCGATACCGCCGCCCACCACGGCGATCTTCTTGTCGCCCTCGCCCGGCTTAATGGCGATAGTCGCCTCGTCGCCGTTCTCGGCATTGAGCACGCACGAGATGTACTTGCGGTTTTGAATCGCATCGACGCAGCCCTTGTTGCAGTTGAGGCACTCGCGGATAGGCTCGCCCGTGGCAGCCTTCAGCGCAATGTCGGGGTCGCACATGAGCGAGCGGCCATAGGCGATGATGTCGGCGGCGCCGTCTTCCAGAATCTTCTCGCCGGCCTCGACCGAGACAACACGGCCGACGGTTGCCACCGGCACGGAGACCAGGGCCTTGACGCGCTCGGCCACGGGTAGCGTCCAGTTGTAGGGCATGGCGCCCATGGGCGGAATGGTGTCGCCCATGTTGCCGGTGTGGTTGGCCTGTGCGACCTGGATCATGTCGATGCCCGCGCCCTCAAGCAGCTTGGCGAACTCGCAGGCCTCGTCGGGCTGCAGTCCACCCTTGCCGCGCGGCGTGCCGTCGGGGTTCTCCATGATCACGGGGAGCTTGTACTCCACCATCAGCTGCGGCGCGGCCTCCTTAATGGCAGCGACGACCTCCAGCGCATAGCGAACGCGGTTCTCGAACGAGCCGCCGTACTCGTCGGTACGATGGTTGAGGATGGCTGAGCACAGCGAACCCACCAGGCGGTCGCCGTGGACCTCGATGGCGTCGATGCCGGCCTGCTGCGCGCGAGCGGCCGAGGCGGCGATGGCCTCCTTGATCTGGGTGAGCTGCTCTACGCTCGCCTCGTTCACAAAGTGCTGCATGTCGTGGTGCAGCTTGGCGTAGGCCTGCTTGCGGATCTCGTTGGACTCGGCCATCTTGGCGGCAAAGGTCTCCTCGTCGCCGGCGGCCTTGGCCTCCTGCGCGGCCTTGGCGGCGGCCATGGAGCCCATGACCATGCGGCCGACGCCGGGCACGTCGTACTCGGGGTGGAACAGCTGCAGCGCGACCTTGGCACCGTGCTTGTGGACGGCGTCGGCCAGCGCCTTAAACGTGGGGATCTGGGCGTCGGTCGCCAGCTTGGGCGTGGGGCTCGCGGTCACAACGGGAGCGACGTCGCCGATGACGATGTAGCTCACGCCGCCACGGGCCAGGCGCTCGTAAAAAGCCAGGCTGCGCTCGCCAATGGAGCCGTCGCGCTCCTCGTAGCCGGTGGTCAGCGGCGGAAACATAATGCGGTTCTTGAGCTCAAGGGGGCCAACCGTAATGGGCTGGAGCAGTTTGGATGCAGGTGCGGTCATGGACATTCCTCTCTTGTAGGCGCGGCGGCGATGGTGCCGCGTGGTTGTCTAGAGGATATGGCATGGGGGTACAGCGGCACAACGAAAATCGGCGAATATCAGGTGGCGGCAGGTGGATGGGGTGGGACCGACTGCCGGCTTGTCTCAATCTGTAACAGTTACTCGGCGAAATCCGGATCTTGCTGTTACAGATCGAGATATTCATCTCGACCCATCCTCAACAATCTAGATCTGTAACAGCTAGGCCCATTTTTGTCCCCCACCTGTTACAGATCGAGACAATAGAAACCATCCCAACAAAACGTCTCGATCTGTAACATCTATCGACCAAAACCGGCCCTAGGCATTACAGATCGAGACAAACCAAACCCGCCTGCTAGAAAATCTCAATCTGTAACAGCTGCTCGGCAAAATCCATCCCTCGTGTTACAGATTTAGACAAACGGGACCCAAACCACCGGTATATCTCGATCTGTAACATCTAGCCGCCCAAATTGCGTCCTGGTGTTACAGATCGAGATCTTTGATTGAGAGGCCGAGAATTGGACCGAGAACACGGTCCCGGAATAACAAAAAAGCTCGCCGGCTAGACCGACGAGCTGCAAGTTCTTGGTCGCGGGGGCAGGATTTGAACCTACGACCTCCGGGTTATGAGCCCGGCGAGCTACCAGACTGCTCCACCCCGCAATGTCTGGGCGCCTCATGTGCGCAAGAAAGAATATTACGTGGGAGTTCGGTAAACGGCAAGGAAAATCTCGTAGAGCATAATTCCTTCATATTTAAACCCCTCAGTCCGCATCACCGTAAACGAATCGCAGCCGAGCGCCGTCGACGGCACGTATACAATGGTGCGCGTCCTTTTACGCCGACACTGGGAGTAGACATGCTGCTCGCTATCGATATGGGAAACACGCAGACGGCCATGGGCCTGTTTGACGGAGACGAGCTGGTGCAGTCGTGGCGCATGCCCACCGACCGCTCCTATACCGCCGACGAGATCCATGTGCGCCTGATGGGCTTCTTTAAGATGTACGGCCTCTCGCTCGACGCGGTCGACGCGGTCGCCTTCGCCGGCGTGGTGCCGCAGCTCTCGCGCGAGTGGCACACTGTGGCCGACCGCATTGCCGCGGACGCCATCGTTATCGGGCCGCAGACGGCCGCGGTGACCAAGCTGCGCGCGGCGCGTCCCCAGGCCGTAGGCGCCGATCGCGTCGCTAACGCCGTTGCGGCCGAGACCTTCTACGGCGCGCCGGCAATCGTGGTGGACTTTGGCACCGCGACCAATATCGACGTCATCGATGAGGACGGTTATTACATTGGCGGAGCGATCGCGCCGGGCATTCGCATCTCCATGGACGCGCTTGCCGCCCGTGCCGCCAAGCTCGCCAGCGTGCCGCTCGAGGCGCCCGAGCACGCCATCGGCCGCGATACCGAGGAGTGCATCAAGGTCGGCGCCGTGATGGGCGCCGCCGCCATGGCCGAGGGCCTGGTCGCGCGCATGAAGCGCGAGCTGGGCCGCGAGGATGCCACCGTTATCGCCACGGGCGGTCTCGCCGGCATCGTCGCCGATTCGACCGATGCCTTCGACGTGGTCGACGGACAGCTCACCATCAAGGGTATCTGCGAAATCTACCGCCGCATGCAGGAGCTGGGATAGAGCAGGGGCTTAAGTCGAGCACGAACGCGAGCGGCGAACTAGGCAACGCATCGGTCCTATTCCTCAAAATCGAAAATTTATCAGTTTTGAGGAATAGGCTTTCTGCTACGCCTCGCCGCATAGCCACCTCGCCAGGTCCACGATCTGCACCCCATTGCGGTCCGTGGCCTCGTGATGCGTTCGGGCGAGAATCATCTTGGGGTACGCGTCGCCAATGCTCAGCAGTGGCGAAATCTCGCGTTCAAATGTCTTATCCGAGCTGATGTCGTCGCTCACCTGAATGTAGAGCTTCTCGCTTCGCTTGATTGCTATAAAGTCAATTTCCTTTTTATAGAGCACACCGACGTATACCTCGTATCCGCGGCGCAGCAGCTCGATGGCCACCATGTTCTCGTATACGCGTCCCCAATCCATATCACGTGTACCGAGCAGTGCGTATTTGAACGCGTGGTCTGCCAGGTAATATTTCTCGCCGCTCTTAAGGTATTTTTTGCCGCGAATGTCGTACCGACGAACTTTATAGAAGGCAAACGCATCGCACAGGTACCCCATGTACGTGCCGACCGTCTTGTTCGTAATCTTTAGCCCATCCGCATTTAATGCATCAGTAATGTTGCGTGCCGACGTAATGTTGGAAACGTTGTCCATCATGTAATCGGCAATGCGCAGCAGCGCCGATTCGTTTCTCACGTTATGCCGCTGCACGATATCCCTCACGATGAGCGTTTTAAAGACATTGGAGAGATATTGATAGCGCTGCTCCTGCAGTGGATAAGGGTAAGAGCCGGACATACCGCCGGTTCTCGCGTACTCATCGAAGTCGCGGTCGACATCGCCCTCGTCGCCATAGAGACGATACTCCTCAAACGAGAATGGGAAAACCTCGATCTCGAACGTACGCCCCGTAAAGAGCGTCGACAGATCGCTCGACAGCAAAAAGGCGTTCGATCCGGTAATGAAAATGTCGTACTGCTCGGATGCATGGAGGCTGTTGATCGCGCGTTCAAAGCCGTCGCACATCTGAACCTCATCGATAAGCAGGAAGTTTTGCTTGTCGGACGCTCGATGCTCTTTTACATAGGCGAGCAGGGCATGATATTCGAGCAGGTCCTCGAACTCGTCGAGGTTGTAATTGATATGGATGACATTCGAATTGGACAGATTTGCCTCCACGTAATCGCGGAGGGCCTCGAGCAATTTTGACTTACCGCCACGGCGAATGCCCGTTATGACCTTGATGTCCGGCACGCCAATAAGGCTCGTCAACATGTCCATGTATGACGTTCTATTGATGAGTTTCATTGGCGCCTCCCTGCGGTCTTTTATCGCTATTCCTCGAAACTGAAAATTTTTCAGTTTCGAGGAATAGGCTCTGCAACGAATATACCTCGCAAAAGCCCGAGCTGGCTTAATTCTATTCCTCAAAATCGAAAAATTTTCAGTTTTGAGGAATAGGTCCGAGGTGCTACCCCGCAGTCACGCAAAGCCCTCCCCGGCACAGGCCGAAGAGGGCTTCGTTGTCATCGTTATCTTTGAGCGCGGGTGCCTCGCGTTACAGTCCGCGAATTCGTACGGCCTCGGGCGGAAACTCTTGCTCGCCGGCATCGGTCTTGATGGTCGCACGACCCCAGATGTCCAGGCCCGCAAACACACCGACCGCAAGCGGCAAACCGCTGGGCGACACCGCCGCGACCTGACGACCCAGCAGTGGCACCATGTCAAAGTACTCGCCCAGCACCGGAGCCAGCGGGCCGGCGGCGCCCTGCGGCGTGTTGGCGGCAACTGCCCAGGTGTCCACGCGGACCAGCACGGCGGCGGCCAATGCCTCGATCAGCGCCTCATCTGCCATATCCACGCCAAGCTCACCCAGCGCCACACGCTCAACATCAACCGTCACCGCGGCAAACATACCCGCGGCACCGGCACCGCCGTTCACGGCAACGCGCGCGAGTGACGTCTCAAACGCAGGCGCACCGCACACGATATCGCTCGGCCACTGGATACCCACCTTGCCGGCAAGGCCCAACCCCGGCGTCGAAGCCGTGCCCACGAGCGCATCCATCATGCCCATCGCCGCCACAAACGGCAGGCCGTGGAAGGCGTGCATATTCACATCGGGGCGCACAACCAGCGAAAACGTCAGCGAAGCATCGCCCGCGCTCCACGCGCACCAGCCCGCGGACACGCCCTCGCGGCCCGCGTCACGCGCCGCGTTGAGCTCGGTACCAGCGGCAACAGCATTCATCTCGATCATCTACATGCGCCCCAATTCGCCCACGATATGGCCCACGCGGTCCTCGGGCTCCTTGACCTCGACGCCGTTGTAGCGGAAGAACCGCGCCGGATCGTGCATCAGATCCTCGAGCGGCACCAGCACAAAGTCGCGCTCGCCGATCAGCGGATGCGGCAGGCGCAGCTTTTTGCCGCCGTGGGTCTCGCCGTCCATCCACAGCAGATCCAGGTCGATGGTCCGCGGACCGTTGGCCTTGGCCTTTTTGGAACGGTCGCGGCCCAGCTCGGCCTCGATCTTCATGAGCTCGTCGAGCAGCACCAGCGGCGCCAGCTCGGTCTTGATCTCGATGACGGCGTTGGCAAACGCGTCCTGGCGTGTCTCGTAGGCAGGCTCGCTCTCGTAGATCTTGGAGGAGTTGGACACGCAGGTGAGTGGAATCTCGGCGATCATGTCGCGTGCGGCGCGGATGTTGTCACAGCGATGCCCCAGGTTGGAGCCCACGGCCACAAACGCGCGGCGCGGCTGCGGCTTGGCAACCGCCCAGTAGCCGTTCAGGAACTGCGCAAAACCCGCGGCGTCGTGCACGCGCACGATGTTGGCACCGGCCTGGATGGCGCCCAGGCACACGCCAAACGTAGCGGCATCGCGCTCGGCGGCCTCGGTCACGCCCGAGACGGCGCCCACAAAGCGCTTGCGTGATACGGCGCACATGAGCGGATAGCCCAGTGACGCCATCTTGGCAGTCTCGCGCTGGATGACGATGTCCTCGTTGGCCGTCTTGCCAAAGCCCGGACCGGGATCGATGCAGATGCGGTCGCGCGACACGCCGGCGTGGATGAGCGCGCGGGCCTGGTCGGACAGAAAGCCCATGACGCGGCGCATGATGGGTGCCGAATCGGGCAGGGTGAAGCGGCGGAGCTGCGAGGTGGGCACGTAGGCTTCCTCGCGGCGGGCGCTGCGGCGCATCATGGCGGCCAGGTGGTCATTGGGCTCCGATGCGGCCTCGGTGGCTGCGGGCGCGGCCTCGGGCGCGGGTGCGACGGTCTCGGCGGCAGTAGCCTGCTCGGCGGCGGGCGCCTCCTGCTCGCTTGCGGGCTCAGACGTGGGCTCCGGTTCACCAAACGGCAACGAGGGCTGCACCACGCCGCCCGGAAGCTTGGCCTCCGGCTTAGGCTCGCCCAGCAACTTGCCGCGACGGCGGCGAGCCGGCTTCTCAGCCTCACGCGCGGCCTCGGCAGCCGCCTCGCGCGCCTTCTCGGCAACAAACGCCGCAGCCGAGGTATCGAGCTGCACCGTTGCGTGCGTGCGTGCGGGCGCGGCGACCTCGCCGGCATGCATCACGATGACGCCGCAGGTGCTCGTCTTAACAAACTCGACCATCTTGGGGTCGGTGAAGCCGGTCACGTCGTTGACGATCGAGGCGCCGCAGCGCACGGCCGCCTTGGCAACCGCCACATGACGCGTGTCGATCGAGACGATGGCGCCCTCCTTGGCCAGCGCGCGCACAACGGGCAGCACGCGGCGCGCCTCCTCGTCGGGGTTGACCGGGGTAAAGCCGGGGCGCGTGGACTCGCCGCCCACGTCGATGATGTCGGCGCCGGCGTCGAGCATCGCCAGGCCATACTCGATGGCGGCATCCGGGTCGAAGTGCTCTCCGCCGTCGCTAAACGAATCGGGCGTCACGTTGAGGACGCCCATGATGCGCGGACGGTCAAAGCTGAGCTCATACTTTCCGCACCGCCATGTCTTGCTGTCGTTCGCCATGAACATCCTCCTAAAATGCCCACGCCGCCGAGCTCGGGCGCAGGCGGCGGGGTCGCTTTGCAATCAGTCTTTCTATTGTATCCGCGCACACGGGCTAGAACGCAAACGCGGCCGCGATGTCGCAAGAAATCAGCAGGTCGGCATTTGCATCCTGATCGGTGGGAGCAAGATTGCAAATGGCCAGCGTATCGCCGGTAAAGTAACGCGTAAGGCCTGCCGCCGGATACACCACGAGCGAGGTCCCGCCCACAATGAGGGCATCGGCCGCGGCGATGGCGGCAACGGCGCCGGTCAGCACATGCTCATCGAGCGGCTCGTCATAGAGCACCACATCGGGCTTGATGCGCCCACCGCACGCAGGACACACGGGCACGCCCACGGCGTCCTCGTGCTCGCGCGAGCAAATCCACTCGGCGCTATAGACCGCGCCGCACGACTGGCAAATGTTGCGATGGACCGAGCCGTGCAGCTCGAACACGCGCTGCGAGCCGGCCATCTGATGCAGGCCATCGATATTTTGCGTCACCACGGCATTTAGCTTGCCGGCGCGCTCCAGCTCGGCCAGCTTGGTGTGGCAGCGGTTGGGCTTGGCGCCAAGCGCGATCATCTTGGTGCGGTAAAAGTCGAAGAACTCGGCCGGATGCGCCTCGAAAAAGCTATGCGAGAGCATAGTCTCGGGCGGATAGGCAAACTGCTGGTGATACAGGCCGTCCACGCTGCGGAAATCGGGGATGCCGCTCGCCGTGGAAACACCGGCGCCGCCAAAGAACACCACGCGCTTGTGGGTATCGAACAGCTCCGCCAGCGCGGCGGAGGCCTGTTTGGAGTCCGTTATCGCCTGCGTCATATGAGTCCTCCGTCCTTGTTGGTCGGGCAGCGTCGGGCGATGTCCCAGCATGCGGCCTTTGAGTCGGCACGCGCGGAGCCCACCACCGCCCCTGTTGCGCTAATCTTAAGCCTGCCAACCCCGTCGAAAGGACACCATGCCTCAGACTTACACTTTCGCCTCGTGGAACGTCAACGGCCTGCGCGCCGTGCTCAAAAAGGACCCGAGCTTTATCCAGATCGCGCAAGAACTCGACGTCGATATTCTGGCGCTCCAGGAGACCAAGCTGCAAGAGGGCCAGGTCGATATCGATCTGCCCGGTTATCACCAAACCTGGAGCTACGCCGAGCGTAAAGGTTATTCGGGTACTGCGGTCTTTAGCCGCCAGGAACCGCTGCGCACGCTGCACGCCGATGCGCTGCTACCCTACGCTAGCGAGGGCGAGGCGGCCGAGCTCGTCGCCCAAGCCGCGACCGAGGGCCGCGTCTGCGCGCTGGAGTTCGACAAGTTCTGGTTTGTGGATGTCTACACTCCCAACGCGCAAAACGAACTCGCCCGCATCGACGTGCGCATGGCCTGGGACGATGCCTATCGCGCCTTTTTGAGCGCGCTTGAGCGCGAGACCGGCAAGCCCGTCGTAACCTGCGGCGACTTTAACGTGGCGCACGAGGAGATCGACCTTAAGAACCCCAAGTCCAACCGCGGCAACGCCGGCTTTTCGGACGAGGAGCGCGGCAAGTTTACCGAGCTGCTCAACGCCGGGTTTACCGATACCTGGCGCGCGGCAAACCCCAACGTCGAGGGCGTCTACAGCTGGTGGAGCTACCGCTTTAATGCCCGCAAGAACAACGCCGGCTGGCGCATCGACTACTTCCTGGTAAGTGATTCAATCGCCGCAAGCGTTCGCGACACCGGTATCCGTGGCGATATCTTCGGCAGCGACCACTGCCCCGTCACCCTCGCCCTGGAGCTCTAACCCCCCAATGATCCCCCGGGGACGGAGGAAAACGGATCATGTGACCCCTCTCCCCCTATAAGTTGCGGTGGAATAGTTCCTGCTTCGGCCCCAAACAGCCAAAAACGAGAACTATTCCACCGCAAGTTCGTGAGGGAACGCGAAATGCCCTACAGCCCGTATTTCACGACGACTCGGTTGATACGGCGACACCAGGGCTTGTACAGGGCGGCCAAGAACACGCAGGTCGCGAGGCCGTGTGTGATATCGAACGGCACCGCCGTGGCAAGACGCGCCACGGCGCCCGCCCACGTGAGCGGCTGCACAAAACCGATGATGTCGTAGGCATTGATTACAACGCCGTAGAGCAGGCCCGATGCAAAGCCGTACGCCATCAGCGCCGGCATGCGCACAGCTCCATCCGCGCGGTCGAACGCACCCGCATGCGCCAGCACGCCGCCAACATAGCCAACCAGACCCCAGGCATACATCTGCCACGGCGTCCACATGCCCTGCCCAAAAAAGAAATTGCTGGTCAGCGCCGCCAGCGCACCAACCATAAAGCCGTTACGACGACCGAGCGTCACCCCGGCGATAATGGCGATGGCGCTCACGGGTTTAAAGTCGGGAATGGGGCCAAACAAGATGCGCCCCGCCGCGGCCAGCGCCGCCAGCACCAGCGTGGGCATAATCT
This sequence comes from Collinsella sp., assembly GCA_048519165.1. Taxonomy (GTDB): domain Bacteria; phylum Actinomycetota; class Coriobacteriia; order Coriobacteriales; family Coriobacteriaceae; genus Collinsella. Next base: position 58,857 of record DBFZVF010000010.1, read on the forward strand.
GGCGCAGGCCCGGCCGCGACGCCTCGTAGCCCGCGAAGAACAGCGCAAGCACCAGCGCTACCACGACAAGCATGGCAAGCGCCGCCTGCTCAATGCCCGCCAGCAATGCTGCGGCCATTACCACTGGCACCGCCAACAACAGCGGAATCTCCAGTTTTGCAAGTAGGCGCAAGCCGCGATAATCCGTCATCCCATCACGCCCTATAAAACACGTTGTCGGAAAAAAAGTCGACCGGCGGCTCCATGCAGGCAATCTCACCGTCGAACATCATGGCAATGTCATCGGCAACCTGCTCGGCAAAATCCAGATCGTGCGTGGCCATGATGACGGTGCCGCCAGCCTTTGCATGATCACGCAAGACGCGAGCGATAATGCGGCGGCTGGCCAGGTCTAAACCCTTGGTGGGCTCATCGAGCAATAGCAGCTCGGGGCCAATCAGCAGCAGTTTTGCCAATGCAAGCAGTTGACGCTGTCCGCCCGAAAGATCGTACGGGTGGCGCCCATCCAGGCCCGACAGCCCCAGGCTCGCCGCGCGCTCCCGCGCCACAGCCTCGTCATATCCGCAGGTCGAAGCCCATTCCATCAGCTCATCGCGCACCGTCTCGGCAACCAGCAACGCCTTGGGGTTCTGAGGCAGCAGCGCCGCCGAGGCCGCCCCGCGCTCCATATGCCCACGCTGCAACTTGACCGTCTTGGCCAGCACCGAAAGCATTGTCGACTTCCCGCAGCCGTTACCGCCCACAACCGCATGCACCGCGCCAGCCGAGAACGCCGCATCGAGTCCACGCAGCACCCAGCCGGACGCTCGATCGTAGCGAAACCAGCTCCCTGCCAGGGTAGTAGCCGACCCAGCGTGCATTTTTGGGAGAATTCGGCATCCACCGGCGCGCGATGGCGCCCCCGAGTCATCTTGCGGCAGTATTTGCGCCTCAAATTCACCCGATTTGTCCGATTTCAACCCTTTTTCTGCACCCGGAGCGCCCGCGCGCGGGTCCAAAGAGCCCAGCTGGCCACTGGCGCTGCTGAAAACTCCGTTTTTTGCACGCCACGAGGCAACCCACCCTGGCACCTCGCCAGAAAACAGCTCTTCACGGTGCCCCAGGGAGGCAATGTCAGCCACCTCGCACACGCGTCCGCCCTCAATCCGGTACGCACACGTCGCATACTCTAGCATCGGCCGCGGTTGATGCGTTGCCACGACAACCGTGCAGCCCAGTTCGCGGTTCACGCGGAACAGCGCATGCAGAAAACTCTTCTCGGCAACGGGATCCAGTTGGGACGTGGGCTCGTCAAGCAGAAGCACGCGCGGACGCAGCGCCAGCACGGCCGCCAGCGACAGCAGCTGCTTGCGTCCGCCCGAAAGCGTATCGGTATCGCGGTGGAGCCAATCCTCCAACCCGAAGAAATAGCTGGTCTCGGCCACGCGACGGCGCATCTCGTCGCGCGACATGCCTAGGTTTTCCAGGCCAAACGCCATCTCGTGCCACACGGTTTCGCACACGATCTGGTTCTCGGGGTCCTGAAACACATAGCCCACGCGCTCCGCGGACGCCCGAACATCCATGTCGGCAACGCTCTCGCCCAGCACGCGCAGCTCGCCGGAGCATTCGCCCGTCGGCGAAATCTCGGGCTTGAGCAGCGAGAGCAGCGTCGACTTGCCTGACCCGGTACCGCCAACGAGCAACGCAAACGCCCCTTGGGGAACACACCAATCGAGCTCCTCGAACACTGGCGCCTCGGCCCCGGGGTAGGCAAAGCGCAGGCCCCGCACTTCAATCGCCGGCGTATCCGGGGCGCACGCCACGCCCGCCATCATGCTCCCGTCCAACCGAGCCATCAGCCAAACCTCTTCTCGTCAATCGCGTACAGCACGCAGGGCAGCGCCATCCAGGCCGCATATACGACATAGCCCAGCCACGGCGCCGGCACCGATAGTTGCGGGTAAAACGAATACTGCGCCATCGCGGTCCACGCCACTGCCGTCGTGGCCACGCCAAACAGCGCAAGCCCAACCAGCGCGGCAACATCGCCGCGCCCCAGCCGATACCGCGCGTACGTCGTGCGGCGTGTCGCGGCGCCCCACCCACGGGAGCGCATAGCGTCCGCGCGCTCCAGCGAATCTTCCATGCCCCAGCCCATCAACACGCTCGACGCCCGCAGGCGCGAGCGCACGGGGTCGGCCGGCGCGCGGCCAGGCACATCAATCGCATCCTGCACCGCCAGCACCGTACGACCGCGGCGCAAAAACTGCGGGATAAGCCGCATGCACATCGAGATCATGAGCGCGATCACCGGCGCGGCGTTACCCAAAAGCGCAAGCACCTTGTCGTAGCCAAGCATCGATGCCGCCGCCTCAAACCACAGCACGCTCGCCACAAACAGCCCGCCCATGCACAGGCCGTAAACTATGCTCTCTAGATACACCGCACGCATGCCAATACGGAACAGTTCCGTCGAGCCCGAGGCGCTAAACAGCGGATTGAGCACCGCGATGATCAAAATCACCGGCAGCTGCCAGCGAAGCGCCCCCAACGTGCGCGCGGCGCCGCGCGTCGCAAACCCGTACGCCAGCCCGCCCGCAAGCGACAGCGCAATCAGCACCGGCTGCATCGAGAACATAGTGAGTCCCAGCGTCAGCACCATGTAGAGCGCTGGCACCGCCGGATGCGACATCGAAAATGCCGCGACGGGTTCGTTGCCCGATTCCCCTCGCATGATGTCCACGGGCACCCCCATCCTCTCGCTCAAACGCCAACGCCGCAGCGCCGCCGCCATGCACAGCCAGCGCAAACACCACGCCGGCAGCAGCGACATCGGCCGTCACGCGCCAATCGCTACGCGCTCATCATATGCCTGCGGTATCATATTGCGCCGTGTATCGTTTCCAAACACACGTCTCTATAACGTAACAGGAGATCACATGGACGCAACCGCAATTATCCTCGCCGCCGGCGAGGGCACCCGCATGAAGTCAAACCACTGCAAGGTTTCGCACAAGATCCTGGGCAAGCCCATGGTCCAGTGGATCGTCGACGCCACCATCAAGGCCGGCTGCAGCCGCGTCGTGGTCGTCATCGGCAGCCACGCCGACGAGATGCGCGCCCTTATCGACGGCGCCTACGCCAACAGCGCCACCAAGGTCGAGTGCGTCGAGCAGACCGAGCGCCTGGGCACCGGCCACGCCGTAAAGGTCGCACTCGAGGCCTGCGGCATCACGCAAGGCCCCGTCGTCGTGCTCAATGGCGACCTGCCGCTCATCACCGCCGACACGGTCGCCAAGTTCGCGCAGACCGTCGCCACCGGCGAGCTCGCCTGCACCGTCATGACCATGACCCCGCCTGACCCCTTCGGCTACGGCCGCATCAAGCTGGGCGCCGACGGCCAGATCGAGCGCATCATCGAGCAGAAGGACTGCACGCCCGAGCAGGCCGCCACGCTGCTCGAGTGCAACGCCGGCTGCTACGCCTTCGACGGCGCGCAGCTCGCCGCGCACATCGACGAGATCGGCAACGACAACGCGCAGTCCGAGTACTATCTGCCCGACATGCTCGAGATCCTCAAAGGCCACGGCCAGGCAGTCTCCATCTTCCACTGCGACGACTACCGCGACGGCCTGGGCGTCAACAGCCGTATCCAGCTCGCACAGCTTACCGCCATCGCACGCGACCGCATCAACGAGCACTGGATGGCCGAGGGCGTTACCTTCATCGACCCCACGCAGGCCTGGATCGGCCCCGATGCCGTTATCGGCCGCGATACCGTCGTGTGGCCGCAGACGCACCTGATCGGCCACGTCACCGTGGGCGAGGAGTGCCAGCTCGGCCCCAACAGCCGCCTCACCGACACCACCGTCGGCAGTGGCTGCACCATCGATGAGACCATCGCCATCGAAGCTGTCATCGAGAACGGCGTCGACTGCGGCCCGCGCGCCTACCTGCGCCCGGGCACCCACATGCTCGACGGCTCCAAAGCCGGCACGCACGTGGAGATCAAGAAGTCCACGATCGGCGAGGGCTCCAAGGTGCCGCACCTGTCCTACATCGGCGACACCACCATGGGCTCCGGCGTCAACGTGGGCGCAGGCTCCATCACCTGCAACTACGACGGCGTGCACAAGCACAAGACCGTCATCGGCAAGGATGCCTTCATCGGTTCCGACACCATGATGGTCGCGCCCGCTCAGATCGGCGACGGCGCGCTCGTTGCCGCCGGCTCCGTCATCACCGAGCCGGTCCCGGCAGACGCACTCGGTCTGGGCCGCGCCCGTCAGGTAAATATTGAGGGCTGGGCCGCCGATTACCGCCGCCGTCTGCACGAGAACGACGAGGTATAACGTTTTACCAAGCACAAAAGGAGCTGTTCCCACGGGGACGGCTCCTTTTTCTATCGTGACCTGCGCGACCGGATGAGTGGTCGGTTCGTGTCCGTTGACGGTAAAGACGTTATCAAGGCTCGATAAGCCCCGTCACGCGGTTACAATGCAACAAGGCATCTATATGGCATTCGATGTATAAAGGAGAAGGGTAATGCCGATTAATGATCCCGAGAAGTCGGAGAATATGCGCAAGTCCATCCGCGTGTATTCCGGTTCCTCCAACCGTCCCCTCGCTCAGAAGATCGCTGAGTACCTTGGGGTCGAGCTTTCGGGCCTTACGCTAAAGCAGTTCGCCAATGGTGAGATTTACGCCCGCTACGACGAGACCGTCCGCGGCGCCGACGTCTTCCTGATTCAGTCCGTGGCCGGCGGCAACGTCAACGACATGCTCATGGAGCTGCTCATCGCCACCGACGCTGCCAAGCGCGCATCCGCCCGCTCCATCACCGCCGTTATCACCCACTACGGCTATGCCCGCCAGGACCGCAAGGCCGGCCCGCGCGAGCCCATCACCGCCCGCCTCGTCGCCAACCTGCTCGAGCGCGCCGGTGTCGACCGCATCATCACCCTCGACCTGCACCAGGGTCAGATCCAGGGCTTCTTCGATATCCCGGTTAACCACCTGTCCGCACTGCCGCTGTTTGGCCAGTACTACAACGACATGCACTTCGACACCGACAACCTGGTTGTCGTCTCCCCCGACGTGGGTCGTGCCAAGGCCGCCAAGAAGCTGTCCGACATGCTCGGCTGCGACCTGGCCATCGCCCACAAGGGCCGTCCGCGCCACAACGCCGCCGAGGTCATGGGCATCATCGGTGACATCAAGGGCAAGACCTGCGTCATCAACGACGACATGATCGACACCGCTGGCACCCTGTGCGCCAACGTCAAGGAGCTCAAGGCTATGGGCGCCGGCGACATCTACGTCTGCGCCACCCACGGCATCTTCTCCGGTCCGGCCATCGAGCGCCTGAACGATGCCCCCATCGTCGAGTGCGTCGTCACCGATGCCATTCCCGTCGAGGTCGGCGGCAAGATCAAGACCATCTCGGTCGCCGAGGAGTTCGCTCAGGCCATCTCCGCCGTTTACCACGAGGAGCCCGTCTCCACGCTCGTCGGCGGCGACTTCGCGCTGTAGTCGCATCGTCCTTGCAACCCGGCGCATCGCCGCCGAAACAGAAGAAACCCCCGCGCTCCCCCTTGTGAACTGCCTCCCATTTCTTGGACATGAGAAATGGGAGGCTTTTTATGCGTGTCGACTTGAGGGTGAAGCACGACATCGAGGCCAGGAAGGCGGCGATCGGGCTCTTCGAGCGAGGCCACGGCTCCGAGTCGGCGGCGAAGGCGCTGTCGGTCCCGCGCGACACCGTGAGACAATGGCTCTACGTATACCGGTCGTTCGGAAGCGAGGTGCTGCTATCCATGGACGGTAAGCAGACCAGGTACACATACGAGCAGAAGGTCGCCGCCGCCTCGGCCGTGGTCGACGGCGGCATGAGCAAGCGGGACGCCATGGAGGCGTTCGGGGTCATGTCCCTGGCGCCGCTCAAGAGATGGTGCGCGCTCTACCGCGAGGGCGGCGCCGAGGCGCTCAGGCCCAGGCCCAAGGGCCGGCCGAGCGGTTCCAAGGCGAGGCCGCGCACGCGCGAGCAGGAGCTCGAGGAGCGCTGCCGAAGGCTCGAGACCGAGGTGGCCTACCTAAAAAAATTGCGTGCCCTGGTCGAGAGGGACGGACTCTGACCAGGGCGAAGGTCGAGGCCGTGAGCGCCCTGCGCGAAGAGGGGTACGGGCTGGGGTGCCTGCTGGAGTGCGCCGGCCTGGCGAGGTCGAGCTACTACTACGCGCTGTCGCACCCGAAGGCTCCCACCAGGCCCGAGCTCTGGGAGGCCGCCGCCGAGATATTCTCGCGCACGGCCAACGGGTGCGGCCACAGGCAGATCGCCATGTGCCTGCGCGCCGAGCGGGGCGTGCGCATAGCCTACAAGACCGTGCTGAAGATGATGCGCGAGATGGGCATCAGCTGCGGGATCCGCCGCGAGACCGACTACCACAGGTACAACTCGTACAGGGGCAAGGTCGGAAAGACCTTCGAGAACGTCATCGGGCGCGACTTCGCCGCCGACGGGCCGTGGGAAAAGATGGGCACCGACGTCACCGAGTTCAAACAGCCCTGGGGCAAGGCCTACTTCGCGCCGGTCTACGACTTCGGCAGCAAGGAGATCGTCGCCTGGTCCACGTCGCTGCACCCCAACATGGCCCAGCAGCACGAGCTGCTCGACCAGCTCGTGTCCAGGAAGCCCAAGGGCTCCAGGCCGATCCTGCACTCGGACATGGGCTGGCAGTACCAGCAGGCCGGTTGGTGCAGGCGGCTGGAGGAGGCCGGCGTGGTGCAGAGCATGTCCCGGAAGGGCAACTGCATCGACAACGGCGCGACGGAGCAGGTGTTCGGCCACATCAAGGACGAGTTCTTCCGCGGAAGGACGTGGCCGGACTTCGAGTCCTTCAAGGCGGACCTCGACGACTTCGTGGTCCATTGGAACACGAGGAGGCGCCAGGTTAAACTGAAGGGACTGACCCCGGAGGAGTTCCGGAGACAGTCCCTTGCGGCGTAGTTTTTATTTAAGCCGTCCAAGTTTTGGGGTGCAGTTCA
>DBFZVF010000011.1:0-3002 GCA_048519165.1 Collinsella sp.
GGGGGGGGGAAAGGTGTTGAAAAATGGGGCGGTTCCCCATATTATTAATGACGTCGACAGGCGGGGTGGTTCCCCGCGTACGTGCCATCTGAGTAACCGAGGGGAGGGCGCACATGGGAATGACTGGTGCATACGAGCGCAATCTCGATGCAAAAGGTCGTCTGTCCCTGCCTGCACCCCTTCGCGAGGAACTTGGAGAGCACGTTCGCGTGTTCAAAGCCCTGGATGTCGATGCTCTGTACGTGTTCTCTGCCGAGGCCTTCGATAAGTGGGTCGAAGGACTCTTCGCGGGTCGTGAGGGCCACGAGGGTTTTAACCCGCGTGACATTAACGACCAGAAGCTCATGAGGGCGATCAACAAGCGCACCACGTCGATGGACGTGGACGGCGCCGGTCGTATCGGTCTTTCCGAGTCTCTCCGCAAGCAGGCGAACCTCGACCGCGAGGTCACGGTTGTGGGCAACTACGACCACCTTGAGGTTTGGGATCGCGCCGCGGCCGATGAGGACGATGACGATGAGGCCCTGCTGGACCTCTTCTTCTCGTAAGGGCAAGGCACGGGTAACGGATGGAGCGTGGGATCTTGACACAAGAATATCGGCATGAACCTGTCATGCTCGGCGAAGTGCTTGAGTCGCTGCGGCTAAAGAGCGGCTCCGTTGTCTGCGATTGCACCCTTGGCGGTGCCGGCCATTCGGTAAAGATGGCCGCGCAGGTGGGGGAGACGGGCCTTTTGCTCGGCGTCGATCAGGACGACATGGCCCTCGAGGCCGCTGGCGCCCGTCTGGACCGCGAGGTTCCCGGAGTTCCGCACCAGCTGCTGAAGGGCAACTTCGGCGACTTGGACGAGCTGCTTTGCTCGGCCGAGGTGCCCGGGGTCGATGGCTTCCTGTTCGATTTGGGCGTTTCGTCACCGCAACTCGATATCCCTGGCAGGGGCTTTTCGTATAACGAGGACGCCCCATTGGACATGCGGATGGATCCGGGTAATAACACCTTAAACGCAGCTGAGGTCATCAACACCTATAACGAACACGACCTCGCCCGGATTCTACGCGTCTACGGCGAAGAGAAGTTTGCCTCGCAGATCGCGCGCGAGATCGTGCGCCGCCGCGAGCAAGAACCGATCGAAACCACCGGCCAATTTGTCGAGATCATCAAGGCGGGTATCCCGGCTGCCGCTCGTCGGCATGGCGGACACCCGGCCAAGAAAAGTTTCCAGGCCATTCGCATCGAGGTCAATCACGAGCTCGATGTGCTCGAACGAGGGCTTGATGCCGCCACCAGGTGGCTCAACCCGGGCGGACGTATCTGCGTCATCTCGTATCACTCGCTCGAGGACCGTATCGTAAAGAACCACTTTAAGGAGATGAGCCAGGGGTGCACGTGTCCGCCGGAGATTCCGGTGTGCGTGTGCGGCAACGTGCCGATACTCAAGGTCATCACCCGCAAACCCTTGGTTGCCCAGCCTGATGAGGTTGAGCGCAACCCTCGGGCGAGATCAGCCAAAATCCGCGTAGCGCAGCGTCTGTAGGCGCGACCGCGCGATATTGGACCTCCCGCTCGCACCATAAACGAAGCTTAAACACACTACCAACGTACTCGGGATGGGAGGCGGCATATCATGGGCTACAACACTTCAAGCGCAGCACTCGCCTATGATATGAACGCCATGCCCGCCTATCGTGAGACGCCGCAGGCCCCTGTTGCTCCCCGTGAGCAGCGCACGCCGCGCTTTGATGTCTACACGGGCGCGGGCCGTCAGGCAAACCAGGCGGTAAGCCCGGTTTTCATGAGCGTTCTTAAAACGTTTTGCATCATTGCGGCTATCTTCATGACGATCGGCGTCGCCCGCGTGGCGCTCGCCGGCGTTACGGCCCAGGTGCTCAACAGCAACGCCGAGCTTACCAACACGCTCGAAAAGGCGACCGATGAGAGCTCCGACCTGGAGGTCATGCATTCGGTCTATGGCGCCGACACGCGCATTCGCGACCTTGCGGGCGCTTATGGCATGGTGGAGCCCAGCGAGAGCGTTACACTTGACTTTTCGCAGGATGCAGCCGCGGGCGCCAACGCGACCGCGACCGCTCAGTAGCAAGACGGTAGCTGAGTATGACAAATGACTATCGCCGCGGTTCCGATGGGGGCCGCGGTTCTGGACGTCCCTCGTCGCGGGGACGTTCTGGTTATCAAGGAACGGGTCGGCAATCTTACAACGCCGGGCAGTCCCGTGGCAACGACCCGGCGTCGCGACTTCGCGGCTCGGGCGGCCCTCAAGTGCATAACACCAGGTCGCGCAAGAGTTCGTCGACCGAATGGCTCACAGGCGCGCCTCTGCCTCGCCGCAAAGCCGTCATGGGATTCATTGGGCTTGGCTTGGGCTTGGGCGTCTTTCGCCTTGCCGACTATCAAATTGTCGAAGCCGATAAACTGCGCGAGCGTGCCGATGCGCGCCGCCTGCTTGCGCAGACCCTCTATGCCAAACGTGGCACCGTCTACGACCGCAACGGCAACGTGCTGGCGTCGTCGGTCGAATGTCGCAACATCGCCGTGAACCCGCAGCTTGTCGAGGATGTCGACAAGACGGTGTCGGCGCTGGTCAAGGCAACTGGAATCGATAAAAAGACCTGCCGCAAGCTCGTCGAGTCCGATGGCACCTGGGTGTATATCAAGCGCCAGGTGGACGAAGACGATGCTGCGGCGCTGGAGAAGAAGAATCTGCCCGGCGTGCTTTTTGAGCAGGCCATGAAGCGCGTATATCCATACGGCAATCTGGCATCGCAGGTGCTGGGTGTAGTGAATGTGGACAACGACGGCTTGACGGGTCTCGAAAAGCAATACAACAAGCTTCTGACCGGCACGAACGGTTCTCTCGTACGCGAGCGCGCGAGGGACGGCAGCTATATCGCGGGCGGTGCCTATAAAAAGGTGGCCGCGGTCGACGGCGTTGATATCGTGACGACGCTCGACGTCAATATCCAGCGTGCGGCTGAGGATGCTCT
>DBFZVF010000012.1:0-11559 GCA_048519165.1 Collinsella sp.
AACCGGTGGTATGCATTTCGTGACCACAACCCTGCAATCGGCGACCTGCGGTTTGACTCAGGTTGTCCTCGCCGCAGCGTATCTTGCTATCGAATTCGTCAAGCTCTTGGTCAGCATTTGGTTGGAATACGCATGAAGAGCCGTGTAAGCATGGGTATATGTGGAGGTCATGAGGTTGTAGCTGCATATTCTTGCAGCCTGGGAGGTTGAAAGATATTATTACCAAGTCTTTTCCTGCTTCAGGCGCACCTTCACGACCTGAAGCCACATTTGCCCAGAGGAGGTGACAATATGAAGGCTTATGAACTGCTGTTCTTTGTTGACCCGTCGCTCGACCCCGAGACTCGTCTCGCTGTTATGAAGCGTATCGATACCACGATCGCTGAGGGCGCTGGCAAGGTCGACTCCGTTGACGAGTGGGGCAAGCGCAAGCTCGCCTACGAGATCAACGACCTCACCGATGGTGACTACACCCTCATCAACTTCCACGCAGATCCTACCCAGATCGCCGAGCTTGATCGCGTCCTGCGCATCACCGACGCTGTGGTCCGCCACATGATCGTCCGTCGCGACGACCAGGAGTAAGACTGTCGTTTTGGACTGGGCTTGTGCCCCAAGAGGAAGTAGTGAGTTATGAGCATCAATCGAGTGAACATCACCGGTAACCTCACCCGCGATCCCGAGCTGCGCGCCACCGCCGGCGGAACCCAGGTTCTGTCCTTTGGCGTCGCCGTGAACGATCGTCGCCGCAACGCGCAGACTGGCGAGTGGGAGGACTATCCCAACTTTGTCGACTGCACTATGTTCGGCACCCGCGCCGAGGCCGTGAGCCGTTTCCTGGCAAAGGGAAACAAGGTCGCGATCGAGGGCAAGCTGCGCTACAGCTCTTGGGAGCGCGACGGTCAGCGCAGGAGCAAGCTTGAGGTCATCGTCGATGAGATCGAGTTTATGAGCTCCCGTGGTGGCCAGGGTGGCTACGATCAGGGCGGTTACGCCCCCGCAGCTCCCGCGCCCGCAGCACGTCCTGCCGCACCGGTGGCTACGCCGCCCACGGTCGACGTCTACGATGAGGACATCCCGTTCTAAGGGTTGTTCACCTATTTTTGAGTGAGAGGCGGCTTCGGCTCGCCGAAGTTGCCAAACGAAAGGTATTTTGACATGGCTAATGATTATTCTGCACGTCAGCCGCGTCGTAAGTACTGCCAGTTCTGCAAGGAGAACACTGAGTTCATCGACTACAAGGACACTCAGCTTCTCCGTAAGTACATGACCGACCGTGGCAAGATCAAGCCCCGTCGCGTCACTGGCGCTTGCACGCAGCATCAGCATGACATCGCCAACGCCATCAAGCGCGCCCGCGAGATGGCTCTCCTGCCGTACACCGTCCCCGTGGTTTCCTCTCGTGGCAACCGCGACCGCGGCTAAGAAGGGAGACGCATCATGAAGGTTATTCTTCTCGATGAGATCAAGGGCAAGGGCGGCGAGGGTGACGTCGTAGAGGTCGCTCAGGGTTACGCTGAGAACTTCCTGTTCCCCAAGAAGCTCGCTGTTGCCGCCACCAAGGGCAACCTCAAGCAGCTTGACGAGCGTCGCAACAACATCGCCAAGCGCGAGGCCGTCCGTCTGGCTACCGCCAACGAGACCAAGGCTGCCTTCGAGGGCAAGCAGGTCACCGTTGACGTCAAGGTTGGCGACGAGGGCATCCTCTTTGGCTCCGTTACCGCCGCTATGATCGCTGACGCCATCAAGGATCAGCTCGGTATGGACATCGACCGCAAGCGCGTCGAGCTCGGTAAGCCCATCAAGGTTGCCGGTGCCCACACCGTCGCTATCTCGCTGTACCGCGAGATCAAGGCCGAGGTTGTCGTTCTCGTCGGCGTTACCGCCGAGGAGCTCGCTGCCGAGGCTGAGGTTGAGGAGACCGCTGAGGTCGCCGAGGCCGAGACCGCCGAGGTCGAGACCGAGGCTGCTGCCGAGTAGCATTTGCTGCAACGCAACAATCTTGTTCTAAGAAGGGCGCTCTGGGAGACCAGGGCGCCCTTTTATTTTTTGCGCTGGGTGAGTGTCGTGGCAGTCATTGAGATGCGGTCCCGTGTATGGGACCGTTCATCCGTTTGGTTCGGTGATGATTGCCAAGCCGCGGCTCGATTTATAGCCGCGGCTGATACTATGGATGCTCGCAAGCGATATGAATGAGGACGCTCATGGCATATGACGATAGGGAGACGGGGCTGACGGTCGAGGACCGTGGCTCTAAGTTGGGTCTCCCCCAAAACCAAGATGCAGAGGCCAACGTGCTGGCCGCTATGCTGCTCTCGCCCGATGTGGTCGAAGAGGCCCAAGTCGAGCTGCAGCCCGATGACTTCTACCGGCCCATTCATAAGACCATCTATACCGCGATGGTCGATATGTACAACAGCCGCATCCCCATCGACTCCATCTCGCTGATCGATTACCTGCGAAGCATCAACAAGCTCGATGCCGTGGGCGGCGAGGCATACATTTTGGAGCTGATGGGTCAGACCCTGTCGCTCGTTAACTGGCAGCACCATGCCGCCATCGTTCGTCGCGACTCGATGCTGCGCGAGCTGATTGGCGCCACCAACGAGATCAACGCGCTGGCCTACAACGCCCCCACCGACACCAAAGAGGTCGTGGAGCTGGCCGAGAGCAAGCTGCTCAAGGTCACGGCGCGTGAGGTTAAGTCGAGCTACAAGACGCTGACCGAGTTTATGGTCGAGGCCTATAACGAGGCCGAGGAAGTGTGCAAGGCCGGCGGTCAGGCTGCAGGCGTGCCCACGGGCTTTCCGTCGCTCGACCGTATGCTCATGGGTTTCCGCGAGGGCCAGCTCATCATTATCGGCGCCCGCCCCGCCGTTGGTAAGACGTCGTTCGCCCTGAACTTGGCGCTCAACGCCGCCGCCGCGGGCTATACCGTCGGCTTCTTCTCGCTGGAGATGTCGGGCAAGGAAATTGCCCAGCGTCTGATTTGCGCCTATGCCATGATCTCGATCAGCGACTTCCGTACGGGCCGCATTAGTCCCGAGCAGTGGGCCAACATCAATGAGGCCACGCAGACGCTGTCCAAGCTCGATATTCTGATTGACGATACGCCCGGCACCACGGTGACCGAGATTCGCGCCAAGAGCCGCCGCATGCTCCATAACAAGGAGAAGGCCATCATCATCCTGGACTATTTGCAGCTGGTGAGTCCCCCGCCGGGACGTCGTTCCGAGAGCCGCACCGTCGAGGTCTCCGAGATGTCGCGTGGTCTGAAGATTATGGCCAAGGAGCTCAAGATTCCGCTGATCGCGTTGTCGCAGCTGTCGCGTCAGGTTGAATCCCGTACCGGCAAGCGCCCGCAGCTGTCCGACCTGCGTGAATCGGGCTCCATCGAGCAGGATGCCGATATCGTCATGTTCTTGGACCGATCCGCCGACGAGGCCGAGGCCTCGCGCGACGACCGACCCGACGAGGGCGTTACGCGTATCGTCGTGGCCAAGAACCGTTCGGGCCCGATCGGCGACGTCGACCTGATGTTCCTGCCGGCGTCCACCAAGTTCTATGAGCTTGATGGGGCGCATACCGAGGAGTAGGACAGGCGCCCGTTGCACGGGTATACTGGGAATGTTTTGTGCTTCTGCGCACTTGCGGTGTGCGGACAGTCCATGAATGTGAGGAGTAAACATGCCGTCAACCGTTTTGGTCGGTGCCCAGTGGGGCGATGAGGGCAAGGGTAAGATCTGCGACCTGGTCGCCGGCGACTTTGATGCCGTCGTGCGCTATTCGGGCGGCAACAACGCCGGCCACACCATCGTCGTCAACGGCAAGAAGTACGGTCTGCACCAGGTGCCCTCCGGCATCATGTATTCCGACCACGTGTCGGTGATCGGTAACGGCTGCGTCGTCAACCCCAAGGTCGTCCTTGAGGAGATCGACATGTTCGAGGCCGACGGCATCACCACCAAGAATCTCAAGATCAGCGGCAACGCGCATGTCATCATGCCGTACCACATCGATCTGGATGGCGCCTTTGAGCAGAAGCTCGGCAAGAAGAACATCGGTACCACCAAGCGCGGCATCGGTCCGTGCTACCAGGACAAGATGGCCCGCATCGGCCTGCGTATGCAGGACATGCTGGACGAGGCGCTGTTCCGCGATAAGCTGGAGACCGCTCTTGCCCGCGTGAACCCCGAGCTGGAGCTCATCTACCACCTGCCCACCTTCACTGTGGATCAGATTTGCGACGAGTACCTGCCTATGGCCGAGCGCCTGCGCCCCTACATCACCGAGACGAGCCTGCTGCTCAACAACATGATCGATGAGGGCAAGGATTTGCTGTTTGAGGGCGCCCAGGCGACGCTGCTCGACATCGATCACGGCACCTATCCGTACGTGACGTCTTCTAACTGCACCGCCGGCGGCGCCATTACCGGTTCCGGCGTCGGCATGAAGAACGTCAACCGCGTGCTAGGCGTCATGAAGGCCTATATCACCCGCGTCGGTTCGGGCCCCATGCCCACCGAGCTTTCCTATGAGACCGAGGCCGGCCACACGCTGACCGAGGAGGGCCACGAGTACGGCGTGACCACCGGTCGCCGTCGTCGTTGCGGCTGGTTTGACGGCCCTATCGCCAACTATGCCTCGCGCGTCAACGGCCTCACCGATATCGCCGTGACCAAGCTCGACGTGCTTTCGGCCTTCGACACCATTAAGGTGTGCGTTGCCTATGACGTCGACGGCGAGCGCTACACGAGCGTGCCCGAGCACCAGGTGCGTTTTGAGCATGCCAAGCCCATCTACGAGGAGCTCCCTGGCTGGAAGTGCGACATCACCGGCTGCCGCAGCTTTGATGAGCTGCCGCAGGAGGCTCAGGACTACGTGGCGTTTATCGAGGATCTGGCACACACCCGCGTGACGTTCATCGGCGTTGGCGCCGGTCGCGAGCAGATCATCAACCGATTCTGGAAGTAATCGGCGTTATTTGGTTATTGCGATATACCCCTTTGCAGTCCAGATGGGCGGCCGAGGGGTATATTTGCTTGTAATAGGCCCGCGCGGAGCGGGCCGGTAATCCATAGAGGAGGCACCCTTGAAGGCGGACACTCAAACCATCGACATCCTGTTGTTGGGCAGCGGCGGCCGCGAGCATGCTCTGGCAGCCAAGCTCGCAGCATCACCGCGCGCCGGCAAGCTCTACATCGCGCCGGGTAACGGCGGCACCGCGAGCTGCGGCGAGAATGTGGTTCTCGACGATTGCGATCCTGCGGCCGTGGCGGCGTTTGCCCAGAGCCATGGATGCGGACTCGTGGTGATTGGCCCCGAGGCTCCGCTCGTGGCGGGCGTTGCAGACGCCGTCCGCGCGGCGGGCATCCCGTGCTTTGGCCCGGGTGCCGAGGGCGCCCAGATGGAGGGCTCTAAGCTGTTCTCCAAGCAGCTCATGGAGCGCGCCGGTATCCCGACGGCAGCCTATGGCTCATTTACCGACGAGGCTTCGGCTCTTGCCTATGTGCGCGAGCAGGGCGCTCCGCTGGTCGTCAAGGCCGACGGCCTTGCCGCGGGCAAGGGCGTTATCGTGGCAACCGAGCTTTCGCAGGCCGAGGAGGCTGTGCGTGAGTGTTTTGGCGGCACCTTTGGCGATGCCGGCAACACGGTGGTCATCGAGGAGATGCTGACCGGCCCCGAGTGCTCGCTGCTGGCCTTTACCGACGGCAAGACCGTGCGTCCCATGGCCATCTCGCAGGATCACAAGCGTGCGCTCGAGGGCGACAAGGGCCCCAACACGGGCGGCATGGGCGTCTACAGCCCGGTGCCCATCGTGACCGACGAGGAGCACGCCACCATGGTGAAGGTCATGGAGCAGACCGTGGCAGAGCTCGCTGCCGAGGGTATCGACTATCGCGGCTGCCTGTACGGCGGCTTTATGCTCACCCCTGCCGGCCCCAAGGTGCTGGAGTTCAATGCCCGCTTTGGCGATCCTGAGACGCAGGTCGTGCTGCCGCGCCTTAAGAACGACCTGGTCGAGGTCATGCTGGCTTGCGCCAACTGCGAGCTCGATCAGATTGAGCTCGATTGGCGTGACGAGTGGGCCGTGGCCGTTGTCCTGACGAGCGCGGGCTATCCCGGCAGCTACGAGAAGGGCAAGGTCATTACCGGCATCGAGGATGCCGAGGCTATGGAGAACGTGACGGTGTATCACGCCGGTACTGCCGTGGTGGACGGCGAGCTCGTGACCAACGGCGGTCGTGTGCTCGCCGTGACCGCGCTGGGCGATACGTTCGAGAACGCTCGCGACCTTGCCTACGAGGCCTGCGAGAAGATCAACTTTGAGGGCAAGACCCTGCGTCACGACATTGGTCTGCGCGCGCTGCGCGGCCGCGATGCCTGGGATGCCTAAAATCCGAGAGGAATGAGACGGATGGACGAGAAGAACGAAAAGCTCGTGGACGCGCAGATCGTCGAAGAGGACGGCCGCATGTATGGGCACGCCGAGGGCGAGCCGGGTGGCGAGGTCGCTGACGAGCCGGCGCTGTTGCTGGGCGACGACGACCCGCACGATGCCGAGCTACACGAGAAGATTCTTTCGGAGGAGTGCGCCTGGAAGGGCAAGATCCTCGACGTCCACCGTCTTGAGGTTGAGCTGCCCAACGGTCGCCGCAGCGCCCGCGATATCGTTCGCCATCCGGGTGCGGCGGCCGTTGTGGCACTGACCGAGAGCGGCAAGATCGTGCTGGTGCGTCAGTACCGCACCGCCATCGACCGCGTGACGGTCGAGATTCCCGCCGGCAAGCTCGATCCGGGCGAGGACCCGCTCGATTGCGCCAAGCGCGAGCTGCATGAGGAGACGGGCTTTAGGGCTGGTCGCATTCGCTTTTTGACGTCGATTGTCACGTCCTGCGGTTTTTGCGATGAGATCATCCACATCTACTTGGCTACCAAGCTCGAGTTTGATGCGCCCGACCCCGACGATGACGAGTTTGTCAACGTCGACCTGGTGCCACTGCATGAGCTGATCGACGCCGTACTCGACGGCAAGATCGAAGACGCCAAGACCGTTGTGGGTGCCTTGGCTTGCGACAGCATTGCTCATCGTTTGGGTGGAGCGGAACTTTAACGAGCGGGGATGATCCCGCAGGTTTGTGTAAGTCAGCGAAAGTGCTCCATTTGAGACAAGGTGGCCTAAAAGAGAAGGGAAGCGTATGGATATACGCGACCGACGATTGAAGGCCAGATTGTCCAAATGGAGCACTTGCAGCGTCGAGACGAAACGCGGTTTGGTAAAACCGCGTAAGGTGACTATGTTTAAGAGGTTTCTTTCGTATTACAAGCCCCAGATGGGGCTTTTTGTTGCTGATACTCTTTGTGCTCTGGTGCTTGCCGCCATTGACCTGGCGTTCCCCATTATCTTGCGCAATCTGACCGGCGGGCTCTTTACTCAGGGTCAGGCTGCTATTATGCAGGCGCTCGGTATGATCGCGGTGGGACTGGTGCTGATGTATGTCATCCGCTGCGCCTGCCGCTATTTTGTGAGCTATTGGGGTCATGTGATGGGCGCGCGCATGGAGTCCAAAATGCGCGAGGACCTGTTCGATCAGTACGAACGGTTTAGCTTTGCGTACTTTGATCGCAACAGCTCGGGCGACATGATGAGCCGCGTGGTCAATGACCTGTTCGATATCTGCGAGGCGGCGCACCACGTGCCCGAATGGATTATTATCTGCGGTATCGAGATCATCGGCTCGTTTGTGATTCTGTTTACCATCGCGCCGGTGCTCGCACTCGCCATGGCTGTGGTGACGGTGGTGTTCGCGGTCATTATGTTTTGGCAGAATATGCGCATGCGCGAGGTCTTTAGCGATAACCGCAAAAAGATTAGCGGCATCAACGCGCAGCTGCAGGATTCGCTGGCGGGCATGCGTGTGGTCAAGAGCTTTGCCAATGAGCAGACCGAGCGCTCTAAGTTTCGCGCCTCGAACAATCGCTACCTTTCGTCCAAGGAGAACATGTATCACGCCATGGGCGTCTATACCGCGACGTATGGCCTGCTCTCGGGAGTGCTTTATGTGATCGTGGTGCTGCTGGGCGGTTGGCTCGTTGCCCAGGGTCAGCTGCAGGCGGTCGATATGGCAACCTTCGCACTCTACATTTCGCTGTTCTGCACGCCGCTCGAGACGCTCGTCAATTCGGCTGAGACGTATCAGAAAGCCATCGCCGGCTTTAAGCGCATGGATGAGGTGCTTTCGACTGTCCCCGATATTCAGGATAAGCCGGGTGCTGCGGATCTGCAGGTGACGGCTGGTGCCGTGGAGTACCGCAACGTGTGCTTTAGCTACGAGGATGTCGAGCTCGGTGTGGGCGGCGCCGACGGACGCCCTGTTATCGACCATATGGACCTGTCCATCAAGCCCGGTCAGACCATCGCTTTGGTCGGTCCCTCGGGCGGCGGCAAATCGACGACTTGTTCGCTGTTGCCGCGCTTTTACGACGTTGCCGCCGGCTCCATTAGCATCGACGGCCAGGATGTGCGCGACGTGACGCAACATAGTCTGCGCCGTGCCATCGGCCTGGTGCAGCAAGATGTGTACCTGTTCGATGGAACGATCGGCGAGAACATCGCCTACGGCAAGCCGGGCGCCACAGCGGAAGAGATCGCCGAGGCGGCCTGCCGCGCCAATATCGATACCTTTATCGAATCGCTTCCGCAAGGCTACGACACCGTGGTGGGCGAGCGCGGCAGCCGTCTTTCGGGTGGTCAAAAGCAGCGCGTCGCCATTGCACGCGTGTTTCTCAAGAATCCCAAGATCCTTATTTTGGATGAGGCGACGAGTGCCCTGGATAACGAGAGCGAGGAAGCGGTGCAGGAGTCGCTCGAAGAGCTGGCACGCGGCCGTACCACGATCATCATCGCCCACCGTCTCTCGACTATTAAGCATGCTGACGAGATTGCGACCGTTGAGCATGGTCGCGTTGTGGAACGTGGCACGCACGAGGAGCTTCTCGCCCGTGGCGGCACCTATGCCCGTTACTATCGAATGCAGTTCGAAGGTGCGCGTGCGCACGAGCTCGACTGATTGATATGACAGGAAGATCATGGCTGATAAGAACCCTTTGACTCCGGAAGAAGTGACGGAGTTATTCTCCGAAATCGATGCATCCGGCGTCTTGGATCCTACGCTCGCCAAAAAGCGCACCGAGCGCATGCGCGAGAAAGAGGCCGCCGTCAAGCGCGGCGACAAGGCGACGCTGGCGCGGCTGCGCAGCGAGGATCGCGCGAGCCAGGCAAAACATATCGACCCGCTGTCCGAGGACGACCCTTCGGGCTCGCAGGTGAGCCATACCATTACGAAGACCGCCATGGCCGTGGTTATCGGCATTTTGGTGCTGATTGTGGGCATGCAGATTGGCTACGGCGTGATGCGACGTCTGAATACCGCGAACCTTTCCGAAAGTGTTTCGGTGGATACCGTTTCGACCGCGCTCAAGGGTGGACTTGAATGGGGCAATGGCTTTACGCAGTTCCCGCTCGATTTTACCGTCGACGAGGCAGATGAGCGCACGGGCACGGTTGAGGTGACGGTGCTGGACACGTCTTCTGCCAATGAACTCGAGCTGCTGTCCAACGGTCAGATTCAGGCGGCGGCGCTCGCAACCAACGCCCTGCTCAACGGCAAGATCGACCGTGTGGTGTATAACGTTCACGCCTATATCGACGAGGACAGCAGGATCCAGCATGATTCCTTCTTTGGCATGTTTCCTGCTCAGGGGCACCAAAGCGCCATCCTGACGTTCGTTTGGACCAAGAGCTCGTCCAACGCCACGAGTATCGACTGGAAGATGCGCATCGTAAGCATGGACGACACCATTGCCGAGCGCATTCAAAAACAGGTCAACTCGGTTTCATCGCTGATCGAGGACCCGGTGGTGAGCCAGACCGAGATCACGGAGGAGCAGGCCGAGCGCGATCTTGAGCATCGTCTGCACGGTCGAGAGATCTTCCGCGGCGGAAAGCCCGATCGCACGCCGTCCGAGCTGCTGGAGCAGGACAAGCAAAAGTAGTCCGCAGCCACATAGAACGATGCCATCCCGCGTGAGCCGCAAGCCCACGCGGGATGATTTTTCTGGGGCGGGGATTAAAAAAGGCTCTGTTAGACCAGGATTGACATACATGTGTCCCCACGGTGCCATATCGTTGACCCCGTAGACCGCGATGATGGGGGCAGCATGAACGCCGAAGACCTGGTCCTCAACTTCAAGAAGGGCATGGCGAACCTCAGCAAGACCGAGCGCCGCCGCGCTATCGAGTCCGTCAGGGACGTGATCCGCGCGGCGGCGTTCGACGACGCGGCCGGCTCCGCCTACGAAATCGAACGCTGCCCGCGCTGCGGGTCCGCCGCGGTCGTGAAGAAGGGCAAATCGAAGAACGGCGAGCAGCGCTACCTCTGCCGGGGCTGCGGCAGGACCTTCGGCATGGGCAGCGAGCGCATCCTGGGGACGAGCAAGCTCCCGAAGGAGACCTGGATGGCCTACGCCGAGTGCTTCGTGCTCATGCTGCCCCTGCGCGAATGCGCGAGGCGCTGCCGCGTCTGCCTCAAGACCGCCTACACCATGCGCCACAGGCTGATCGAGTGCCTCTCGGCCTACTCCCCCTCGTTCAGGGTCGAGCGGGGCTGCGGCTGCGAGCTCGACGAGACCTATTTCCCCGAGTCGTTCAAGGGCAACCACGCGAAGGGGTCGTTCACGATGCCGCGCCCCTCCCGGCACCGCGGCAAGCAGGTGCACAGGCGAGGGCTGTCGCGCGAGCGGATCTGCGTCATGACCGGCGTGAACGACTCGAACGAGACGTTCCTCGAGGTCACGGGGCGGGGCGCCCTTTCGAGGGAGCGCGCCATGGACGCGCTGAGGGGCCGCATCGCGGCCGGCTCGGTCGTCGCGACCGACAGGGCGGCCGCCTACGTCGGCGTCCTCGCCGAGCTCGAGGTCGCCGCGCACGCGGCCTACGACCCCAAGGACCGCTCCGTGGGGACCATCAACCGGGTCAACACCGTCCACTCGCTCCTCGGCGCCTTCATGGAGCCGTTCAAGGGCGTGTCGACGAAGCACCTCGACGCCTACCTCGCCTGGTTCAGGTGGTGCCGGACCTTCATGGCGACCGATTCCGGCGGCGCCGGGCGCACGGTCGCGCGGCAGCTCGCGCACGGCGTCTGCAGGAGCCGCGTCCGCGACATGTTCAACGTGGAGCCGCCCTACATGGACTACTGGGCCGCGCCCGCCGCATAGAGGCGGTAGAATGGTCGCACCGCGATACACGAGGAGGGGTGAGGCCATGCCGTCGAACATACCGGCCACGACGATCCGCATCGACCCGGAGGTCAAGAAGGAGGCCACGGCTATCCTGGACGAGCTCGGCCTGTCCATGTCCACCGCCGTCAACGCGTTCCTCAGGGCGCTCGTCCGAGAGGGCGGGATGCCGTTCGAGATGAGGGTCAAGACGCCGGCGCCCGACGGGGAGACGGCGAGATAGCCGGCAGGTCGGCATGTCAATCCTGGTCTAACAGAGCC
>DBFZVF010000013.1:0-9267 GCA_048519165.1 Collinsella sp.
CGAGCAAGGTGCCTTGAAACAAGGCGGCATTGACCTTCTGGTCATGCCGCCGAAGTTGAAAGGCAGATTGCCGCTCTGGCGGGCTTGCAGCGTCGGCTGGTTACGGCGTTTGGCAAAACGCCGTAACTATCTAGCCGCCCAGGTAGGCTTTACGCACGTTGTCGTCGTGCAGCAGCTCTTGGCCGGTGCCGGTCATGGTGATCTTGCCGGTCTCGAGCACATAGCCGCGTGTGGCGATGGAAAGAGCCATCTGTGCGTTTTGCTCGACCAGAAGCACCGTGGTTCCGGCTTTATGCAGATCCTCGACAATCTGGAAGATCTGCTCAATCAGAATCGGCGCCAGACCCATGGAGGGCTCATCAAGCATGAGCAGCTTAGGGTTGCTCATAAGGGCGCGGCCCATAACGAGCATCTGTTGCTCGCCGCCCGAAAGGGTGCCGGCGACCTGGCGACGACGCTCCTTCAGGCGCGGGAACTGCTCGTAGACGCGCTCGAGACCCGGAGCCACCGTTGACTTGGGCTGCGTATAGGCACCCATTTCCAGATTCTCCTCGACCGTCATCTGCAAAAAGGCGCGACGGCCCTCGGGCACCTGGGCCAGGCCCTTGCCCACCAGCTTGTCGGCAGGCGTATGGGTAATGTCCTCGCCCATAAACTTGATGGAGCCGGTCTTGGAACGCAGCAGGCCCGAGACGGTCTTGAGCGTCGTGGACTTGCCGGCGCCGTTGGCACCGATCAGAGCCACGATCTCGCCCTCGTTGACGTTAAAGGAGATGTCCTTGATGGCGTGGATAGCGCCGTACCAGACGTTGATGTTGTAGACGGAAAGCATCGGCTCTGCCATTTAGTTCTCCCCCTTATCCTGCTTGCCCAGATACGCCTCGATAACGGCATCGTTGTTCTGGATTTCCTCGGCCGTACCCTTGGCGATGACCTTGCCAAAGTTAAGCACGCAGATACCCTCGCAGATGTTCATAACGAGCGACATATCATGCTCGATAAGCATGATGGCGATGCCGAAGGTGTCGCGGATCTTGACGATGTTCGCCATGAGCTCTGCGGTCTCGGACGGGTTCATGCCGGCGGCAGGCTCGTCGAGCAGCAGCAGCTTGGGATTGGTGGCAAGCGCGCGGACGATCTCCAGACGACGCTGGGCGCCATAAGGCAGCGATCCGGCCTGTTCATTTGCCAGATGCTCCATGTCAAAAATGGACAGCAGCTCCATGGCGCGCTCGTGGGCGGCCTTCTCGTGCTTCCAATACGTCGGCAGACGCAGCACGCCCTCAAAGCCGGAGTAGCGCTCCTGGTTGTGCAGACCGACCTTTACGTTGTCCTCCACCGTCATGGTGTTGAACAGGCGAATGTTCTGGAAGGTACGGGCGATACCCATGCGGTTGACCTGGTAGACCGACTTGCCCGAGGTGTCCTCACCGTCGAGCAGGATGGTGCCGTGCGTGGGCTGGTACACCTTGGTGAGCAGGTTGAAGACCGTGGTCTTGCCAGCGCCGTTGGGGCCGATGAGACCGGCGATCTCAGTCTTGCCGATGGTCAGGCTAAAGTCGTCTACTGCCTTAAGGCCGCCAAACTCAATGCCCAAGTGGATGCACTCGAGCGCCGGGCGCTGACCCAGGTCGCGGTCGGGAACGATAGCGCCAGAAGGATACGGGACCATCTTGCCCTTGTTGAACTCAAACTTACTGGGCATCGGCTGCCACCTCCTTCTTGGAAGCAAAGCGGTCCTTAATGCGTGCGAAGAATGCCTTGAGCTGTGGGTTGTTAGTAAAGACCATGACCAGGATCAACACGATGGCGTAGATGAGCATGCGGTAGTCCGAGAACTGACGGAGCAACTCGGGGAGCACCGTGAGCAGCGCCGCGGCGATAACGGAACCGCGCATGTTGCCCAGGCCGCCCAGAACCACGAACACCAGAATGAGGATCGACGTGTTGAAGTCGAACTTAGTAGCGGAAAGCTGCGAGAAGTTACCGCCGAACAAAGCTCCGGCAGCACCGGCGAGGGCGGCGGAAACCACGAAGGCGATCATGCGGTACTGGGTGACGGAGATGCCCACGGACTCGGCAGCGATCTTGTTATCGCGCACGGCAATAATGGCACGGCCGGTACGGCTGCGAACCAGGTTGAGTACAATCACGAGCGCGACCATAACCAGGATGGCACCGGCGAGGAAGGTCGAGTACGTCGACACGCCCGAGGCACCCTGGGCGCCCTTGATGATGGCGGTGCCGTCCTCGAGCAGGTGCAGGTCGTCGATCGTAGAGTTGCCCGTGATGTTAAAGATCACGTGCAGGCCGCGGGAGTCGACACCCACAATGAGGCAGGTGACGATCTCTTTGATGATCTCGCCAAAGGCCAGCGTCACGATAGCCAGGTAATCGCCGCTCAGACGAAGGACCGGGATGCCAATCAAGAAGCCCAGAATGGCGGCAGCGATGGCGCCGACCACGATACTGATGATAAGGCGCACCGGATCGGAGGGAACGGCGCTCTCCAGCGCGACGGCGGTGACGATGCCCGTATAGGCGCCGACGCTCATAAAGCCCGCGTGGCCCAGCGACAAGTCGCCCGCGATACCGACGACGAGGTTGAGGGAAATGGCCATGACGATATAGGCCGTAATGGGGACCAGCTGACCGGCGATCATGCGCGGAATCATGTGGTTAGACTGCATAAAGAACACGATGGCGAACGCCACAAGGCACATGGCGTACGTAACAAAGTCGTGACGCGTCTGCTTGTCTTTAAGAAACTTCATAACGCTCACCTACACCTTCTCGGGGACGTACTTGCCCAAGAGGCCGGCAGGCTTGACGAGCAGGACGATGATCAGAACACCAAAGACGATGGAGTTGGCAAGGCTCGTGGAAATGTAAGCCTGTGCCATCGCCTCGATGATGCCGATAAGAATACCGCCAACAAAGGCACCGGGAATGGAGCCGATGCCGCCGAAGACGGCAGCGTCGAAAGCCTTGATACCAGGCATGGCACCCGTGGTGGGCTGCAACACCGGCGAGTAGGAGCACAGGAGTACGCCGGCGATGGCGGCGAGGGCGGAGCCGATGGCGAACGTCATCGAGATGGTGCGGTTGACGTTGATGCCCATGAGCTGAGCAGCGGCCTTGTCCTCGGACACGGCTCGCATGGCCTTGCCCATCTTGGTCTTACCCGTAAAGAACATCAGGCCGGCCATGATAACCAAGCAGGCGACGATGGTGACGAGCGAGACGGCGCTTACGTTAAACTTGGCCAAGAACTCCGGCACCGGAAAGGTGACGAGCGAAGTGAAGTTCTTGGGTGTGGCGCCCCACAGAAGCTGCGCGGCGTTCTGCAGGAAGTAAGACACGCCGATAGCCGTGATCAGAACGGCCAGCGGACCTGCTTGGCGTAGCGGCTTATAGGCCAGACCCTCAATGAGGACACCGAGAACCGTGCAGACCACACAAGAGAGAACTACAGATGCCCAGCCCGGGAGGCCGAGATACGACGTGGCGCAGAACGAGACATAGGCACCGACCATGATGACATCGCCGTGAGCGAAGTTCAGCATCTTGGCGATACCGTAGACCATGGTGTAGCCCAACGCGATGATGGCGTAGACGCTGCCCATGGACAGGCCGTTGACCAGGTATTGGATAAAGACCGTCATGTTCCACATCCCCCTTTCGAATAGGTTTCCAGTTGATGTATGAAACAGGGACGTTACATCGTCCCTAGATACCAAGCAAGCAGGGAAGGCCGCAACCTCCCCTGCTTGGGATCAAAACCGCTCTATGTAAGGCGGCCTATTATGCCTGTACGTACTTGCCGTCGGTGATGACGTACGCCGTGGGCTCCTTCTGGACCTGGCCCTTATCGTTCCAGGTGAGCTTGCCGGTCAGACCGTCAACGGTAATCTTGAGCATAGCCTTGGGCAGCTTCTCGGAGACCTCGGTCGGGTCGGCGTCGACACCAAGACCGGCCTCCTTGAGGGCCTCGGCCACCGCGTGCACGCCGTCGTAGGCGTCGGCGGCAAACTGGTCGGGGGTATCGCCGTACTTATCCTTGTAAGCGTTGACGAAGTCGGCGTTCTTCTCGTCGTCGGCGGAGAATGGGGTCATGAGCAGCAGACCCTCGGCAAGAGAGGTGTCGAAGCCCTCAACGCCCAGGATGCCGTCCATGCCGTCGCAACCCATCATCTTGACGTCGTAGCCCATATCCTTGGCGTTCTTGAGCAGGACGGATGCGGGCGTGTAGTAGATCGGCGCGAAGATCATGGTAGCGCCGGCCTGCTTGGCCTTGGTCAGCTGGTTGGTAAAGCTCGTGGCAGAATCGTCCTTAAAGGTCTCCTCGTCGACAATCTCGAGCTTGGACTCAGCGGCCTGGGCCTTAAAGGAATCCGCGATACCCGAAGAATAGGCGTCGCCGGAGTTGTAGAACAGCACGAACTTCTCATCCGCATACTTCTCTGCCAGGAACTTGGCAGCGTTGACGCCCTGGTTGGGGTCGGTGAAGCAAACCTGGAAGACGCAATCCTTGCCGTCGGTGACGTCCTCGGAGGACGCGGACGGGGTGATCATGAACGTCTTGGGGTCGTTACCGCACTCAGCGGCAACGGCAACCGACGCACCCGTGGTGGTCGGGCCGACGAGGGCCTGCATGCCCCAGTCGAGCAGGGTATTAAAGGCGTTGACGGCCTTCTCGCCGTCGGCCTGGTCGTCCTCGGCCTTGCTGGCAAGCGGCAGCTCCTTGGTGGAGAAGTCCTTGCAGCCAAGCTCGACGCCCTGGGTAACGGACTTGCCGTAAGACGCGGCGGCACCGGTCAGCGGGCCGATGGTGCCGATCTTAAACGAAGCGTCGCTCGAAGCGGAACCGCTGTCGCCGCCGTTGGAGGAGCAGCCAGCTAGAATGGACATCGCCCCCAGACCTGCTGCGCTCGCGATAACGCTCCTGCGATTCATAACAGGGTTCAATGACTTACCGGTGAGGCTCGACATGCGGCTCTCCTCTCAAATCTCGTCGGGTTTTGGTTACCCGACAGGCCATCCTTCGCCGTGTTCGGCGTTCGCAAAATAGTAGACGCTTTAGTTAGGAAAAGTGGTGGTTATTTCGACTTTTCTTTGGATTTGTTCATTTATCCATATTTCTGCGTATTTCTATTACTTTATGCAGTAAAGCCACTTTATTGTGTAAAAGCAATGTTTCCGTTCTGTTACAAGCGTCCCCGCCCTGAATAAAACAGCCTCACCGGTCGCGCTTTATGCGCGCTTAGGCGGCGATGTACTTGCCGTCCTGGATCACATAGGCCGTAGCGGGCTTTTCGACCTGGCCCTCGTCATTCCACGTCAGCTCACCCGTCAGGCCCTCGATCTTGATCTTGCGCATGGCCTTGGTCGGCTGGTTGATAAAGCTCGTGGAGGAGTCGTCCTTAAAGGTCTCGGTATCGACGATGTCGAGCTTGGATGCCTTGGCCTGCTCGGCAAAGGCATCGGCGATCTCGCCCGAGACGGCGACGGCGGCACCGGTGGTGACGGGGCCGACGAGCGCCTGCATGCCCCAGTCGCACAGGGCAAACCTTATGGTGCAAACGTTGACAGTTTGTTACGGAAGTTCGTTTGTAGCGAGCGTGTTTCCAATGTTTCCGCAGCGTTTCGGGGGTGCCGTTTTGTGCGACTCCTGTTAACTGGCGAGCACGCGCCCTCGGTTCACGCTAGAATGCACTCAACCTTTAAGCGGTTATTCCATCCATAAGATGCACGAAGGAGCTATCTATGAGCGAACCCCTGCGCACCGTGAACGTCGGCCTCATCGGTCTGGGAACCGTCGGCGGCGGCGTGGCCCGTCTGATCAAGAGCCACCACGATGAGTACCTGGCAGCCTACGGCATCGACCTTAAGCTGACCCGCGCCTGCGCGCTTGCTTGGGAGCAGGCCGAGTCGGCAGGCATTGAGCGCGAGGCCTTTACGAGTGACTGGCACGACGTCGTCACCGACCCCGCCGTCGACATCGTCGTCGAGCTGATCGGCGGCGAGCACCCCGCAACCGAGATCTTCACCACTGCCTTTGAGCACGGCAAGCACGTCGTCTCTGCCAACAAGGCCCTGCTGGGCCGCCACGTCGAGACGCTTGCCGAGAAGGCGCGTGCGTGCGGCGTGCAGATTAAGTGCGAGGCCAGTTGCGGCGGCGGCATCCCCATCGTGAGCACGCTTGAGCACGACCTGGTGGGCAACAAGATCCTGACCATCGCCGGCATCCTCAACGGCACCACCAACTATATCCTGTCGCGCATGGACGCCGAGGGCGCCGATTACGCCGACGTGCTCGCCGACGCGCAAGCCAAGGGCTATGCCGAGGCCGACCCGTCCGCCGACGTCGACGGCTTCGACGCCGCCAGCAAGACGGCCATCCTCGCCTCCATCGGCTTTGGCACCCGCGTTACCACCGATGATGTGTACCAGCAGGGTATCCGCACCATCGGCGCTGAGGACATCGCCCAGGCCCGTGAGCTCGGCTACACCATTAAGCTGCTCGGCATCGCCCGCAACACCGACGCCGGCGTCGACGTCCGCGTGCATCCCACGCTGATCCCCGCCGACCACATGCTCGCCAAGGTCAACGGCGCCATGAACGCTGTTTACGTAGTGGGCGACGCCGTGGGCGAGACCATGTTCTACGGTGCCGGCGCAGGCTCCTTCCCCACCGCGAGCGCCGTCGTGGGCGATATCCTGTCGCTCTCCGAGCAGATCAGCCGGGGCGTGGCTCCGCTGCCCGAGATTGAGCCCTATGGTCACAACCTCGCCTTTAAGCCCATGGACGAGCTCCAGACCAAGTACTATGTGCGCCTGAAGGTCGCCGACCGCGTGGGCGCCCTGTCCGAGACGGTCGACATCTTTGCCAAGCACAACATTTCGATCTCGCTCATCAACCAAGTCGAGGACGGCAAGTCGGGTGTCAGCGATGCCTGCTCGGTCATCTTCCTGACGCACCGCGCACTCGAGAAGGACGTCCAGGCTGCCGCCGCGGAGCTTGCCAGCGTCGACTGCGTGGCCGAGGTCGCCAACGTCCTGCGCATCGAGGACGTCGAAGCCTGGACCGAAGGCGTCATGGCCAACTAGTTCGGTTTACACCCCACAACGCATTTGCTCGAAGGGCTCCCGTCTGGTCTTGGACGGGAGCCCTTTTATTTGCACGCTCGGGGCGCATTGACGCGATCCGCGTTTGAACAATTTGACCGTTCGGTGTCAACCAGGGATACCGCTCACCGATAAGCAGGCACGTTTGCTTTTGTCCGCCGCTATCCTGTGCTGCGTACGTCCACCCCCGAAGAATGGAGGCACCATGTTGCTCGAGGGCAAGAAAGCAATCATCACCGGAGGCACGCGCGGTATCGGCTATGCCATCGCCTGCCGCTTTATCGAGGAGGGTGCCACCGTCACCGTCTTTGGCTCGCGCCAGGAGACTGCCGACGCGGCCGTTGAGAAGCTGACAGCCGCCTATCCCGAGGCCAAGGTCTGGGGTCGCTCCTGCGACCTCACCTCGCTCGAAGCCGTAACCGAGGCCTTTACCCAGGCTGCCGCCGATATGGGCGGCTTGGACACGGTCGTCAACAACGCCGGCATCTCCCAGCGCTCGCCCCTTTTGGATTACACGGCAGAAGAGTTTGCAAAGGTCATGGACCTCAATGTCGTCGCCGTCTTTAATGGTCACCAGGCTGCCGCCAAGATCATGACCGAGGCCGGTCACGGCGGCACCATCACCACCACGAGTTCAATGGTCGCCAAGTATGGCCAGCCCTCCGGCGTCGGCTATCCTACGTCCAAGTTTGCCGTCAACGGCATGGTCCAGTCGCTCTCGCGCGAGCTCGCCCCCATGGGTATTCGCGTCAATGCCGTCGCGCCTGGCGTAACCAAGACCGATATGGTCGCCAACCTGCCCGAAGAGGTCATCAAGCCCATCATCGCCACTATTCCGCTCGGTCGCATGGGCGAGCCCGAGGACGTTGCCAACGCCTTCGTTTTCCTTGCGAGCGACATGTCCTCCTATGTCACGGGCGCCATCCTCCCCGTCGACGGGGCAGCCCGCTCCTAAAGGTCGAAAGTTTCGGCTTCGAACCTCAACAGAGTTCAACGCAAAAGGCGCGCTGTCCGCATCAACCGCAGGCAGCGCGCCTTCTATTATTTGGACGGAACCCGTATCCCGACACTCCTTGCTACTTGCCGTCGTCGTCCTGGGCTTCATCGCGCGCGTAGAGCTCCAGCATGCGGCGGCGGTATTCGTGCACGGCGAGCTTGGCGCGCTCCAGGCGGCGGCGCTCACGCGGAGTCAGCTCGGACGGGTCAAGCTCATCACCATAGGTCTTATCGGCAAGAAGATGCGCCGCGTCCACGATGCGGGCATCGATGTGGCCGTTCGCTGCCTCGGCGGAAAGACGCTCGGCAATCGTATCGAGCGTAGGCAAGCCCTCGAATACGCGACCATGTCCATGCGAGGTCAGCAGCTCGTGCTCGCGTGCGAGCAGGCTCGCCAAATCGTGATGGGCGCGCAGGATGTCGAGCGCGTCGGAAGGATGCTCGGCAACCTCTGCCACGGCGGCGACCGGCGCGGCATCGACCACGCGGTAGAAGAGCTGCGCGAGCAGCGGCATCAAGAACACCGTGATGGCACCGGCGGCAACCATGACCGACGCAATATCTTGCGACAGCGCGCCCGCGTTGACGGCAACGCTTGTCACGGCAACGATGATCGGCAGGGCCGTGGTGCAGTAGAGCGCCACGGTAATGCGACCATACGCCGACACATCGCGCGTCGCAGGACAAATGCCCATAGAGATGAGGATGGGCACGGCACGAATAATCAGCAACGCCACGATAAAGCCCGCGAGCAAGCCCGGACGCGACGCCACGGCCGTCAGGTCAATCTTTGCGCCCGATACGGTAAAGAACACCGGAATCAAAAAGCCGTAGGCCAGGCCGTCGAGCTTGGTCTCGAGCGTATGGTTGCCCTCGGGGATGATATAGCGCAGGACAAAGCCGGCGGCAAAAGAACCCAACACGATGTCGAGATCAAAGACGGCCGAGAACGCCACGAGCGTGACCAAAATAAGCACCGTCAGGCGCACGAAGGTCTGCGACGTGGTATCGGCGCGCTCCTCGACAAACGCAAAGAAGCGGCTGCCGACGCGCTTGGAACGGCTCGGGACCACGGCCAGTAACACGCAAACCACCGCAAACAAGCCAAGGATTACGAGCGTTTGGATGCCAGTGCGAGCAGAC
>DBFZVF010000014.1:0-14568 GCA_048519165.1 Collinsella sp.
GATGGGCGCGCTTTTTGGCCGCCTGGCTACGGTTGCGCTTTCCGCCGGAGGCGCGCTGGGGCTCGGCAATGTTGCCGCGGCGCTGGGAGACATGCTCTTCTGGGCTGCCGTTGTGCTTGTCGCGGCGACAGCTGCACTGACATCTCTGCTGCTCAACGCCCATGCCAAGCGTGCCGAGCAGGGCTCGAACCTGGCTGCAATCGCTGCCATCGCCGGCTGCGGAATAGGCACCGCGGCGTCGCTCTGTCTTGCACACCATATGGAAATTGCCAGCCTTGCGGGCGCGGTCGTCGTCAAGGCGGCGGTTGCGGGAACCCTATCCTCTATAATCGTTGGGATATGCCTATATTTGCTCGGATACCAAAGAACCTATACGGAGAGTGATCTTTCGTGAACTTCCTGAACATCTTCGAGGACCACGTGGCCGGCATCTTCGGTGCCACCCGTGCCCCGTTCTCCTTTAAGAAGCTTGCCAAGCAGGCCGCTCGCGACATGGAGGATCAGACTCTGGTGATCAACGGCGTCAACACCGCGCCGGCACTCTATACCATCCTGATCGCCGCCGACGACGATCCCATGCTCGCCCCGTTCTACCCCGAGCTTTCGCGCGAAGTCCGCGAGTTTGTGAAGGCACAGGCCGAAAAGCGCCGCTATGTGTTTGTCGGCGAACCCCTCGTTCGCTTTATGATCGACCCGCAGCTGCGTGCCGGTAAGTTCTCGGTCTTTGCCGAGAACGTCGACGCCCCCACGCTCGGTCGTTTGTACGAGGAAGAACGCGCTTACCAGAATGGCCTGGGCCAGAACAACTCGGCCGCAAGCCGCGCCGCCAGCGCTCCCCGCGCCGGCAAGCAGCAATTCGCCGCTCCGCAGCAACAGCACCCCGCCGCCATGCCCCAGCAGCCGTCGCCCCGTGCCGCCGCTCCCGACCCGCTCGCCGTGGCCGATCCCTTTGCGCCCAGCGTCCCCGACCCCGCCGCCGCGCCCATCCCCGTGCCGCAGACCGTCTCTCGTGACGCCCTCGCCGGCATGGGCGGAGCCGCCGCGACCGGCGCCGCCGTGGGCCTTGGCGCCGCGGCCGGTATTGCCTCCAACATGGCGAGCACCCGCGCCCCGCAGCGCCCGCTCGCCCAGCTCGTCGACGTCGTGAGCGGCGAGAGCCACAGCATCACTTCCGCGCAGGTGACCATCGGCCGCGAGCGTTCGGTTTCGGACATCGCCCTGCGCGACCCCAACGTGTCGCGTCGTCACGCCCAACTCACCTTTACCGGTTCGGACTGGTCGATCGAGGACCTCAATTCCACCAACGGCACGCTCGTCAACAACCGCCGCATCACGCGCTGCCCGCTGCGCAACGGCGACCTGCTGACGTTTGGCCTGAGCACCTTTGAATTTAGGGGATAGTCGCTTATGAACATCGATATCGTCCTTTTTGCAGGCCGCATCGTCCTGGTCGCCCTGCTCTACATCTTCCTGTTCGCCGTCATGAAAACCGGCGTGGGACTCGTACGCGGCCAGCGCCGCGACTCCGCTATCTGGACGATCGATGTGGACAAGGGTCCGCGCGGCATCCGTGGCATCCATGTAGACATGCTCGGCCCCGTCATCGTGGGCCGCTCGCCGTCCTCGGACATCTGCATCAACGAACCGTTTGTCTCGGCCTCGCACGCACGCTTTTCGCTGCAGGGCCCGGCACTCATCATCGAAGACCTCAACTCGCTGAACGGCACGCTCGTTAACGGGCGTCAGCTGGTGGAGCCCGCAACGCTGCGCGAGGGTGATGAGGTCCAGATTGGCGACGTGGTCATGAAGGTGAACCGTCGATGATCGACGAGGAGAACAAGTCCGCAACCATGCCCGAGACGCCGACTGCCCCCGCAGCTGCGCCGGCTCATGCCGCTCCGGCGCGCCCTGCGACCGTGGAGCCCGAGGACACCGTGTTCTCCCTGCCTCTTTCGCATGTAACTCAAGAATATCCGGCACTCGTCGATGACGAGGACGCCGACACCGAGCAGCTCGATGCCCCCATCGGCGCGCACGCTGCCGAGCAGTCCGCGGAACCGGAGGCAACGCCCGCACCGGCTCACTTTGCCGAGCCCGTCGCCGAGGCGATTAACGAGAGCGCTGCCGTGTTTGCAGCCCCCGAGCCTGCCGCGCCGGTATTCCCCGTCGCCCCGGCAAGCGAGGCGGCACCCGCATCCGCAACGCCTGCCGAAGTCGAGCAGCCCGTTGCCGCGCCCGCCACAGCTCCCGAGCCCTCCGCTCAACCCCAGAGCACGCCCGCGCCGTCGCACTTTGCGACGCCCGAGCCGACGGCTGTCGAGCCGCAGCAGGACGGCAATCCCGCCGACCGCGTAACCGAAGATCTCAACCTTCCGGACGTCTCCGACGTCGAGTCGGGCAACGATGCTGACACCGTCTCCCCCGGCGACACCGCCGAGATCGATGTCGCGGCCGTGGAGGCAAAGCTCAAAGATCCCGGCTCGACCATGAGCTTTGAGCCGCTGACCGACGAGCGCATCGAGACCGACTCGACCTACGACGCCGGCACCACCACGCAGCTTATGTGGGGCGCCCGCTCCGACGTCGGATGCGTACGCCCGCACAATGAGGACTCCTATCTGGTGCAGTCGCCGCTCTTTTGCGTGTGCGACGGCATGGGAGGACACGCCGCCGGCGAGGTGGCATCCTCCATCGCCGTCGAGACCATCGCCAAGACGGCGCCGCAGTCCGCCGACGCCGCGCGCCTGGCCGCAGCCGTTGAGGCCGCCAACGCCGCCGTGATCGAGGCCGCCCTCAACGGCCTGGGCAAACCCGGCATGGGGTGCACGGCCACCTGTGCCTACATCGAAAACGACACGCTCGCCATCGCCCACGTGGGCGACTCGCGCGCCTACCTGCTCCACGAGGGTACGCTCATCCGCGTGACCCGCGACCACTCCTACGTGGAGGAGCTCGTGGATGCCGGCGAGATTACGGCCGACGAGGCCCGCGTCCACCCCAACCGCTCGGTCATCACCCGCGCGCTGGGCTCGGATCCCGCCATGTATGCCGACCACTTTACCCTGCACATCGAGGAAGGCGACCGCCTGATTCTGTGCTCCGACGGTCTTTCGAGCATGATTCCCGATAGCGATATCGAGAACATCGCCACGCAGTCTTCGAGCGCACAGATCTGTGTCGACAACTTGGTGGACGCGGCGCTCGCCGCCGGCGGCCACGACAACGTGACCGTGGTGGTCGTCGATCTGGTCGACGACGGCGTCATGCGCGAGGCAAAACGCGTCCGACGCCGCAATGTCACCATCGCCTCCATCTTGGCCCTTGTCTTTGTGCTGGTAGCAGGCATCTGGGCATACACGGGCGTCACCGGCTCCTATTACTTGGGAACCTACCACGGCAATGTCGCCGTCTGGCGCGGCCTACCCGGCAAGACGCTCGGGGTCGAGCTCCACTGGCTCGAGAGCGAAACCAGCATCAAGCTGTCCGACCTGCCCGAAGACACGCAAAACCGCCTGAAGGCAGGCATTCCACAAACGAGCGTCGACGATGCGCAGGACACCATTTCCAAGTACCGCCATCAGATTGACGAGGAGCAGACCCGTCAGGTGATTGACGCGCAAACGATTCGCGACAACACCGATCAGGAATCCACATCCGAGTCAGATTCCGAGAAAACCGCCGAACAGTCAGCCGAGGCCGAAGCCTCCGATAAGAATTAGAAAGGGAGTGCCGCTTATGAGTCGCCGCAACACCGAACTGCTCTTGCTCATCGCCTCGGCGTTCCCCGTCATCCTGCTCTATGCGATGTACGTGCTCACCGCGGGTGCCACGGTTTCCTTTGAGACGCTCGCCGTGCCGATCGGCCTGTTCGCCGCCTTCGCCGCGGCGCATATCGCCGTGCGCATCCTGGCGCCCGGCGCCGACCCCGCCATCCTGCCCATCGTCTTTGTGCTCTCGGGCATCGGCATCACATTCGTGACGCGCCTGGCCCCCGACCTCGCCATCTCGCAGCTCATCATCTTGTTTGTCTCGGTGGCGCTCATGGTGGGAACGCTCGCACTGGTTAAGAACCTCGACGTGGTCATGCGCTACAAGTACACCTTTGGCATTATCGGCATCATCCTGCTGATGCTGCCGATCTTTATCGGCACCACGATCTCGGGCTCCAAGCTGTGGATTCGCATCGCGGGCTTCACCATCCAGCCTGGCGAGTTCGCCAAGGTCTTCATCGTCTTGTTCCTGGCAGGCTATCTGGCCGAGAACCGCGAGCTGCTCTCCATCTCCAACCGCAAGATCCTGGGCCTCAAGATTCCGCGCTTCCGCCTGCTGCTGCCGCTGTTTGCCGTGTGGGGCGTGTGCCTGCTCATCGTCGTCTTCGAACGCGACCTGGGCTCGGCCGTCCTGTTCTACACCATCTTTTTGCTGATGCTCTATGTTGCCACGGGACGTTTTTCGTACGTCATCATCGGCCTTGCGCTGCTGGCCGTTGGAGCCGTGGGCGCCTACAAGTTCCTGTCGCACGTGCAGGTGCGCTTTCAGGTCTGGGTCGATCCGTTTAAGGACGCCCAGGGCCAGGGCTACCAGATCGTACAGTCACTTTACTCGCTGGCTGACGGTGGCCTGGTTGGCGTCGGCATCGGCAACGGCATGGCAAACAACATCCCCGTCGTCGAGTCCGACTTTATCTTCTCGGCCATCGGCGAGGAAATGGGCCTTTTGGGCGGCGGCGCCGTGCTCATCCTGTTTATGCTTTTTGCCGTGCGTGGCCTCACCACGGCCGCCCGCGCCAAGTCCGACCTTGCCGCCTTTAGCGCGACCGGCCTTACGGCGGCCATCAGCTTCCAGGCATTCTTAATCGTTGGCGGCGTAACCCGCCTGATCCCGCTGACTGGCGTCACCCTGCCCTTTATGAGCCAGGGCGGCTCCTCGCTGCTGGCGAGCTTTATCATCGTCGCGCTACTGCTGCGCGCCGGCGACGAGGCAACCGGACGCGAAGCCGAGCTCACCGGCACCGGCACCATGGCCGCCATCACCGATGACCAGGTCGCATCCGCCGTCGCCCCGACCGGTACGCGTTTTGCCAGCGCACCTTCCTACAGCCACGGCAACCACTCCGCGGGCTCTCGCATGCGTCGTCGCCTGCTCGACACGCCAGAGTCCGGCGTGCTCGGCCGCGTGGCACTTGCCAACCGTCTGACTCGTGCCGTGTTTGCTTTCACGGCGCTGTTCGCCATCCTTATCGGCAACCTCACCTATGTCCAGGTCATCAAGGCGAAGGACTATCAGGACATGCCGACCAACAACCACACCATCGCCCGCTCCAAGTACATCCAGCGTGGCTCCATCATCACGTCCGACGGCGTGACGCTAGCCGAGTCGTTGCAGCAGGAGGACGGCACCTACGCCCGTTCCTACCCCAACGGCAACATGGCCGCGCACGTGGTGGGCTACGTGAGCCAGCAATACGGCACCGCCGGCATCGAGAGCGTCATGAACGATACGCTCACCGGCTCCAAGGATTACTCCAGCTGGAACAACGCCATCGCGTCGCTCGCGGGGCAGACCCAGCCGGGCAATACCGCCAAGCTCACCATCGACTCGCGCATCCAGACGGCTGCCGAGCAGGCGCTCAAGGGCTTTAAGGGCGCTGTGGTGGTCATGGATCCGCGCACCGGTGCGGTCCTTGCGTGCGCGAGCTCGCCCACCTACGACAACACCAACATCGATGCGCTGCTCCAGTCGGGCGGCGGCGAGGACGGCTCCATGTACGACCGCGCCATGGACGCGCTCTACACCCCGGGCTCGACCTTTAAGGTCGTCACACTCTCCGCGGCGCTCGAGACCGGCACCGCCAGCCTTACCAGCACGTACCAGGCGCCCGGCTCCATGGATATTGGCAACGCGCCGGTCACCAACGATGCCAACGAGAGCTACGGCACCATCAGCCTGCAGCAGGCCTTCGCCGTGTCGTCCAACGTCGTCTTTGGCCAGGTGGCAAACGAGGTCGGCGCCAGCTCGCTCGTCCAGTTTGCCAACGCCTTTGGCTACGGTCAAAAGCTCGGCCAGGATCTGACCACCGCGGCTTCCATCATGGCCGACCCGTCGCTTATGACCGAATGGGAGACCGCTTGGGCAGGCGCCGGACAGCCCGTCGGCATGGACCACACGCCTGGCCCGCAGACCACCGTTATGCAGAATTGCGTGATCGCTGCGGCTATCGCCAACAGCGGCGTGGTCATGGACCCGTTCTTTGTGTCCCAGATACTCGCCCCGGACGGAACCGTGGTTAAGACCACGCAGTCCCGCTCGCTGGGCCAGGCTGTCAGCTCTGCCACGGCCGACCAGGTCAAGCAGGCCATGCTCGCCGTCGTCCAGTCCGGTACCGGCACCGATGCCCAGATTCCGGGCGTCAAGGTTGCCGGCAAGACCGGTTCGGCCGAGACCGGCGGCACCAACGTCAACTCTATGTTTGTTGGCTTTGCACCTTACGATTCACCCACGGTTGCCATCTCGGTGGCCCTGGAGGATTACGACAAACACGACGTCGAGGCGGCCAAGATCGCCGGCATCGTCCTGACCGCGGCGCTCGCCGCACAGGGAGCGTGATGCCCGTGATCAAAGCGGATACTTGGGACGCGCCGCGGCCGATGAGCTAGCGACAACGCGCCACACGGCCCCAGCGGCCATACATTTGGTACTACACACATCGTTGAGCGAATAGTTATGTTAGGAGCAGGAATGGAACAGAGGGTCCTCGGGGGAAGATACCTCCTCAAGGATAAGGTGGGAACGGGCGGTATGGCGACCGTCTTCCGTGCACAGGATCAGGTCCTCGACCGCACGGTTGCCGTCAAGATCATGCTGCCGCAGTATGCCGGCGACGCCACCTTCGCCGCCCGCTTTAAGCAGGAGGCCCAGGCAGCGGCCGGCCTGTCCTCCCCCTATATCGTGGGCGTCTACGACTGGGGCAAGGATGGCGACACCTATTACATCGTCATGGAGTACCTGCGCGGTACCGACCTTAAGAGCGGCATCAAGAGCCACGGCGCCCTCGATCCCAAGAAGGTCGCGCAGATCGGCTCGCAGATCAGCTCCGCGCTTTCGGTCGCACACAAGCACGAGATTATCCACCGCGACATTAAGCCGCAAAACATCATGGTGCTGCCCGACGGCAATATCAAGGTCATGGATTTTGGCATCGCACGCGCCAAGAACAGCCACCTCACGCAGGATAACAACGTGCTGGGCACCGCCCACTATGTAAGCCCCGAACAGACCCGCGGCCAGGACCTCGGCCCCACCTCGGATATCTACTCGCTGGGTGTCGTCATGTACGAGTGCGCCACCGGCCGCGTACCCTTTGACGGCGACGACGCCATCTCGGTCGCACTCAAGCAGGTCAACGAGTTGCCTATTCCGCCGAGCCAGATCAACTCCGGTGTCGACGCCGACCTTGAGCGCATCATCCTCAAGTGCATGGAGAAGGACCCGGCAAACCGCTTCCAGACCGCCGACGAGCTGCGTCAGGTGCTCAACAGCTACCTGTCGGGCCGTGCCGTCAACGTCTCGGAGCCCACGCGCATCATCGGCGCCCCCGGTGAGCTGGGCGCTACCAAGACCCGTGAGCTGTCTGACTCCACGCGCGCTATGGTTCGCCCCGTATCGGGCGTAAGCGGACAGACCAACCCCCGCAGCGCCGTCTCGGGTTCCACCGGTTCCTACGAGGTCGATCAGCCCAAGTCCAACAAGAACAAGATTATCGCCGCCGTAGTCGCCGCAATCGCCGTGGTTGGCGTTGTGGTGGCCTTCGCCACCGGGCTCTTTGGGGGCGAGCAGGTTACGGTGCCCGATGTGCTTAACAAGGACCAGCAGACCGCTATCGAGCTGATCAAGGAGGCCGGCCTTGAGGTCGGAACTGTCGACCAGAGCTATAACGACGATGTCGACGAGGGCAAGGTTGCCGAGCAGACCCCCAACGGCAACACTAAGAAGCCCAAGGGCTCCAAGGTGAACCTGGTGATCTCCAAGGGCCCCAAGCCCTCCGAGAAAGTTGAGGTTCCGCAGCTCGTCGGCCTGACCAAGGACCAGGCCGAGGCCGCGCTGGCAAGCGTGGGCCTGAAGGGCAACGCAACCGAGGAGGCCAACGAGGCCGACGAAGGCCAGGTCTTTGAGCAGGGCACTGATGCCGGCAAGGAAGTCGAGAAGGGCACGACCATCTCGTATAAGGTCTCCAGCGGTCCTGACACCACCTCCGTCCCCGATCTGACCGACATGACCGAGGCCCAGGCACGCAACGCTCTCGACATGGCTGGCTTTGGCGTCGACGTGAGCTACCAGGAAAACGACTCGGTTACCGAGGGCACCGTAATTAGCTGGAACCCTAGCGGCAAGCAGAAGCCCGGTGCCACGATCACCGTCGTCATCGCCAAGAAGTCCGGCAAGGCCAGCGTCCCGGGTAACCTGTACGGCAAGAGCATCTCCGCCGCCGTCACCGCGCTCAACAACGCCGGTTTCTACAACATCGCATTCTGCGATCAGAACGGCAACCCCGTGAGCGGCAACGAAAACGCCACCGTTACGGGCGTCTCCCCCACCGGCAAGCAGTCCACCGACAGCACGATCACGCTGACGGTTTCGCTTTCTGGCTCTGCCTCGGGTGACGATTCCGACACGACGACTAACTAGTCGACAACCCATCACCTGCAGCGGCTATGGCCGCAAACATATTCGCTCAACGGCGCCCGCTTGCTCCCCAGCAAGCGGGCGCGTTATTTATCGACAGGCCAGGGCTCCATAGCAACGCAAAGAGGCCCGCAAAAGCGAGCCTCTCAGGTAACAACAGATATGTGATGCAGTAATTACTAGCCGCAGAACTTCACCATGGTCTCGACCATGGACTCTTGCCTATAGACAAAATGTCCAGAAGCAAGGGGATGAAAGAGTAAGGACAACGCCCTCTAAAAGAAGGCCGTATATGAAGATTGCATATCCCTTTTGCCTTCATATACTCAAGAAGCACCCCTCGAAGCGCTCCTGAGAGGCCCCCTTGGATGCAACCCAGGGGATCCAGATTCTGGTAGACATCGGCACAGCAAAATCCTGCCGCGCAGGCACGAACGGACATCTTGACTCCCAACGCAATGCGGGGCGCCCCAAGACACCCCGCCACGACAAAAAACTAGTTCTCGTAGACCAGCGGGTGGCCCCAACTGCCCTCGATCTTGCAGGTCTGCGCTGCAAAACCGGCAGCGAAGTCCAAGCTCTCGCGAATTGCGGCCTCGCCGCACTCGCCGGCCTTCTTCTTGGAAAGATAGGTGACCAAAAACGCCGTCAGCAGTGAATCGCCGGCCGCCATAGCGTCTTTGAGCTCCTCGGGCGCCACGGGCTTGATGCCCTGCTCGTAGAAGTTTTCGCCGTCATAGGCGACGGAGCCCTTGCTCCCGCGCGACGCGCATACGATTTGAGGGCCAAGGGCCTTCACCCACTCGAGCTTCGCCTTGATATCCTCCAGGGAAGCGTCGCCCATGGACATAAAGGCGTACGTCACAAATGGCGCAATCTGCTCGAAGTACTCGTCGGTGGAGTCATCGGAGAAGTCGAAGCTGATAGGCACGCCGGCAGCCTTGATCTTGGGGAGCTCGCGCTCGGTGAAGCAGTAGTTGCCGCTGTGCACCAAATCGAAGCCGCTGACGTACTCGGCGGCGAAGCGGTCTATCACGTAGCGCATGTCGCCACGTATGCCGCCTTCATTGGAGCCCAGGAAGATACGGTCCCCGGTCTCGTCAACGGTCACGCGAGCGGCGCCGTTGACGCCCAGGACCTGCTGGCAGCGAAGAAGCTCGACGCCCTCGTCCTCGAGCGATGCTATAACGTGCTCGGCCTCCTCATCTGATCCGAAGATTCCCATGTAGGCGCTGCGATCGACGCCGAGCTTCTTGGCGAAGACGGCGAAGTTAACTGCATTGCCGCCGGGATACATGGTCTTGATGTGCTCGTACTTATCGACAACGTTGTCTCCAAAGCCAAGCACGCTTATAGGATAGGCTGCCATGGTTATCTCCATTCAGGTAAACCGCCGTGGTTACGGCGAGCAGACGGGGCGCGAGGGATTCGCACGTCTCAACGCGCCTCGCGCCCCGTTTTAAAATCGCTAGTACTTCTCGATGCCCATGTAACGACGCACGTCCGGGTGATGGTCGAACACCTTGCCGCGAGCGGAGCGCAGCTCACAGTTCATCGCGTAGAACAGGATTGGATCAAGGAACGCGCGAACGCTCGCCGGTACTTGGTCCATGCCGTACTCCATGGCGTCGAGCACCATAAGAGTGTCGGTATGGGTCTCGAGGAATGCGAGGGCGCGCTCATCCATGGCTCGGCACTCACTAGAAGACATCTGCAGGAAGTAGAAGACTCCGGGCTCGGTCACCTCGAAGGGGCCGTGGAAGTACTCGCCGGAGTGGATATAGGCGCAGCTCTGCCACTGCATCTCCATAAGCGAGCAGATAGCGAAGCCATAGGCCTGGCTAAACACGGGACCGGACCCCAAGATATACAGGAACTTGTGGTCCTGGCACAGGGCGGCAAAACGGTCGCAGAGTTCGGCGTTGACCTTCTCGCGAGCTGCAGGCAGGATCTGGTCCATCTTGGCGATGCCTTCGTACATGTCGGCAAGGTCGGCATAACCTTCCTGCTGATCCAGGAGCTCGGAAGCGAGAGCCAAAGAGATGCCGGCGGGCACCTCCGCCTGCGGAACTCCCT
This sequence comes from Collinsella sp., assembly GCA_048519165.1. Classification (GTDB taxonomy): domain Bacteria; phylum Actinomycetota; class Coriobacteriia; order Coriobacteriales; family Coriobacteriaceae; genus Collinsella. The sequence continues at coordinate 10,759 of DBFZVF010000014.1, forward strand.
CGCCCCACGGATATACCCAGCACGTCCACTCACCGTTATCGATGCCGGAACCCGCGTTGTCCGTCTGCACGATAACGGTCGCGCCCGCCGCCTTGGCGATCGAGCACGCATCGATTACCTCGGGGGTGTTGCCGGAGTGGCTGCAAGCGATGACAAGGGACTTTTCGCCCAGGCGCTTGGGACGCATGATATCGAACTCGCGGGCGGTATACGCCTCGCTGGCAAACGTAGTCGCCTCGCGCTTGAGCAGCTCGTGGGCGGGCAGCAGGTCGATGAGGGAGCCGCCGCAGGCAACCCAGAAGACGCTATCGAAACCGCCCTTTTCAGCGATTGCGTCGGCGATAAGATCATGTGCGTTCATTGTTATTCTTCCTTTCGATACGGCGGACGAATCCGCCAACGTTTACTGCGAGTCTTCTCGTCAAGCGTGTTGACTTCCCCACGCGAATGGGAGCTACGCGCTAGTCGACAAAATACCTCTCGAAGGCGTCCATGTTGTGCCGGTCCGCTGCTGCGGGATCATCGAAATACCTTCCATCGGTGATCTCCTGACCAAGATAGCCCTCGAACCCATGCGCGTTGAGGACGCGTACGAAATCGTCCATACTGTGCTTTCCATCGCCCCAAACCAGATGGCCATATGGGTCGCCATCAATGAAGCGCATGTTCCTTATGGCACCATCGCCAAACTCAGCAAACCACTCTTCAAGGCTCTCGCCGGCGACTCCCATAGCGGTAGTGTCCACCATTGGAGTAAGGTGCGGGCTGGCTACTTGGTCAAGCATGCGCCTGGCGTCCGCGAGTGTAACCACCAAGTTGCTCTCTTCCGGCCTCAGGCTCTCCATGCAGAGGGTCACGCCGTGCTCGCCGGCATAGTCCGCAAGAATCGCCAAGTGCTCGGCAGAGCGCTTCCAAGCCTCCTCGCGGTCCTCGTCCCAATCGCCCCAACCGGAGTTGATGGACATATACGGGGCGCCGAGCACCTCGGCGAGCTCGATGCCGTGCTTAAAGTAAGCGAGGCTCCGCTGCGCGTGGAGGGGCTTTCTGGCAGCGTACTGCCACGGATACACCACGTTCTCCGGACACAGGGAGCTCACGGAGAGTCCGCGGGACTCGATCTTGCGGCGAAGCTCGTCGGCCTCGAAATACCCCGTGTGGTCCAGCGTCACGTGCGGCTCGGCCGCCCAAAGCTCGATGGTTTTGAAGCCAAGGCGCTGCTGAGCATCAAGGAAGTAATCGAGCGACCACATGATGTAGTGAATGTTCATGCCGGCGACCTGCTCGCGACGCAGACGGGGTGTGGAAGCGCTTAAATCCATGCTGGGCACCTCCTACATCGGCAGTAGGCCGGAGATCACAGTCGCGACCAATCCGAACAGAACCATGAAGATAAAGAACTTCCAGATGGTCTTCCACCATTGCCCGAAGGAGATCTTCGCCACGGCAAGACCCGCGACGGTCATGCCCGCAACGGGGCTGATGGTGTTGACGGTCTGGTTCGCGAACTGCAGAGCGGTGACGGCAGCCCCGGGATTGAGGCCCATAAGCTCGGTCAGCGGGCCCATGACGGGCATGGTGAGTGCAGCGAGGCCGGAGCTGGAAGGAACCAGCAGCGAAAGCAGGCCGAGGACGATGTACATGAAGGTGGTATAGATGAAGGACGGAGCGCCCGCAAGGAGTCCGACGAGCCAGTTAAGAATAGAGTCGATGATCATTCCGCCCTCTGCGACGACCAGGATGCCGCGGGCGATGCCGATGATGCAGGCTGCGTAGGCGAAGTCGGCGATTCCGCGGACGAACTCCTCCGCAATGGTCTTCTCGTCCAGGCCGCCGAGTATGCCGGCAAGAAGGCCCATGGCCAGGAACACCATGGAGATCTCGTCCATATACCAGCCCTGGGTAACGAGGCCCCACACGATAACGCCCATGCCGACCGCGAAATCAATGAGGACGAGCTTGTGGCGAAGCGTGAACTCCTCTTCGATAGAGGCATCGGTGACAGAGAACTCGATGCGCTTCTGCTTATCGTCCTCATAGGTGATGGAGGACTTGGGATCGAGCTTGACGCGGCGCGCGTAGCGCATGGCCCAGAAAATGCCCGCGGCGGTGAAGATGACCCACAGGATGGCGCGGAGCCAAAGCTGGGGATTTCCCTCGATGCCGATAACGCCCTGGGCGATCAGCACGTTGAAAGGATCAATAGTGGATGCGCAGTAACCAAGGTTGGGGCCGAGGAAGCAGATGATGAACGCGGTCATGGAGTCATACCCGATGCTCAGCATGATGGGGATGAAGATCGCGTAGAACGGCAGCGCCTCCTCGGACATGCCGAACGTGGTGCCGCAGATCGAGAGCAGGATCATGGAGATGGGGATGATCAAGATGTCCTTGTTCTTCAGCTTCTTGATCACGCGGCTCATGCCGGCGTTTAGGGCGTTGGTCTTGGTGACGATGGCGAACGATCCGCCGATCAGCAGGACGAACGCGACGACATCGGCCGCAGCCTGAATGCCCTTGGCGGGAGCCTGCAGGACGGCATCGATGCCCTGTCGCAGATCGACGGTCTCCCCCGTCTCCGAATCGGTGTAGACCTTGTCGACCTCTTGGTACGTTCCGGCTACGGCGACTTCTCGCTCGCCCGCGGCCGTCTGAATGGTCTGGCGGTCGAACTGACCCGATGGGACGATCCATGTGAGCACCGCGAAGAACACGATCAGCATGAACGCGATGGTGTACACATGGGGAAGCTGGAGATGGAATCTGCGCTTGGGCTTCTCCTGTTTGGCATCCGGCATTCTTAACCTCCTGCCAGAGCAACGATGCTTGCCAAAAATCCTTCACGTATAGGCAAACATCTTAGGTTGTTCTATGTATAACCTGCATGAAGGCGTCGGTCAAGAAACATATTAGGTTGTTCTATAAGTGGTAACTTTTACGCGCTAAACGGACCTGCCGCGGCAATACGAGAACAGCGCTGTGTGAGACAGAGCCGCTAGATATCGAAGCTGTAGCGCGAACCCACGTAGTACTGTCTGCCATAGCAGAAGCGCTCTCCGTTGGAATCGAGAAAGCCCGCGTTCATGAAGAACAGCGGCTCCCCTACTGGGACCTTGAGCTCGCGGGCGGCATCAATTCCCGCACGGGCGATCTCCAGCCTGCAGGGATCGGACGAGCAGGGATACCTACCCGTACGCTCCCCCACGGCCTCGAATATCGAACAATTGGAGAGACCGATATCTTTGAGAAATTCGAATCCATCGACAGGATAGTAGTTGTTCTCGAACAGGACCGGCACGCCGTCTGCGGTACGCACGCGTGAGACCAAGATGAGGTCAGAGCCTTCATCCAAGCCAAAGAAAGAAGCGAGGTCGCGATCGGCGGCAACGGTCTTGCGGGCAACGACGCGAGCGCCCGCCTTCATGCCGTTTTCAGCGCATGCTTGGGTAAAACTCTGAACATCGTCCTTCTGATGCACCTTGCGAATTATCTTTGTCGCGGTCACAAACGTACCACGCCCCTGCCGCTTGGTGAGATACCCCTCGCCCACAAGCTCCTCTATTGCGCGGCGAACCGTGACCCTTCCCACGCCGTACATCTTAGAAAGCTCAAGTTCCGTTGGAATCTGCGAGTCAACGGGATATGTCCCCTGTTCGATATCGCTCTTAAGCAAATCGAGCACCTGTTGATACAGCGGGGCGGAAGAGCCCCCATCCAGATGCGCATCCACAAAAACTCTCCCTTTAAGGCGTTCGCGATCTCAACGACTCCATTCTACCGCACACGGAAAAATGAGGTTAAACACATAGGGGC
>DBFZVF010000015.1:0-13438 GCA_048519165.1 Collinsella sp.
GCGTCTACCAATTCCGCCACGCCCGCATGAGCGCACAGACTAGGAATGATAGCAGATAAGAACGGCAAGCGCACGCACACGTTTTTAGCTCACGACCTCACCATGAGTGCAAAAGGCGGGGCGAGTTGCCCCGCCCCGCCAATTACGACTTGTTCGCTGACCCGCTACTCCCCCAGCAGGGCCTTCTCGGGCGTGATGGGCAGCGAGCGGACCTGATGTCCGGTGGCGTGTGCCACGGCCGAGGCCACGGCGGCGAGCGGCGTATTGATGACGACCTCGCCGATCGACTTGGCGCCAAACGGGCCCGTCGGCTCGTAGCTCGGCTCAAAGGCCACGCGAATGCTGCCGATATCCAGGCGCGTGGGCAGCTTGTAGCTCATAAAGTTGCCGGTGCGCAGGCGGCCGCGGTCGTCGTGCTCGACAATCTCGTAGAGCGCGTGGCCAATGCCCTGGGCAATGCCGCCCTCGGCCTGAACGCGCGCGAGCGCCTCGTTGATCACGGTGCCGCAGTCCACAGCCGCCGCATAGTCCACCACAGTCACCTTGCCGGTGGCCTTGTCGACCTCGACCTCGGCAATGCCGGCCATAAACGGCGGAGGCGAAACGGGCAGGCAGGCAGAGGCATGCGAGGTGAGCGCGTCGCCGCCCGCGATGTTCTTGACGCACAGGTTGGCAAAGTCGCGCAGCGTGAGGTAGCGATTCTGCTCGCGCGCGGCACGCTCGTCGGACAGGCGCACGTACTGGCCATCGAAGACCACGTCGGCGGCATCCACATCCCACATCTGGGCGGCCTTGGCGCAAATCTTCTCGCGCAGCTCGGTCGCGGCGTTCTTGGCGGCAAGGCCCGTCACGTACGTACCCGAGCTCGCGTACGAACCGGCGTCGAACGGCGACACGTCGGTGTCCACGCCGCGTACCACAATGAGCGAGCTCTCCACGCCCAGCTCCTCGGCGGCAATCTGCGCCAGGATCGTGTCGACGCCCATGCCGTTATCGGTGGCTCCGGTGCCGATGGTAATGAAGCCGTCCTCTTCCAGGCGCATGTCGATGCCGGCGATATCCACGTTGGAGATGCCCGAGCCCTGCATGGTGAGCGCGCAGCCCAGGGCGCGCACGCGGTCGCCCAGGTCCACGGCCAGCGGCTTGTCGCGCCAGCCGATCATGTCCATCGCGCGCAGCAGGCAGCGGTCGAGCGCACAGGCGTTGAGCTTCTCGTTGTAGTACTGCGGCATGACCTCGCCCTCGCGCACGATGTTCTTAAGGCGCAGGTCGGCGGGGTCCATGTGCAGCATGTCGGCGAGCTCGTTGACGGCGCTCTCCACGGCAAACTGGCCCTGGGTGGCACCGTAGCCGCGATACGCGCCGCCACGGTTGGTATTGGTGTAGACGGCGTCCCAGCTAAAGCGGCTTGCCTTCACATGGTTGTAGATGGGCAGGCTCTTGTGGCCCGAAAGGCCGATCGTCGTGGTGGCGTGCTCGCCGTACGCGCCGGCGTTGGACAGCGTATGCAGGTCGATGGCCGTGATGGTGCCGTCGTTCATGGCGCCCAGCTTAACGGTCATCTGCATCTGGTGGCGCGAGTTGCCCGCGGTGATGGTCTCCTCGCGGGTGTAACAGCAGTAGCTCGGGCGGCCGGTCTGCTGCGTCACGAACGCCACGAAGATCTCGCAGCAGCCCGTCTGCTTGGAGCCAAAGCCGCCACCGATACGCGGCTTGATGACCTGCACCTGCGACTGCGGAATGTCGAGCGACTGCGCGACCATGCGGCGAACGTGGAAGGGCACCTGTGTAGAGGTGGTCACCGAGATGCGCCCGAACGCGTCGGTCGTCGCGAAGGCGCGGAAGGTCTCCATGGGCGCGGTCTGCGTGGCCTGGCTGGTGTAGGTACGCTCAAAGACGATGTCGCTCTGGGCAAACGCCTCGTCCAAGTCGCCAAAATCACTGGTACCGCTGCACACCAGGTTGCGAGCAACGTCGCCGCCCTGCGGGAACATAAAAGTCACGTCGCCCTCGGGGTGGACCACGATGTCGTTATCGAGTGCCTGGGTAAAGTCGAGCAGGGGCTCGAGCACCTCATAGTCGACCTTGATGAGCTTGAGCGCCTTATCGGCGGCCTCCTCGGTCTCGGCGGCGACGATCGCCACCTCCTCGTTTTGGTAACGGACGAGGTTCTCGAGAATCAGGCGGTCGTAGGGACTCGGCTGCGGATAGCTCTGGCCGGCGATGGTAAAACGGCGCTTGGGCACGTCCTCGTAGGTGTAAACGCCCACCACGCCGGGCACCTTCAGGGCGCGCGACGTATCGATGGAGCGGATCTTGGCGCGGGCATACGGGCTGCGCTTGAGCTTGACGATCAGGGCGCCGGCGGGCACCAGGTCGCCCGTATAGACGGGACGTCCCTCGAGCAGGGCCTTCGAGTCCTTCTTGGGCTGCTTGTGGGTGATCTGCTTGTAGGAGACACCGTCGCAGCTGGTGTCGTTGACCGGCAGCTCGGGCATCTCAAAGCCCACCTGCACGCCAGACTCGTTGAGGAAGCGCACGATGGCGCGCAGCTGGCTCTCGTAGCCACTGCAGCGGCAGAGGTTGCCGGCCAGCTGGCGCGAGAGCTCCTCGCGCGTGGCGACGAGGCTCGGGTCCTCCTTGGCGGCGCGGGCAAGCGCCAGCACGTTCATGATAAGGCCGGGGGCGCAAAAACCGCACTGCTCGGCACCTTCGGCAGCCATTGCGCGGGCCAGTGCCTCGGACTCGACCTTGAGGCCCTCGAGCGTGGTGATGGAGCGGCCCTCGACGCGCGCGGCGGGAACCGAGCAGCTCAGCACCGGGTCGCCGTCGAGCCACACCGTGCACAGACCGCAGTTGGTGGTTTCGCAGGCGCAGCGCACCGACGCGCAACCCTGCTCACGCAAAAGCGAAAAGAGCATGGTGTCGGGGGCAATCTGAACCTTGACCTTGCGGCCGTTGAGCGTAAAGGAAAGATCGATGAGTTTGGCAGCCATTAGCGCACCTCGCTAGAATCGACGCCGGGCACGCGGCGGCAGGAATACTCGTCCGTGGCAAACTTAGGCACTTGCACGGTCTCGAGCTCGCGGGCAAGCGCAGCCGAAAGCTCGATGCCGACGGCGCGGCGCACGGCCTGCACGGCAAGCGGCGCCGAGATGCGACGGCGGTACTCGGCTGAGCCCCACAGGTTGGTGCCGTAGCTCAGCGCGCGCACGGACGCGGCAAGGGCACGCAGCTCATCCTCGGAAGGCTGCTCGTTCACCAAGCCGCATGCCTCGCCCTGCAGCAGGGTCGCGCGCAGCGGACGGGCACCCACGGTGACATGCCAGCTGTTGTCCCACCAGGCGGCGGTGACATTGAGCGAGGGGAAGTCGGTCGCGGCCTTGCGCACGGCCTCATAGCTCGCGCGGTAGTCGTGCTTAACGACCACGACGCGCTCGATCACGTCGCGCACGTAGCCCATGTCAACGAACTCGGCGAGCGGCACGCGGCCGGCACCCGTCAGCTCAACATACGAATCGAGCGCGAGGAAGGCGGAGAGAACGTCCGAGAAGCCAAAGCGACCGTAAATGCTACCGCCCACCGTGGCGGTATTGCGCAGCTGCACGCCCACGATATCGTGGACGGCGAACTCAAAGACATGGTTGACAAGCGCGTTAAGCTCGGCATGGCGCTCGAGCTGGCGCAGGGTGCACATGGCGCCGATGCGAAACTCGGTCTCGGTCTCCTCGATATGATCGAGTCCACAGGCCGAAAGGTCAATCGCCGTCGCCACGCGACGCGAACCCAGGCGCATCCAGATGCCGCCGCCCACAATCTTGTTGTTGCGGTTCTTCTGTAAGAGCTCATAGGCTTCGGCCGCGTTTCCAACACGGACGTAGGTACCGAACTTGAGCACGTTCTCCCCCATCTCTTCACTTGTCCAGTACTTTTAAGTGTACCAAACGAAGGGCCGCGACCTTCCACAGCACAAAAACCTCCCTCCCATCCATAACTTGCGGTGAAATACGGACTGTTTGTCGGGCTTAGGGCGCCCAACAGTCCGTATTTCACCGCAACTTAAGGGGCGGCCGGCAGAGGGCCGAGGGAAATGATCCGTTTTCCTCCGTCGCATGCGGATCAAAAAAGGCTCCCAGCCGGATAGCTGGGAGCCTTATAACATGCTATGTCGAGCGAAGATTTAGCAGACGCCCTGGGCGAGCATGGCGTCGGCGACCTTCAGGAAGCCGGCGATGTTGGCGCCCATGACAAAGTTGCCCTCCTGGCCATACTCCTTGGCGGTGTCGTCCACGTTGTGGAACATGCCGCGCATGAGCTGCTCGAGCTTGCCGTCGACCTCCTCGAAGGTCCAGGACAGGTGCTCGGCGTTCTGGCTCATCTCCAGGCCGGACACAAGCACGCCACCGGCGTTAGCAGCCTTACCGGGCATAAAGGCGACGCCGTTCTCCTGGAAGTAGGTCGTGGCCTCGATGGTCGTGGGCATGTTCGCGCCCTCGCCGACCACCTTGCAGCCGTTGGCGACGAGCGCCTGGGCGTCCTCGAGCAGCAGCGTGTTCTCGCGAGCGCAGGGCAGCGCGATGTCGCAGGGCAGCTGCCACACGCCGCGACCGTCGCCCTCGTGCCACACGGCGTTAGGCTTCTCGTCAACGTACATAGCGAGCGTGACGCCCTTGTCGTGGCCGGAGCGCTTCTTGTTGTAGACATGCTCGAGCACGGTGTAGTCGATGCCATCGGGATCCTCGACCCAGCCGTGGGTGTCGGAGCAGGCCAGCACCTTGCCGCCGAGCTGGGAGACCTTCTGGACGGCGTAGATGGCGACGTTGCCGGAGCCATGAACGACGACGTTCTTGCCCTCAAAGGAGTCGCCGCGGCTCTTGAGGTACTCGTCCACAAAGTAGGCCAGGCCGTAGCCGGTAGCCTCGGTACGGGCGAGCGAGCCGCCAAAGGAGAGGCCCTTGCCGGTGAGGACGCCGGTCCACTCATTGGTCAGACGCTTGTACTGACCGAACAGGTAGGCAACCTCGCGGCCGCCAACGCCCAGGTCACCGGCGGGAACGTCGGTGTTGGGGCCGATGTGGCGATAGAGCTCGGTCATGAAGGACTGGCAGAAGTGCATGATCTCGTTGTTGGACTTGCCCTTGGGGTCAAAGTCGGAGCCGCCCTTGCCGCCGCCCATGGGAAGGGTGGTCAGGCTGTTCTTGAGGATCTGCTCCAGACCCAGGAACTTGAGCATACCCAGGGTGACCGTCGGGTTAAAGCGCAGGCCGCCCTTGTAGGGTCCAATGGCAGAGTTGAACTCGACGCGGTAGCCGCGGTTGACCTGGACCTTGCCCTGGTCGTCGACCCAGGGAACACGGAACATGACGATGCGCTCGGGCTCGACGAGGCGCTCCAGCAGGGCGGCCTCCTCGTACTCGGGGTGGGCGTCGAGCGCCGGCTGGATGGTGCCGAGGATCTCGGTCGCGGCCTGGATGAACTCAGGCTGCTCGGGATAGCGGGCCTTGAGCTCTTCGAGAACTTTCTGCGTGTAGCTCATGCTTCCTCCAATGATGGGAAACGAAAAATGTTGGTCGCGGCACCCTATGCGCCGCGAACTTTATCGAGTATGGATAATATCGCACTGTTGCGGCAAAGTTTCGCATAAGCGGACGAGCAGATGTTTCGTTTTGATTACGATGCAGGTAGAGGCGTTTTTGAATGCCTGACGTGCAAAACCCGTGTTTCAAACCTGTTTCGTCCACGTGTTCCAAACCACCACAAAGGTACCTGTCCCCAATGTGGTGGTTTTGGTGGCTAGAGGACGAGCTGATGGTAGTCGGCGGGGGTTATGCGGCCTTCGATGGCAGCGCGGAAGGCGGCGAGTGCATCGCCCGAGAACGGCATGGCCCAGCACAGCCCGCAGCCGGCGGTGATGGAGCCGGGCAGCGGCATGATGCGCCCGGGCACACCGGCGGCAAGGCACAGCTGCTCGCATTCCATCACATCGAAGGTGCTATCGAACGAAACGATGATCTTGCGTTCGTGGTCGAGGGCATCACCGGACGGGCCTTCGCGGTGCGACTCGCGATACGCAGCCGCCGCTGCCTCTTCCTCGGCCGTATGTCCACAGCCGCCACAGCCGCAGGTGCAAGGCTCGGACCCATCGCAAGTGCAAGGTTCCCCGGTATCGGGGCAAATATCGTGAGACATGGCAACTCCAATCGTCTAGGCGAGCAACTCGGCCGCCGCAAACTCCTCGGGCGTATTGACGTTCTCGAAGCAGAGCGTCGAGCCCGCGGCCTCGACAATCCGAGGCTCGTCCAAATACCCGGCATTCACCCGGTCGATCAGGCAGCGGATTCGTTGACGGTCACCGGCGAGTAGCTCGCAAGCAATCGGCGCGCAGGTCTCGCGGCGCCAGACGGCGCACAGTGGCTCAATCCCCCGGGTCTCGCGCGGCACGCACACATCGAGTGCGTTGGCCTCAACACAATCGGCAAGGGCGCCGATCAGCTCCGAAGAGACAAACGGCATATCACAGGCGACGATAGCCGCGAGAGGCAATCGGGCCGCGGCCAACGAGCTCGCGATACCGCGCATGGCGCCCGCCGACCCCTCAAGGTCCGGCACTATTCGCGGCACCAGACCGCCAAACGCGCGCTCCTCAAGATAGGCAAGCTCGCTGGGACGCGAGGTCGTCACGACCAACTCGCCGGCAACTGGTGCCAGCCGACCCAGCACGCGCTCGATGAGCGGCTCGCTGCAAAACGCCATGCGCGCCTTATCGCAGCCCATGCGCGAGGACAGCCCGCCCGCTTGGACGACACAAGAAAGATTGGCCCGTCTTACGGTAGTCATACGGCAAACCACCCCCATCGGTATGCTCAAAACCCGGTACACGAAGCCAAATACCGTCGCCGATAAAGCGGGCGGCACGGCGAACCCGTGCAAAAACAAAACAGCGCCTTTGCGGCACGCAGCAAGACCGCGAGCACAAAAGCGCTGGTAGCGTATGGCGGGAACGTATGTGAATCGAACACATCCAAGACGTTTTGCACGCCTCGCAACGGTTTTGAGGACCGCGAAGCCCACCGGAGCCCATCCGTTCCCAAGTGCGCCGGTATTTTACCAAACCGAGCAGGCCCCATCCCAAAAAGACGAGCAAGAAGTTGCGGTGGAATAGTTCCTGTATTTGCTGCCAAAGCCTCCAAATAGGAACTATTTCACCGCAACTGAGGAGGCGGGAGCGGGTGACCGGCCTAGCGCAGGGAGCGCAGGCCGCCGGCGTCTTTGTCGAGCACCGTAAAGCGCACGGCATCCAGGTGCTCCAAGATGCTGATGGCACGTTTGCGCGACACACCCAGCGCCCCGCGCAGCACACTCGTGGTGGCAGCGCCACCGGCATCGGCGATAGCGGCGGCAACAAGCTCGCGCGCATGGGCCTCGGCGGCAGCAGACAGGGCAACGTCACGCTCGACCTTCACGATCGAGCGATTGAGCGAAAGCTCGCGCAAGGCACGCGTCATGGTGTCGCGATCGAGCTGCAACTGCTCGCCAACCTCGGGCAGCGTCGGCGCATCGAGGCCGGCTTCGTCCAGCAAGGCCACGATACGTTCGCAGGCCTCGCGCACCACACGCGCCGCGGCGGCAGCGGAGTGCGGGTCGAATACCTCGGCACCCTCGGCGGCACACACGCCACGCGAGCAGCCCTCGGCAATCAGAGCCGCGGCAACGCCATCATCAGCGGTAGGCCACGCAGCATGGGCAACGGCGCCGGGCGTAAATCCCGTCTCCTTGGGAGCCGCCGCGTGCATGGCTGACAGGGTCGCCGCCAGTGCATCCATCGCGGCGTCGAGCACCACGGCGTCCGCAAAGTGGTCCGCATCACCCACGGCAAGCTTGCGAACGGAGCCCTGCGCCACCAACCCGCGCAGTGCGGCAGCGACCTCGCCGAGACCAAGATCCAAAGCCTCGGCGACATCAACCGCCGTAACCGGCAGCATCTGCAGCGCCAGCCAAGCGCCCACACCGCCCGCGGCATCGCCGGCCTCAAGTGCCGCAAGCAGCGCGCGCTCCCCCGCCGAAAGCTCGCGCGAGCGACGGCAGCGCGATAGCAACACACGCCCGCCGCCGATGAGCATCACGGGCGAATACGACAGCACCACGGCATGGTCTCCGGCACGCAGCGGCAGCGGCTCCTCCAATCGCACCTGCACGGTACGGGTCTCACCCACCGCCATGGGGGCCTCGCCCTCCAAAAGCATGATGCGGCCGACGACTTCGGCCGTGCCGGCCATCACATGCACGCGCGCGCCCGACTCGAGCACGCGCGGCTTGGTGCCCTCGCGACCCAGGTAGGTGAACGTCATCATAAAGCGCAACGTCTGGCCAAAGCGGTCCGCCACGCCGAGCATCTCGCCACGGTCAAGCGCCGCGACACCGTCACCAACCAGGTTGAGCGCCACACGCTGACCAGGCAGCGCGCGCGGCGTATCGCCATGCACCTGAATCCCGCGCACGCGACAGACCGTACGCGACGGCAAAGCCATCAGCTCGTCGCCCACCGCAACCGGCGCATCGTGCAGCGTTCCCGTTACGACAGTGCCGACGCCCTTAATCGTAAAGCAGCGGTCAATCGGCAGGCGCGGCGCGGCATCGGTGCGCTCGGCACGGTCGCGGCAGGCATCCCAGCAGGCGCTCACCTGCTCGTCGAGCACCGCAAGCAGCCCGTCGATCCCCTCGCCCGTCTTAGACGACACGGGCACAATCGGCGCGCCCGCAAACACGGTACCCGACAAAAAGTCATCGACATCGAGCTCGGCAAGCTCGGTCATCTCGGCATCGGCAAGGTCGCACATCGTCAGCGCGACCACCATATGCGTAACGCCCAGCAGCTCCAGCACGTGCACGTGCTCGCGGGTCTGCGGCATCACGCCCTCGACGGCAGAGACCACCAGCACGGCAACGTCGATGCCCGTGGCGCCCTGCACCATGGCGCGCAGGTAATGCGCGTGGCCCGGCACGTCGACCAGGCCGACGATCTTGCCACTCGGCAGCGCCAACTCGCCAAAGCCCAGCTCCACGGTCATACCGCGACGGCGCTCAACCTCCAGACGATCGGGATTCTTGCCAGTCAGCGCCTCGATCAGTGCCGACTTACCATGGTCAACGTGACCCGCCGTGCCAACGATAACGGGACACTCCACCAGCGCCTGAACCTCACTCATCGTGCAATCGCCTTCTTAACGCACGCGACGAGCGTCGACGCCGCCGTCTCGATATCGCGGTCGCCCACGAGCGTGCGCACATCAAACAGAATGCGGTCGTGCGAGGCGCGCGTGACGACCGGCGTGTCGAAGTCCTGGACAAGCGAGCGCTTGAGCGCATCGACCGTCAGGTGCGCGTCAACAAGACGCACGGCAACGCACATCGTGGGCAGCTCGACGGTAGGCAGCGAACCGCCGCCGGGAGTCGACGATTCCTTGACGATCTCCACCTGCACGGCACACGGGCAACCGGCCTTGTCGAGCCCGGCGACCATACGATCGCGCAGCTTGCGGGCACGTCGCTCCAAATGGTCCTGCGGCAGCGTAAGCATGCTGAGCACCGGAATATCGCGATGGGCAACACCGGCGCCGTCCATGTAGATACGCAGCGTGGCCTCGAGCGCCGCCAGTGCGAGCTTGCCCGGACGCAGGGCACGCATAAGCGGATGCGACCCGCAGGCCTGGACCAAATCGCGACGGCCCATGATGATGCCCGCCTGTGCGGCACCGAGCAGTTTATCGCCCGAGCACGACACGATATCGAGCCCCGACGCCACCGAAGCGGGTGTAGTCTCCTCGCCGCCGCGCACCAAGATGTCGTCGGGCAACAGCGCGCCCGACCCCTGGTCCTCGTAGAACAGCAGACCATGCTTGTGGGCCAGGGCGGAAAGCTCCCTTGAGCTCACTTCCTCGTGAAAACCCTCGATGCGATAGTTGGAAGGATGGACCTTGAGGATCATCGCCGTATCGGGCGTGATGGCGCGCTCGTAGTCGCCCAAATGCGTGCGGTTGGTGGCACCGACCTCGACGAGCTTGGCGCCCGAAGCCGCCATGACATCAGGAATGCGAAAGCTGCCGCCGATCTCGACAAGCTCGCCGCGGCTGACGATGACCTCTTTGCCTGCGGCGTGGGTCGCCAGCACCAGCAGCACAGCGGCGGCGTTGTTGTTGACCACAAGCGCGTCCTCGGCACCGGTGAGAGAGCGAATCAGCTGTGCAGCGTGCTCCTTGCGCGACCCGCGCGAGCAGGTGTCCACGCTATACTCGAGCGTGCTGTAGCCGCGCGCGACCTCGGCCACGGCCTTGGTGGCCGACTCCGCGAGCGGGGCTCGACCCAGGTTGGTATGGATAACTACACCCGTGGCGTTGACGGCGGGACGCAGGCTCGGCAGCGCGGAGCGATGCGCACGCCACTCGATGGCCGAGGCCAGCTCGCGCTTGGAACGCGGGGCGGCACCGGCACGAATCGCAGCGCGCTCCTCGTCGAGCTCGGCCGTGACGGCGGCATGCACCACCGCGTCGCAGGTCTCCCCCGCCGCCTTCACTACCGGCCACTCGGCAAGCAGCTCGTTGACGGATGGAATGGCGCGCAGGCGGGCGCGTACCTCATCGGACATGTTCTGGCTATCGCTCATGTGCGGCCTTTCAAAAGAAACGTGGATCAGTCGAATACATCAGCTGAGTCAATTACTCGTTATTATCCTCGCGCGCCGCGATCTTTTCCACGCGAACGGCGTTTTCCTGGGTGAGCGCGGCGCCCGTCAACGGGTCCCAACGCAGCGGCGTATGGTCGAGCGGGCCCACGCCCAAGGCTTGAGCGCCACCGGCATCGGCGCCAAACGAACGCCCGCCGGGGGCGGCCGACGTAAAGATGCACGCCGGATGCAGATACGGCGTCGTCTCCACGCGCACGCGGTCGCGGCCCATATCGCTCACGAGTTCGACGATCTCGCCGTCGGCAATACCCATGCGAGCGGCGGCATCGGCATTCATCTGCACGGCATCCAGGTCCGATCCAGCCTCGGCGGCACCTTGGGCCGCAAGCCTGCGCGAGGCGTGCGACTCAAAGGGACGGTTGCCGCTAATGAGGCGAAACATCCCCGGGCCGGGCTCCACCATGGGAGCGATCCAGTTGGGTACACGACCCAGACCGGCTCGCTCCCACACGTCGCTTGCCAGCGCAATCCTGCCGCCATCCAGGGGAATCGCCGGCTCGCCCGTACGCGACGGCAACGCAACACCCGTGTCGGCCCAGCCGCGTTCCTTGAGCTCGTCCAGATCGATCCCAAACGGTGCCACCTGGGCAGCCGCCAGATCGTCAGACGTAAACTGGAAGTACTCGCCCACGCCACACGCCTGCGCCAGACCGACAAAGATCTCCCGACCGGGACGCGTGTCGTTATGCAACACGGGCAGCACGGCGTTGCGGTAGAACACGCGCGAATCATTGGCGCCCACGACTGTGCCCACACCGCGATCGGCCTCCAGGTACGTCACGTCGGGCAGCACGAAATCAGAAGCACGCGCCGTCTCGGACCAGCGAATGTCAATCGTCACGAGCAAGTCGAGCTGTTGCAAAATGCCCAACCAAGCCTGCGCATTGCCATAGCCCGCACCGGGGTTACTGGCATAGACGATGAGCCCACGCAAATCGCCGGCAAGAATCGACTGACCGATGGTCGTGCACAGGCCGCGCACCGGATCGACCAGTGGATAGCGCTCGGAGCCCAACTTGGGCTCACGTGGCATCGACGGCGTTGCGAAACGCGCAGGGTCCAAATCGCCCAACGCAAGCGGCGTGGGCGGGTTGAGGGCACCGCCCGCGTGCCCGATGCAGCCCAGCAGCACATCGACAAGACAAATCGCGCGCGCGGTCTGGGTGCTATTGGCATACGCGATGCCGATACCGCCATGAAAGCCGGCGTCCACCACGGCAGCAGGCGCCGCGGCAGCCAAATCACGCGCAGTCGCACGGATATCGTCCGCCGGCACGTCGCACATCGACTCGGCCCACTCGGGCGTCCAAGCACGGGCCGCCTGCGCCAGCTCGTCAAAACCCGTGGTATAGAGGGTCACGAACTCGTGGTCATACAAGTCCTCGGCAATGAGCACATGCGCAATGCCCAGCAGCAAGGCCAGGTCGCAGCCCGGGCGCACGCGCAGCCAGCGGTCGGCAAGCGCAGCCGAGCCGCTGCGCCGGGGGTCGACCACGATAATCTTCGCCCCACGGCGACGGGCATCGTTGAGCGCATCAACGGCCCCCGTCGTCGACGAATCGACGATGGAACGCCCTAGGTACATGATGCAATCGGTATGCGCCAGGTCGGAGGCGGGACTATAACCCAGGCTGTGCTCCCAACCCGTAAGTCGGCTTACCTCGCAGGCGCCATCGGCACCGTACACGTTGGGCGAGCCCATCGCATGCATAAAGCGATACGCCCAATAGCGGTCGAACGAGGGCACGCCGAGCGTCATACCCAGCGCACGAGGCCCGCGCTCGTCAACAATGCCCAAAAGACGCTCGGCAATCTGCGCGAACGCCTCATCCCACGAAATCGCATCGAACCCCGAGCCATCAGCTCGTCGACGCATGGGTTGCACGATGCGGTCGCGCTCGTCAAACGGCATTGCCAGGCAATGCCGTCCGCGGGCACACAGGGCTCGCGCCGCGCACGGATGCCCCGCAACCGGCAGCTCAGCCACCACACGTCCATCCTCAACATGGGCCGCAAAGGCGCAATCGGCATAGCATCCCCCGCATGTGGTCACCACGGCGCGACCGTCACGCTTCACAGCAGATGCCATCTCGATTACCCCTTTCATCAGCAAAACACAACAGGCCAAAAGCCCGCCAACGAGCCCCAGACCCAAAAAGCCTCCCGCACGGCAACGCCCCGCGGGAGGCCCAACGTCAAACAGACGGTACCTTACGCCTCGGACTTCTTGGCGTAGATAAACCAGTAGCCGAGCGCGACCAGAACCGCACCGCCCACGATGTTGCCCAGCGTGGCGGCGGACAGGTTAAACGCAATGCCCGCGGCGTTGAGCGCATCGGCGCCGGCGACGTCGGCGCCATAGCCGCACGCGTGCATCACGGCACCCATGGGCAAAAAGTACATATTGGCAACGCAGTGCTCAAAACCGCAGGCCACAAAGGCGGCGATGGGCAGCAGAATGCCCACAACCTTATCGACCACGGTCTTGCCGGCGGTACCGATCCACACGGCCAGGCACACAAAGATGTTGCACAGGATGCCGCGGAAGAAGATCGTCACCCAGTCGACCGCCACCTTGCCGGCGGCGACGCTCACCATGGAATTGGCGACCGCCTCGCCGTTGAGCTTGTAAATGCCGGCCATGTACACCAAAAAGACGATGAACAGGGCACCGGCAAAGTTACCAAGCCACACGAC
>DBFZVF010000016.1:0-6127 GCA_048519165.1 Collinsella sp.
AGTTTGTCGCGAGTTCCGCACGCAAAGGAAAGCACTTAATGTGCTTTCCGTCTTGCGCAGGACTGTAGAGCAGGAAACTTAGCCCGTGCCGGGCCCGCTGAGACCAGACCGGCGGGATAGACCGGTTCAGATGGGGCTTTGATGCATGGGTGGTCTGTTGTTGTGCAAATGGGTATCATACTGTGGTTATTGCATCGACTCCGTGATGCATGTTTGTACGTTCCCGGCGGTCGGTTTGCCAGAAGCGCCCCGTCGGTTGTTCCAGACCCGTTTCGAAGAAAGGAAACCACACTAACCTATGGCAGCTAAAAAATCATCTCCCTTGAAGATCATTCCGCTCGGCGGCCTTGACGGCATCGGCAAGAACATGACGGTCTTCGAATGCGGCGACGACATGGTGCTCGTCGACGCCGGCCTCATGTTCCCGGATGACTCCCAGCCCGGTATCGACCTGGTGCTTCCCGACTACACCTATGTTTTGGAGAACGAGGAAAAGCTCCGCGGTATCGTCGTCACCCACGGCCACGAGGACCACACCGGTTCGCTTCCGTACCTGCTGCAGGACCTCAACAATAAGGTGCCCATCTTTTCGAGCAAGCTGACGCTTGGCTTTATCGAGGGCAAGCTTTCTGAGTTCCGCATCCGCGCACCCAAGTTCCGCGAGGTCAAGGGCGGCAGCCATGTCAACCTCGGCGGCATCTCGCTCGACTTCTTCTCGATGACGCACTCCATTCCCGGCGCTCTGGGCGTGTTCATCCGCACCAACCAGGGTACCGTTATGCACACCGGCGACTTTAAGCTCGACCAGACGCCCATCGACGGCGTCACGCCCGACTATGCCGCTATCAGCCGCTTTGCCAAGCAGGGTATCGACCTGCTGCTTTCCGACTCCACCAACGCCACGGTTCCCGGCTTTACCAAGTCCGAGGCCGAGGTTGGTCCCAACCTGCTGCACGCCATCAAGAACGCGCCGGGTCGCGTGTTCGTTGCGTCGTTCTCGAGCCACATCCATCGTTTGCAGCAGATCTGCGATGCCGCCCGCAAGTGCGGCCGTAAGGTCGTTGTGACCGGTCGCTCCATGCTCACTAACACCCGCGTGGCGCGCGAGCTTGGCTACCTCAACATCGACGACGCCGATATCATCGATGCCTTTGACATTGATAACCTGCCTGACGACAAGATTGTTGTCATGTGCACCGGTTCGCAGGGCGAGCCGCTGTCGGCCCTGTCCCGCATGGCCAATGGCGAGCACAAGACGCTCTCCATCCACGAGGGCGATACCGTTATCCTCTCGGCAACTCCTGTTCCCGGCAATGAGAAAGCCGTCCAGCAGGTCGTCAACAGCCTGGCCAAGCTCGGCTGCGACGTGTGGGATAAGAACCGCGCCCTCGTTCACGTTTCCGGTCACGGTAGCCAGGAGGAGCTCAAGCTCCTGATGGCCATGGCCAAGCCCACGTACTTTATGCCGGTTCACGGTGAAGCCGTGCATCTGCGCGCCCATGCCCAGCTGGCCCGCAAGATGGGTCTCAAGGACGATCATATCTTTATCCTCGACAACGGCGACACGCTCGAGATGCGCGGCGGTATCGTTAAGCGCGGTACGCCCGTCGAGTCCGGCGTCGTTTACGTCGACGGCCTGCGCATCGGCGATACCGACCCCATCGTCCTGCGTGATCGTCAGAAGCTCGCCAACGACGGTATGGTTACCGCTGTTGCCATCGTCTCGCTCAAGCACAAGAAGATCGAGGCCATCGAGTTCTCGGGCCGCGGCGTCTCGTTTGCCATCGACGACCAGTTCTCCGAGGATGCCTCCGCGTCCATTATGAAGACGATCGAGAAGGGCAAGTTCAGCTTTACGAGCAGCGGTTCCGATGCCATTCGCAAGGCCGTGCGCGATTCGCTCTCTAACTATATCTGGAGCCGTACTCGCACCCGTCCGATGATCATCCCGGTCGTCATGGAGGTTTAGTTTGGCGCGCGGATCTGCACAAAACGCCAAAGGCAATAAGGCCAATAACCAACCGGCATCTGCTAAGGGTGCCGGTTCCCATCTGCGTGCCAATAAGGGCCACGAGTCCGAGTTCGATGATTTCGAGCCCTTGGTCGAGCCCTCGGCCAACCGCGATATCGCCGGCGTGGTCATTGCCGTTTTGGCGATTGCGTCCTTTATTGCCGTGATTTCGCCGGCGACTGCGCCCGTTACGGCTGCGGTTGCCGGTTTCTACCACTTGGGCTTTGGTCTGGGCGCCTACGTGCTGCCGATCGTCATTTTGCTGTTTGCCGCCACGCTCTTTTTAGGCGAGGACTCGCCGCTCAACGTGCGCTCGGTCGCGGGCGGAGCCGTGGTCTTTATCACCGTTGTCTCCATTCTTTCGCTGATGGTGCCGGGTACGAGCGACTCGTGTGACCTTATGTTCACGCCGCAAAATCTGTCCGCCTCGGGTGGCTACATCGGTGCGTTTATTGCGAGTGCGCTGCAGAATGCCCTGGGTAAGCCTATCGCGATGGTGGTCCTGTTGGGTCTGGCCGTCGTTGGTTTTGTCATCATCGGCTTTTCGGTGGGTGGCGTGCTGCGCTCTGCTCGCGACCGCGCGGCCGATTTTGCCGAGCGCCGTCGTGCCGATGTTAACGCGAGCCCGTGGGGTGACGACGAAGCCCTGTCGGTGCCCGGCGTTGCCCGTCCGCACCTGAGCATTCTTCGTCAAAAGGGCTCCGATGCTGCCGTGACCACGGTCATGGGCAACGATGTGGACCCGGTTTTGGACGATGACGACGAGGACGAGGATCCGTTTGTCGACGTATCCGATGCCGTGGAGGCCGAGCGCGCTAAGACGACGCTGCTGCCGCGCCGTCATGTCAAGAAGGGCAAGGCCACGCCCAAGTTGAATACAAGCGAGCCCGACCCGTCTTGGTCCGATAGCGAGATTGAGCTTACCGAGGGCGATGACGAGGACGACGAGGCTCCGATTGAGACCGCAAAGACAACTTTGCTGCCGCGTCGCCATGCTAAGCGCGAACAGGTAACCGGCCAGCTTTCGATGGAAGACGACCCCGATAAGATCGACGAGTCCGAGCCGCCGTTTGCCGTGAGTCCTGTCTCGGCAACACCTCAGATTCCCGACTTCTTGAAGCATCCCAAGGTTGCCGATACGGCTGTCGCGGGCGCTGCCGAGGCGCCTACTCCTAGCGATGGGGGAGCGGTCAATGCCCCCGCGGATAACGAGGGCGAAGAAGAGGACGGCCTCAAGCTTCCGCCGCTCGAGATCCTGCACGCCAACCCGCAGTCGGCGTCCTCCGCGTCATCTGACAAGGAGCTGGAACAGACTGCCGAGTCACTGCAATCCACCTTGCTTGAGTTTGGCCGCAGTGCCCGCGTGGTCGGCTGGATCGCCGGCCCCACGGTGACGACCTTTAAGCTGCAACCTGGCGAGGGCGAGCGCGTGAGCAAGATTTCGAGCCTCGAGGACGATATCGCGCTTTCGCTCGCTGCTCAGTCGGTGCGCATCTTTGCCCCGATCCCCGGTACCTCGCTTGTGGGTATCGAGATTCCCAATCGCAAGCGCCAGAACGTCAACCTGGGCGACGTGCTTCCCTATGTGAAGGGCGGTCCGCTCGAGCTGGCCATCGGTCGAGATGCCGAGGGCACGCCGGTCGTCGCTGACCTCGCCAAGATGCCCCACCTGCTGATCGCCGGCACGACCGGTTCTGGTAAGTCGGTGATGATCAATTCCATCATCACGACCCTGCTTATGCGAGCCCTTCCCGAGGACGTTCGCCTGATCATGGTCGACCCCAAGCGCGTCGAGCTTGCGGGCT
The DNA here is from genome assembly GCA_048519165.1 of Collinsella sp. GTDB lineage: Bacteria > Actinomycetota > Coriobacteriia > Coriobacteriales > Coriobacteriaceae > Collinsella. The sequence continues at coordinate 3,817 of DBFZVF010000016.1, forward strand.
ATAACGGTTTGCCGCATCTCTATGTGCCCGTGGTGACCGAGCCCAAGCAGGCCGCGAGCGCTCTGCAATGGGCCGTGTCCGAGATGGAGCGTCGCCTGAAGGTCTTCGAGCGTCTCAACGTGCGTAAGATCTCGACCTACAACGAAAAGCAGGCCGCCGGCGAGTTTGAGCATTACGACAACCCGCCCCAAAAGATGCCCTATCTGGTCATTATCATCGACGAGCTTTCGGACCTGATGATGGTCGCCGGCAAGGATGTCGAGGCCTCGATCGTTCGTATCGCCCAGCTGGGCCGTGCCGCCGGTATACACCTTATCGTGGCTACGCAGCGCCCCAGCTCCAACGTGGTGACGGGTCTCATCAAGGCCAACATCACCAACCGCATCGCCTTTAACGTCGCCACGGGCATCGACTCGCGCGTCATTATTGACCAGATGGGTGCCGAAAAGCTCACCGGTTTGGGCGACATGCTGTTCTCCAAGGTCGACTGGGGCAAGCCTCGCCGTATCCAGGGCTGCTTTGTCTCGGATGACGAAATCAACGAGATTGTCGAGTTCGTCAAGTCGCAGAGCGAGCCCGACTACCACGAGGAGATTCTGTCTGCCGTGGCGCCCGCTTCCATGTCCATGGCGGGTGGCGGCGGTATTGTCCGCACCGGAGTAGCCGAGCCGCAAGACGATGATCCGCTCATTTGGGAAGCCGCCCATATTGTGGTGGAATCGCAGCTTGGCTCCACATCTGGCCTGCAACGTCGTCTGAAGGTTGGCTATGCGCGTGCCGGGCGTATTATGGACATGCTGGAAGAAAAGGGTGTCGTCGGCCCGCCCGACGGTTCCAAGCCGCGTGAGGTCCTGTTGGACGAGGAGGGGCTTGCCGCGCTGGAATCTGTCGACGCCGAGATGGCACGTGAAGATCGTGAGTTTGGAGGATTCTGATGGCTGCACGCTTTGGTGACATGCTGCTCGAGCAGCGTCGCCGGATGGGCCTTTCCATTCAGCAGGTCGCCAACACCATCAAAATCAGGCCGCAGATCATCGAGTTTTTCGAGACCGGTAACTTTGCTTCGATGCCGCCGCGCGGCTATGCGCAGGGCATGATTTCGAGCTATGCTCGCTTTTTGGGCCTCAATCCGCGCGAGGTCGTCAATGCCTACTTTGACGACCTGATGGCATACGAACGCGAGACGTCGCAGCAGGGCGGTCGTTTTCAGGACGCCGCCGGCTACGTCAATTCGCGTTCCTCGGTCGATAACGGGCGCTTCCTGATGGTTCAGGGCGGTCGTTCAACCCGCTATGGACAGCGTCCTCAGCAGGCCGGTTATATTACTGAGACGGGTTCGGGCGAGGAGATTCGCTCACAGCGTGACCGGTTCCGCAGTACGCCGATGCCCGAGGACCGTGCACTTCCCGCTGCCCGCGGCGTGGCGCGTGACCCTCGTGCCGGCTACGGCGACGGCGGCTATTCCGATCGCGGTTACCGTGGTGCCTCTATGGGACGCTCTCGCGGTGGCTATTCGGATGCCGATACCACGCAGGTGACGCCGCGTCTTCGCTCTCAATCACAGCCGTATGGCCAGCGCTCTTCGGCTCCGCGTTCGGTCCAGCGTGGCTATCAAGGCCGCGGTGAACTTGCGCCCCGCTCGGGTCAGCGCAGCCTTCAGGGCCAGGGCGGCTATCGCGGCCGTTCCGATAGCAATCGCGGTCGTATGCCTCAGGGAAGCGGCCGCAGCAGTTCCGGTCGTGGACGCGGCGGATCACGTACTCCTCAAAACAACGGGCTCGATCCGCGTATCGTCTACGCCGGCATCGGTGCCGTTGTGCTGCTGTTGATTGTGCTCATCGTGGTGCTTCTACGTGGCTGCGCATCTTCGGCGCCCGAGAACACGCCCGAGACGCCCACTGCTACCAAGATGACGACCAAGAAGTCTTCTAAGAAGACCGAAACGGTCGACGAGGACGATGACACCGATGAGGCGACGGATGAGTCGACTGATTCGGACGCTACCAAGACGACGGCCAAGAAGGAAGAGAACGAGGTCACGAAGGTCAAAGTCTCCGTTGCCAAGGGAAAGACCGCGTGGATTGAGGTCAAGGTTGACGGCAAGTCGGTCTATGGCGCCCAGGCGACTGGCCCCTTTGAGCAGGAGTACACGCCCGAGTCTTCGATCGAGATCACCACGTCCAAGCCTTCCGATGTCACCGTTACCAAGAACGGTGAAAAGGTTCGTTACGATACCAAGACCTCGGGCGTGGCGCGTGTGACGATCACCGTTCCCAAGAAGGAGACGTCTGATTCCGAGAATGGTGAAAGT
>DBFZVF010000017.1:0-4722 GCA_048519165.1 Collinsella sp.
GCATTAGCATGCTTAAGGCCAAGCTTCTTAACAAAGGAATTAACTGCATCGACTTTCTTGCCAACGGAATCGATATAGGTAGCCTTTCGTCCACTTGCAATAGTCAACGGAATACCTGGGAATCCAGCACCGGTACCCATATCAAGCAAAGCACCTTCAGGAGCTTTATCAATATAGGGTAGCAAAACAAGTGAGTCAAGAATATGAAGGACGGCTGCATCATCAACATTCAGGATGCGCGTTAGATTGGTAGTCTTATTGGACTCCAGAACAAGATCAAGATGCTGGATACAGACACGAAGGCTATCGTCGGAGACCTTCAAAGAATAGTCTTTACAATACGAAATTAGACGGCTCAGCATTTGGCTTGCCTGCTCATCAGATAACACAAACAAGACGACTCCTTTCTGACAAAAATCAGTGTATCGAGAACTTTTGACAAAAAAAGGGGACGTGGAAACCACGTCCCCTTAGCATAGACTCGAGAAGATTATCGAGCAACAATCACAACATGGCGATCGGGGTCAGAGCCCTCAGAATGCGTGTCGACAGCATCGTTACCACGAAGGGCAATATGAACCAGTCGACGTTCGTAGGCATTCATGGGCGGCAAGGAAACACTTTTATGAGTGCGAATAGCGCGCTCGGCAGCGGACTGGGCCATAGAAGCAACCTTGTCCTGTCGACGGCTCTTATAACCTTCGACGTCGACGACGACCGGATACCTAAAGCCAAGCTTGCGACTCACCAACAGGGAGAACATAACTTGAAGAGCATCGAGGGTACGTCCATGACGGCCAATGAGAACAGCAAGATCAGGAGCAGTTACGTCCAGGATCAACTCGCCCTCGTCACCCTCATACTCATCGATGGGTGAGTTCGCCGCATCGAAGTGCGAAAGGATGGAACGCAGAATGGAAATAGCCACATCGGCAATGGTGTCGAGCTCCTCATCGGTCAGCTCTTCACCAGCCTTGTAACGCTGTGCAATCTCGGGATAATCGCCCGCGACCCGCGGGGCAACCTCCTCAAGCATATCCTCGACGATCTCTTCAGACATAACGAACTCCAAAAGTTTGGTACCTAAATAAGAATACTATCCCACTACTTCTTCTTGTGCGGACGCGGCTTCTTCTCGCGACGGGTAACCTCGACCTGCAGCGGAGCGTTCTTGAGGCGCTCCTCCTCATCGGCCTTAGCCTTGTCGATAACCTTCTGCGTCACGAAGATCTGCTGGATAACCTGCCAGGCAGAAGACACATCGTAGTACAGCAGAACGCCGACGGGCAGGCTCCAGCCCATCCAAAGCATCATGACGGTCATGACGACGGCCATCATGCGCATGCTCTGGGCCTGCTGACCGGTCTGATTGCGAGACATATACAGCTGCGGAATCAGGGTCAAGACAGCGAACAGAATCAGGCAAACCAGTGCAGGCAGCGCAACCATAAAGCCATCGGCAAAAGAAGCGCTCGGCGTGGTGGTAAGGTCAGGCAGGATGTTGAAGAACGAGAACGTGCCGTCGCTAAAGTACTGCGGCAGGTTACGCAGCAGCGTAAACAGGGCGAACAGGACAGGCATCTGGATCAACAGCGGCAGACAACCAGCCATGGGGTTGAACTTGTTCTCGCTGTAGAACTTCTGCATCTCCTCGGCCTGACGCTGGGGATCGTCAGCGTAGCGCTCCTGGATCTCGAGCATCTTGGGCTGCAGCACCTGCATGCGCGCCGTCGACTTTGTCGACTTGAGCATGAGCGGCGTCAGCAGCAGACGGATGATGACCACCAGGATGATGATGGACAGGCCCCAGTCGACCGCAAAGGTCTGGATGAGCTTGAGCAGCTCGAAAAGGATGTTAACGATCCAATCCCACATGTAAGTTTTCCTCCGATAGCGAGTGCCCGTTAGGGCACAGGGTCATAACCGCCGACGTGCAGGGGATTGCAGCGAGCGATGCGCCTCACGGCAAGCCAGCAGCCTCTCAAAACACCGTACTTCTCAATCGCCTGAACGGCATATTGCGAGCACGTTGGGTAATAAATGCAGGCGTCAGGTAATAAGGGCGAAATAACCTGTTGATATATGCGAATAGGAGCGATGGCAACACGTCGCAAAACGTGATTGCTCATCGCTCCTCCCCGGCAACGCCGGCGCGTTTCATAAGCGAACGCAATGCCTTGTCCATCTCCTGCGGCGAGGAGATCCTCGTCTTGGGAGTCGCGAACAAGATGATGTCATAACCCGCAACGGGAAATCCGCAGCTGCGGGCGGCCTCGCGCATCACACGCTTAGAACGGTTGCGCACAACTGCACAACCGAGCCGTTTAGCACCAACGAAGGCGACCCTTCCGGAGTCGCCTTCGCCAACCGATTCACATATGGTCATTCGAATCAGAGGGTGATTGAAACGACGCCCCTGACTGAACACATGCTCGAAATCTTGCCGAGACTTAATAGTCTTCATGCGAGATGTGTGTATCGCTGCTAGACAGTGAGACGCTTGCGGCCCTTGGCGCGGCGACGGGCGAGCACGGCACGACCACCCTTGGTGGCCATACGGGCACGGAAGCCATGGGTCTTGGCACGCTTACGCTTATTAGGCTGATACGTACGCTTCATCTTAAGTTCCTCCTGCTGCATTTCGAGTGTCCGCGGGAGCGCGGACGCAGATATAGACACGTGAGCTTGAAGATTGTAGGGAAATCAATGTTCAAATGTCAAGAAATCAAAGGTAAAAGGTCGCGCAGTTCACACGGTTCCCCCATAAGCCCAACTGAAATTTGCGGTGTACGGCAACTTTTCACGATATTTCACCGAGTTTTCAACAGGTCATGTTGGCAATGTTGAGAACTTTTCGCCCGTTTTCCAAAGTTTTCAACAGGTTTTGAAAAGTTGTCGAAAGATGAGAAACATTGCACAGTGAGCTACTATTTGTTCGAAACCTTATGAAAGATTGCGAGCAGCATGTCTGACGACTTTTACACCATGGTCGATTCCGGAGACCCGGCACCCGACAATGAGCACATCACCGGCGTGCGCGAAAAGCGTGGCCAGGAAGAGCAGGCCGCTGCGAAAGCGCAGGGTGCCATGTATGCCGCACGCATCGCGGTCTATGACGACATGCTGTCGACACCGCGCGTCATCGTCATCGAACCGAAGGACGTGCGCACCTATCTGGAAGAGACAACCAACACCGTCTACCAGTGCATGAAAGAACAGGGCGGGCACATCTCGCTCATGGTTATCCGCGAGATTGTCGAGAACTTTATCCACGCCCACTTTGCAGAGCCCATCATCTCGATCCTAGACGGCGGCGACACCATCCGATTCGCAGACCAGGGACCGGGGATCGACGACAAGGAGCGCGCGTTCGACTTTGGCGTTACCAGCGCAAACAGCAACATGAAGCGATACATCCGCGGAACCGGAGCCGGGTTTCCCATGGTGCAGGAGTACCTGGAAAACGCCGGCGGCGCCGTATCCATCGAGGACAACATGGGCAACGGCACCGTGGTCACGGTAAGCCTGAACCCCAAGCGCGTGCAGGAAATCGAGCGCGCCGGAGGGCGAGGGGCCGCCGTGCGCCCCGAGACGGAGCAGCCGGCGTATCCCCTATCCAGCACGTTTGCACAGCAGCCCGTGGCGCAGCAGATGCAGCAGCCTGGAAGTTTTCCCATGCAAGACCCCCAGACACCGCTGGGCAACCCAGTGCAAAACATGCCGGAGGGCATAGGCTCGGCAGATCCGGACACAGGCGCCGTGCAGCAGACGGCGGCCATGCCAAACGTCGCGCAAATGGGCTACCAACCGTACCCACAAGGGTATCCTCCCCAATATATGCCGCAGCAGGGATATGCCCAGCCGTATCCACAGCAGTATCCTCAGCCGTACCAGCAGCCGTATCAGCAGATGCCGCAGGGAAACCTCAACCCCTGGACTCAGCAGATGCCGCCGCAGCCTTACCAACAGTGGCCGCAAAGTTTTCAACAGCAGGTGCCGCCCATGCAGAGTTCTCAACAACCAGCAGCTCAAATGATGTATCCTAATGCGGCGAATCAATACGCACAACCGCAGTCGGACGTGTTTGTAAGCGAACGCGGCAACGCTGCATTAGGGTATCTGGCCCAACATCAAGAGTGCGGCGCGACGGACTTGGCGCGGGCATTTGGAAACTCTGCACCCACCTGGTCGCGCACGCTCAACGATTTGGCGCAGACGGGCTTGATAGTCAAACATGGGCAGAAATACCATCTGACCGAAATCGGAAGCGCTCGCGTGCGGGCCCAAGCTTAAGGAACGGGAGAGACAGTGGACGAGGAAGCAAGCATCATCCTGGGGGATGCCATCGCCTTTTGTCAGCGCGACGGCCAAGATGCGCGCCTCATCAACATGCTGGGGCAATCGCGTGCTGTGAGCCTTACCGAGGACACCTTGACGATTGAGGCCCCCTCGCGATTTGCTATCGCTCAGCTCAAAAAGCATCAGCCGACCATCGAGGCGTACCTGGAAGAGATCGCCTTTGCACCGATTGCGCTCAACATCGTGGCGCCACAGGGCTCCGCGGCAGATAACGCCGCACCCGCGGCACCCGTCGTCCCCCCGGCGGCACCAGCTACCACCACAGTGTCGGCTCCCGAGCACCAAATCGGCGATGTTTCCCGTGAAACCATGCCCGCCGCACCAACGGCAGCAATTCCTATGCCCGCTGCCACACACATGCCT
>DBFZVF010000018.1:0-3756 GCA_048519165.1 Collinsella sp.
ATCCTGGATCTCGTCGAGCGTAATGAGCAGACCACCGCGCTTCGCAGCATCGTACATCGCCTCGCCCAGATGAGAGGCCGACTTCGACATCTCCATGGAGCCAAGGCTGACCCCTAAAATCGACGGGGAAATCGAGATTGATTCAAGACGAACGTTTCGCTGCAGAGCCTCGAGGATTCTATTGCAAAAACCAGCATTGGAGGCAACGTCAACGACCTCGAATCCTTTTTTGCGTGCAAGGTCACCCAATGCATTAAGGAGCACCGTTTTACCTGTGCCTCGGACGCCCGAGATGCGCATGAGTCGATCGGGGGCACCAGGACCATTCTCAAGAGCCTCGGCAAAGTCATCCAAAACAGTGTCCCGTCCGATAAGCTCAGGCGGATTCATGCCCGCCGTTGGCTTAAAGGGGTTAACAGCTTTCGTCATTCTGCCCTCCTCTGCTAGTTTTAACAACTTTAACAAAGTTTAGCAACTTTAGCAGAGTTTAACAGTTTTAGCAGGCTCGGCGGCTTTATGCCTTACCGATCCTGCCGGGTCCTCCCGCCCGCGCCGATACAAATAGCGCGGTGCGGCCCCTCTATATCGCCCCTACCCCAGCGAGCGGTTGAGGGAGCCGAGCTCGTCGTTGCCCATAGTGCGCCACATTTGGAAGATGCAACCGCGTGCCAGGAAAAAGAAGCCGTTGTCGACCAGTTGAACAGCGGCATCTGCCAGCTGATTCGTCACGGCGGACACTGGCGGCACCTCGAGTCCAGCCTTGTGAATGGTCTCAACCGCTTCTTCGAACGTCGGAGGCTCGCTGACGCCCATCTCGTTCATAAGGCCCTGCATTTCTTCCAGCGCGCTGCTGCCCGACTCCTCGCCGCGCGGCACTAGACGGTAACAAGCCAGCGCTAGGTCGAGCTGATCGCAATTCCAATAGGCAAACGCCAAGCGATAGAACAGGTAGCCAATTGCAGAACGATCGCTGGCAATACGTAGGCCGTGGCGCGCCACCTCGATAATCTCGTCAAAGCGCTCCAGACGCGCAAGCACGTTGATGAGCGCAAAGTGCGATTGCATGGACGAGCGCGCCAGATCGTAAAGATGGCGCACCTCGGGCAGTGCTCGTTCAAAGTCCTCTTGCTCGGCGTAAAAGCTGCAGATCTCGTGCTGGGCAAAGTACAGCGCATCGGGCGCACGAAGGATTCGCACAGAGTCGTCTTCTTCCAATACCGGTAACACCATGCGCACCAGCTGGTTATCGCAAAACTGCGTTTGAACCGGACCTGTCGCCAAAAGCTCGGCGACAGTGCACTTAGCCTCCAACTCCTCGACAAGACGGGAAAAGCCTTCAAAAGCACCTGTACGGTCTACTTTTGCCTGCTCGCGCAATTCAACAACACGGGCCACGTATGGGTCATCGTCCTCTTCCATGACCTCCAACTCGTCAGCCGTATCGGCAAGCAGCAGATCGCGCAGCGCCGGCGGCAGCGTGCGATGGTCATCACGCGGACGAGCATGAACCTCCGCAGGCTCAATCGTCTCCGGAGCGGTTGACTCATACGCCTCAAGCACACGCTTGCACGGCATATCGTCCATGTCCATGCTCTCAAGATCCTTGGCGACAGGCACGCAATCGGCCAGATAGGCCGCGCGCCCAAAGAAATACGTTGCAACAACGCGCTCGCCCTGCTCACTGTCGGGAGCAGCAATCTGCACATAGCAGCGCGTGATGCAGGTGCCCGCGGCAAAACACGCTGCCGCAAGCGTGAGCGCCACGCGCGCATCGTGCTCCGCGGCCCAGATCGCGCGCGTGTCCTCGTCCAGCTCGCGCCAGGCGTCATCCTGAGCGTCGTATTCACGTTGCGGCATGGCGTCAACGACAGACTGCCCAAACCGAACGAGCATAATCCCCTCGGCAACGTTTGCCCGATAGGTATAGTCGAGCCGCGTGGCCACGTTGAGCGCCTCAACGATTCGCGCAAAACGGGTGCGCACGTCCCACTCGCCGCCCGGCTGGCACGAAACCGTTCCCGGCTTGGCCCACGGGTTATCGCTCGAGGCCGTATCGAGCAGTCGGGGAACATCGTTGGTCGTCTTGGCGATATGCCACGCATCAAAGAGCGCGCAGCCCTCAAGGCTCGGCGAGGATGCCGCAGGGGCCAATCCAGCCCCGATGCGCTCGAGGATGCCGGAGAGGCGGTTGAGACGGCACTCGATGGCAAGCAGCATGTCAATCTCGTCCTGGTCCAGCAGGCTACGATCAAAATTGAGATAGAAAAGCTTTGAGCGATCGATGCGAGCCAGGCTCATCTCGGACTTGGCGGCGATGGTGCGCAGTCGGGGCAAGTCGACCTCGCTCATAAGGGCGGCCGCATAACGCTCGATACCGCTCGGATTCTCGGCATGGTCGACACGGTAAAGCAGCGTCTCGATAGCATCGGGGAGCGGTGCCGTGTTAAAGCCCAAAAACACCTCGACCGGCTCGGGCAACTTTACGAGCTTTATTTTGTCGACAACGTTTTGCATGTCCGCATCGAGACCGTCGACGCCCGCCGTGTTCGCAATAGCGCTTTCGGAGTTGGCAAATATCACGTAGCGCAAGAACATCGAGGCCATGAACTCGCCGTAAGGAAGGGCGCGGGTCGAATTCCATGTCTCGTGGTCGGACTGCTCGCGCATGGGGCCTTCGGGAGAGCCGGCAGTTTGCGCACACGCGCGCATTGCACCGTTAGCTTCCCTCACCATAATCTCGCCAATACTGGAATCGGACTCGTGAAGGACCAGCTCCATGTCAGGGTCCTCGGGCAACGGTACTTCCCGAACAGGACGATCAACCTTATAAACCTTGCCCGACACGCTCACGTAGCCCAAGAGCGATATGTGAGTTTTGCCGACGAATTCGACGACATAGCACGACTCTTTGGGGTCCTCGCCAAAGACTTTCCAGACAACACCATATGAGCGCCCCGCAGGCTGCTCTGGCATCGATGGAAAACGCTTTTTGGGGTCGAGAAACCTGAGCTTGTATGTCGGACGCTCTGCCACGAAATATCACCCTGATCAGTCGTTGAAAGAAGGAGTGGTCGCGGATGGGCCGCGACACCTACTCGGAATCTTACACGAGTCGATAAGAAATAGTCCGCTTCACGTTCGCGCCTCGACCGAGGTTCGAATCCATGGGATGCCGCCATAAAAGAAAAGCCCCCGTTGCCGGAGGCTTCAAGTTCAAATGGTGCGGCGTATAGGATTCCGCGCATCCGCTTCGCGGATCCGCGCCGGCTTCGCCCGCCTGCCGGCGTGCTCGCCCGCTCGCTACGGACGCTCCGCGTCCGCTTTACGCTCGCGCCTCGACCGAGGTTCGAATCCATGGGATGCCGGCGTAAAAGAAAAGCCTCCGTTGCCGGAGGCTTCAAGTTCAATTGGTGCGGCGTATAGGATTCGAACCTATGACGTTCTGATTCGTAGTCAGACCCTCTATCCAGCTGAGGTAACGCCGCAACGTACGGATTATTATGCACGCGAGCCCCCGATGGGTCAAGCGACAATTTGAAAAAATTTTACGGAGTGATGATTAGGCTGTTCACACCTCGACCGAGGTTCGAATCCATGCGGTGTTTTCATAAAAGAAAAGCCCCCGTTGCCGGAGGCTTCAAGTTCGATTGGTGCGGCGTATAGGATTCCGCGCATCCGCTTCGCGGATCCGCACCGGCTTCGCCCGCCTGCCGGCGCGCTCGCCCGCTCGCTACGGACGCTCCGCGTCCGCTTTAC
>DBFZVF010000019.1:0-6281 GCA_048519165.1 Collinsella sp.
GATACCCTTGCCCTTGTAAGGCTCGGGAGGACGATGGCCGCGGATCTCAGCGGCGATCTGACCGACCTGCTGCTTGTTGATACCCTTGACGTTCACGTGGGTGTTGTCGGGAACCTCGAAGGTGATGCCCTCGGGAGCCTCGACGATCACGGGGTGCGAGAAGCCCAGGGAGAACTCGAGGTTCTTGCCCTTCTGCTGCACGCGGTAACCGACGCCGGCGAGCTCGAGCTTCTTCTCGAAGCCCTCGGAAACGCCAACAACCATGTTGTGGATGAGGGCGCGGGTGAGGCCGTGGCGGGCACGGGTCTCACGCTCGTCGTCGGGACGGGAAACGGTGAGGACGTTGTCCTCGACGTTGATGGTGAGCTTCTCAAAAACATCGAGCTCGAGCTGGCCCTTGGGGCCCTTGACGACAACGTTGTTGCCGTTGACTGCCACTTCGACTCCGGCGGGAATCTGGACAGGCTTATTACCGATACGAGACACGGTGATCTCCTTTCCTTCTACCTACCGACCGAATTACCAGACGTAAGCGATGATCTCGCCGCCGACGTTGTGCTTGCGAGCATCGCGGTCGGTCATAACGCCATGGCTGGTGGAAATAATGGCGGTACCAAGGCCACCGCGGACGCGGGGCATGTCGGCAACGCCGGTGTACTTACGCAGGCCCGGCTTGGAAATGCGGCGGATGCCGTTGATGACCTTAGCCTTCTTGGGACCATACTTAAGCGTGATGTGCAGAGTCTTCTGGGGCACGGTGTCCTCGACATCGTAGCCCTCGATGTAGCCCTCCTCGTGCAGAACACGAGCGATCTCGACGAGCTTCTTGCTGCTCGGCATGGAGACCGTGGCCTTGTTCACAGAGTTAGCGTTACGGATGCGCGTAAGCATATCTGCGATCGGGTCTGTAAGGTTCATACAGATTCTCCTTCGTTCTTGATGAACACGTGCTCTTGGTTCTTCGCCGCCCTTAACGGCAAAGCCTAACTAGCGCGTTTTCCCTGTTCCAAACGGATGCTTGAAACGCTGGTAGTGACTTACCAGCTGGCCTTCTTAACGCCGGGAAGCTCGCCCTTGAGTGCAAGCTCACGGAAGCAGACACGGCACAGGCCGAACTTGCGGTACACAGAGTGCGGACGGCCGCAGCGCTGGCAGCGCGTGTACTCACGAGTAGAGAACTTCTGCTTGCGATTGCACTTGACGATCATCGATGTCTTAGCCACTTATATCCTCCTCACATAGAGTATTGTTCGCCCCAAGCGCCGCCCCCTTGTGGGAACGGCGCTTATAGGGCAGGTGAACCTATTTCTTGAACGGGAAACCGAAGGCGTCCAGAAGGGCCTTGGCCTCCTCATCGGTGTTGGCGGTGGTCACGAAAGTGATGTCCATACCACGCTGGTGATCGACGGAGTCGAAGTCGATCTCGGGGAAGATGAGCTGCTCGGTGACGCCCATGGAGAAGTTACCACGGCCGTCGAAGCTCTTGGGGGAGATGCCGCGGAAGTCGCGGATACGGGGGATCGCGACGGAGGTCAGACGATCGAAGAACTCCCACATACGGTCGCCACGCAGGGTAACCTTGCAGCCGATCGGCATACCAGCGCGCAGGCGGAAGGTAGCGATGGACTTGCGGGCACGGGTGATCATCGGCTGCTGGCCGGTGATGGCGCGCAGGTCGCGCACGGCACCGTCGATGGCCTTGGAATCGGTAGCGGCCTCGCCGACACCCATGTTCACGACAATCTTCTCAAACTTGGGGATCATCATGACGTTCTCGTACTGGAACTTTTCCTGAAGCTGGTGCTTGACCTCGTTGTTGTACTTGGTCTTCAGACGCGGCACATACTTCTCTTCTGCCATTGTTCACTCCTTCTTGGGGTTTTAAGCACGGGGCGTGGCCACGGTGGGTTGTCCTCGTGCCTCCTGGCTGCATCCGCGCCGCTCATGGCATTTCGCGGTTTGGACTCGACACAGCAGGAGCCGACAAAACAATCGGTACTATACGCGCATCGGGAGCGTATTTCCAGAAAAACCTCTTCTGCCTGCACAACTCCACAACTCCCCCGCACAAATGGATCCCAAAAAGCAGTTGCGGTGAAATAGGGACTGTTTGGCGGCCTAACAGGCTTAAACAGTCCGTATTTCACCGCAACTTATTGGTGGGGATGCGATTAGCGCTTGCGGGGGACGAGTTTGGTGCGGCGCAGGTGGATCATCTCGGCGGCGATGGAGATGGCGATCTCCTCGGGGTCCTCGGCCTCGATGGCAACGCCGATCGGAAGGTGCAGCTCGTCGATCTGGTCCTGCGTAAAACCTTCCTGCTCCAGGCGGGCACGCACAAAGGCCGTCTTGCGGCGCGAACCCAGACAGCCCAGGTAGGCAGGCTTGGCACGCATGGCCTGAATCACCACGTCGATATCGGACTTGTGACCCGCCGTGGCGACGACCACCAAGTCGCGCGGACCGATGGGACACAGCTCGCTCAGGTTCTTGTAATCGACCAGGCGACGATCGTAGACACCGGGCACCCATTCGGGCGTCAACGTGCCGGGGCGGTCATCGCAGGCCACGACGGCAAAGCCCGCCGCCGTGAGCACGCGCGCCGTCGCGGCGCCCACGTGTCCGCAGCCAAAGATGTAGGTCAGGCCCTCGGGGCAGAGCGTCTCGATGTGCGCCGCGGGAATCTCAGAGGCAGCGTTGGTGTAGGTGACGTTACTCCCCTCCTCCACCAGTGAAAGCCCGGGGCAGCCCGCAATGGTATGGCGCGATGCCTCGCCATGGTACTCGGCCACATCGCCCTCGAGCGCGCTCGCGATAAACGGCTCAAAGTCGATGACGAAGTCGCCGATGCGCCGATAGACCAAGACGTCGGCAATTTCCTGGAACAACGGTGCCTGGGTCGCATCCAGATGCAGATAGCACAGGCAAATGGCTCCGCCGCAGATCATGCCGGTATCGGAGTTCTCGCCGCCCATGGTGTAGCGGACCAGACGCGACTGTCCCGCGCTCAGGAGTTCGCGCGCCTCATCCAGCGCAAAGAGCTCAATCTTGCCGCCGCCGATAGTGCCCGCCTGGCTGCCGTCGGCAAAGACGGCCATCCATGCGCCCACACCGCGCGGCGATGACCCTGCCGTACCGGCAACTACCACCAGCTCGCACGTCTTACCAGCCTTCAGAGCGCCAAGCGCAGCATTCACCACATCGAGCTTTTCCATTGCTTTTCCTATCCCCTAAAAACGTCGGTAAGCATGGCGAGCGCCTCGAGCACACCGCCGCCGACCGATGTCGCCTTGTCCGAAATATAGTTGATGTAGCTGGCGTCACCGCGCGGGTCGACATCGGCGCACTTAAAGCCCCCGGTCACCTGAACGCCGTCGGCCAAAAGGCCGCGCAGGCAGCCGTCAATCGTCGTGAACATGGGCGTATCGCCCGCATACCCGATCACGTCTCCGGCGCTCACGATGTCGCCGATTGCGCGGTCGGACCGAAACACGCCGGCGGCGGGACTGTGGATAACGCGCTCCTTGCCATATCCGGCGATGATACCCGGCACACCCGTATTGGGCTGGGGCGAGCCCTGGGTAATGACGCGGCCGAGGAAATGACCGCGCATAGTCTCGACCACGGCATCGCAATCAACCGGCGCGGTAAAGCCCGGCCCTACCGCGATGACGGCAGGAGCCATGTCGCGCGTGGTGCCCAGATTGCGCTTGGCCAGAATCGCGTCTACCACGGCCGCGGGCTTAAGCTCGCCGAGCATCTGTGCCTGGGGGTCCACCACCACGGCGACATCCCCCGCTTCGGTAATCTCAAGCGCCTCGACCGGCGTCTGCGCCAAGCGGGCGCGAATGCCCTCGACCTCGACCTCGCCCAGGCGAATGGCCTCGCAAAAACTGATCGTGCGACGGATGCACGTGGGGACCGCGATATCGGCCATGACGACCGACACGCCGGCGCGCACCAGACGAGCAGCCACGCCCGTGGCGATATCGCCTGCGCCGCGAACATAAACGAGCATTCCCGGGGCACCTCCCTGTGCTACGGTTTATCAGAGCAAAAGCGGTTCTGCCGCTACGCTAATGATTATTTCTTATCGCAGCATTATACGGCGGTGAACAGATGGAAACGGTTAACGGCAGCCTAGCCTCCACGCTCAAGATTGAGCCGGGCATCACCGCGATCATCGGCAGCGGTGGCAAGTCGACCCTGCTAAAGACGCTCGGCCTTGAGCTTATGCGCGCCGGCGGCCGCGTGCTCCTCTGCACCACCACGCACATGTTTCCCGTCGCTGGCGTGCCATGGGACGGGTCGAGTCGTCGCTTGGACGCAGCACCTTGGAAGCCGGGCGCCCTGCATGTTCCTGGCTGCACCTGCGAGGCATGCGCGGGCATGAGCCGCGGAAGTATCTGCCAGGCGGGTGTTTTGGACCCGGAGACAGGCAAGCTCTCCGCCCCCGCCGAGCCGCTCAACGAGCTGGCACAGCGCTTTGACTACATCCTGGCCGAGGCGGACGGCAGCAAACGGCTCCCACTCAAGGCGCACGCCACCTGGGAGCCGGTCGTTCCCGCCGGCACGGTCAATGTCATCTGGCTCGTCGGCGCCTCGGGATTCGGCAAACCCATCAACGAAGCCGTCCACCGCCCCGAACTCTTTTGCGAGCGGTGCGGCTACAAGCTCACCGACATCGCTACGCCCGAGCGCGTCGCCCGGGTGCTCAATGCCAAGATGCAGGCGCCGGAACTCAGCACCGCACGCGTCATGCTCAACCAAGTCGACACGCTCAGCGACCCCACGATGGCAGATCGCTTCGAGGCCGCCCTCGGCCGCCCCGTCGTCGTCGGCAGCTTCAAGTAGCCGGCGCTACCCTGGCGTCCTTTCTGCTAGCGAGGCGCGTAGCAGGCCGCGATGTGCTCCGAGACGCGGCGCTGACCCTTGACGGTGTCGACATCCCACAGCTCGTACGCGCGCGCCTCGACCAACTGGACATCGGCACGGCCGCGCAGCAATGACGATCCGCCATCCTTTCCCTTAAGCCCCATAAGGTTGGGAAAGAAGCTCGCGGGAAACAGCACCGGAGAGGCCGGCTCGCCGTTTAGGGCAAGACGCACGGGTGCGACACCACCGTTGGCCTTAAAAGCACCGGCGAGCGCCTCAAAGGAATCCGAACTCACGAGCGGCTGGTCGCCCGGCAAAAAGAGGCAGCCATTCCAGCCGCGATCGGCTCCCCAGGTAAGACCGGCGCGCACGCTCTCGCTCCTGAGCGCGCCATCGTGCAGCGCGCATGCGCAGCGCAGCTCACGGCAAATCTCGGCAACTTGGGGCCAGCGCGTTGTAACAACAACGTCAAATCCTTTGGGCACCGACTCAATCGTCCGCTGGATCAACGGCTTTCCGCAGATATCGGCAAGCATCTTGTTAGAGCCAAACCGCTTGCCCACGCCCGAAGCCATAATGACGCATCCAAGTTTCATGTCGATACCTCCCCTGAAGCCATCGTACCCATAACTCGCGCCGCGGGTCCATAAAGATAGTGTCCTGGCCGTTGGCAGTCTTATAACGCAGCGACGCTTTCGTTATTTGCGAACAAGTGGGGTTTATGGCACAGTGAGCCCAAACTAATTTTTAGGAAGGCACCCATGACCCCCGCACAGATTGAGTTTTACAAGCGCCTTGCACACAGTCTGGCGCTCCAATTTGGTCCCAACTGTGAAATCGTCGTCCACGATCTGGAGACCGGGGACATGGACCACTCTATCGTAGCAATTGAAAACGGCCACGTCAGCGGACGCAAACTGGGCGACGGCCCCGGCCACATCGTGCTCGAGTCCATGCACGAGGATGCCACCGAGGTCCACGACCGGGCGCCGTACCTCACCAAGACCGCCGATGGCAAGCTGCTCAAATCGTCGACCATCTTCATTCGCGACGACGCTGGCAACCCCGTTGGCATCATGGGTATCAACTTTGACATCACGCTCATGAAGGCGTTTGAACGTTCGCTCGGCGCGCTCACCGGCTCGGGCGACAAGGGATACACCGAGCCCGAGGCCATCACCAAAAACATCGGCGACCTGCTCGAGGATCTGCTGCGCGAGTGCGAGCAGTACGTGGGCAAGCCCGCCGCCCTCATGACCAAGGACGAGCGCATTCGCGCTATCGGATACCTCGACCGTCGTGGTGCCTTCCTTATCTCCAAATCGAGCGAGCGCGCCTGCGAGTTCTTTGGCATCTCCAAGTACAGCTTCTACAGCTACCTCAACGAGGCCAAGGCAGAGGCTGAC
>DBFZVF010000020.1:0-2680 GCA_048519165.1 Collinsella sp.
CAGAACGAATAGTTTTATCTTCTTCATTGTAATAAAAACTATTCGTTCTGACGAATAGTTTTGAGATGTGGTCGGTCAAAGGGTCTGTTGCGCCTCGTCCGCAATTCCTTTATTCTAAACAGGCTTCGCGCGAAAGCGCCAAGTGTGCCAGTGTGGCGCAACGGTAGCGCAACTGATTTGTAATCAGTGGGTTGCAGGTTCGATTCCTGTCACTGGCTCCATGAGAGTTTCGGGTTCTGTTCCCTTGTGGGACAGGGCCCGTTTCTTGTATGTGCCGGAATCGAACCTCCGAGGGCGCGAGCGTCAAGCGAACGCGGAGCGAATGCGCGGACTTCCTGTCACTGGCTCCATGAGAGTTTCGGGCTCTGTTCCCTTGTGGGGCAGGGCCCGTTTCTTTTTAGGTAGGCGCCTACGTGGTCTGGCTCCATTTTCCCGTCACCTGCAATAACCAAGCAATGCTTGGTCGTTGGATATAGCTTTGTAAAAGAGAATGGAGTCAACAAAGCCAACGAAAGGAAATCGTTGGCATAGGGTCTACGGAAAGGAAAAAGACCATGATTTACTCTCTTTGCGACATTGCCGGCAAGGACAGGGCAACAAATAAGCCGATCATCAGCATCCGTGCCATGGATATGGAGATGCAGCTACTGCGCTACTTTCGCGATTATGGCTTGGATAACGATCCGGATTGGCGCGAGTCCCTCGAAGTCATTCTCGAGTCTCAACGAGAAGACGGCTGCTTTCCTCTGAGCAGCGATCGCGATATGCCCAGTGATGCACGTGTCGATTTTCTCTATCGACCTACGTACGCTTGCTGCCAGATCATGATGCGAGCCCTATTGGGTGGAAAGCTGTCGGACGAGCAGGGGCAACGCGTCAAAACTGCCCTGTCTCGCGGCCTTGCTTTTTCCTGCGGGCGCGGCCTTAATGGCCACGGTATCGAAGATCTTGAGCGGCAGTGCGAGGACGTTGCCGATTTTGGCCATGCGGGGATTACGGAAATAGCTGAGCGTTATCCCATGCTGTGCCCCGAGTTTTTCTCCCTTATTAATAAGATTGGAGACGAATACGTTGAGCGCATCGCCAATGGAGATGTGATTTACTACTTTGGATCAAATCTTGCACAGAAGATTTTGACGGCGGCAGAGTCCCTGGGCCGGACCAATTTGTCGCTCGACAAAATCCAACGCTATCTTGAGATGGACTCGAAGAGAAAAAATCGATAGGTTAAAGATTGGAAAGGCGGGCGCCGCCAATGCTGCTTGGACAGTACATAAAAAGAAACATGCCAGATGCGGTCGAGCTCAACGATATGATTTCCCGTCCAGGCGAGGGATATGCTATTAGCCAGATGGCGGTAGCGCCCGTCGACACGGGGGCCTTGCGGATGCATGTCAAGGCGTATGCAAATGGACCCGATGGTCCATATTTGGAGGGACGCCTAGCGCTCTACCATCAGGTGCACGAGCTTTTTGCGCTGCTTGCAGCTGAGCCGTCTAACAAAGGCATGAAGGGCTACGAACTCAAGGATTCCTTTATTGGCGGTGAAGAGGCGGACTTGATTATGCTCACCGTTTCCCACGAAGAGCGCTCGCAGGAAGACATCGCCTATAACGTTTTGCTGTGCAGCAAGAACGCGGTGGGGGAGCGCCGTGCCAGGATTCGCGATGGCGTGCGTATCGGCGGCATGTGCGTGGCCGAGGAGTTTGGGTATCGCGGCGAATTCAGGTCCTCGGTACACCCGCTGGCGCTGCCGCTCAATTTGAGCGAGGTCTACGTGCTTATGGATGCGCTGGCTGCCTATGAGCGCGGATGCAGCCGGTTTGATCCCCATGGTAGGACGGCCCGGCGTATTGCAGGCATGATCAAGCGCGAGCTGAGCGGTTACGCTAAGGAAAAACTTGGTTCGCGTTTGGAGGGGATGGGCTTTGCTCAACTGGAGGAGGTCGACCCCATGTTTGTTCCTGATATTCCAGGGGATAAAGTGCCTGAGGGCAGATCTTCGCAGGTTGCCAATTGGCTCTTATATGAAAAGGCTGGTCGCTGGGCGCGTGTGTGTCTTGCGGGTGGCGGGAGCGTGCAAGGGATTATCTTGCCGCGAGCTGAGCTTGGGCGCTTCTTTGCGAGTCGTCCACAAGCGGCGAGGGACGATGCAGCCCAAGCGGATTCACGACCCAAGTGTGTCGTCTGGCGAAGCGATGATGACTACGACGTTATTGACTGGGCAGATGTCGTGGATGTAAGGCGAGAATAGATAAATGTCTCGATCTGTAACACGAAGGGGCGGAAAACCGTTCGTACTGTTACAGAATGAGACGTAAGCCAGGGTCTCTGCGAAACATCTCGATCTGTAACAGATAGGGGAGAAAATGTTCTCTAAATGTTACAGATAGAGACAAAGGCGGGAGCGGGCCCAGCCGTTTACCTTGAGCGTGGATTTCTGGACGTACGAGCGTGGAAAATCTACCGCCTAGTGAATGAGCGTGGATAATCTGCCACTTTGGGTTCGAAGCCGTGCTAAAAGAGGGAGATTATCCACGCTCGATTTCAAACGGGAGATAATCCACACTCGTCCGTGCCGGAAAAGCTCGATCGCGACCTATGTAATAGTGCGAGAGGGTCGTTATCGAAGGTCGATGCTGTGGGCGTACTCCACCGTGCCAAAGTGTTCCCTTGGGAA
>DBFZVF010000021.1:0-7228 GCA_048519165.1 Collinsella sp.
ATATGGAGCTGCGGCGGTTGTGTATATGGGGCTGTCCGGCGTTTCACCAGATAAAACCTGCCAAAATAAACCTGTCCCTTATTGGCAGGTCAGTTAACGCAGTGCAGGTTGAGCATATGCGAGCGAGCGGGCTCCGGGTGCGGTAAGGTGACGTGAAACAAGCGGGCGCTGACCTTTTGGTCGCGCCCGTGAAGTTGAACGTCAGATTGCCGTGCCCGGAGCCCGCGCAGCGCCGAGCAGGTACGCCGTTTGTAAAACGGCGTAACCTAAAGATTCATGTTGCCGTGGATGTAGGGGGTGACCTCGGGGGAGATGTGGCCGCAGCCCAGCTCGCGCAGCGCGGACTCGATAACGGCGGGCAGCGGGGTTTTGCCCTCGGCATCGACGGCGTTGCCACCGAGGGCAGCGATCTTGGCGACATCTGCGGGTGCGGCCTCGATATGCATGCAGCCGCAGATCAAGCGCGCGCGTACCTGTGCCAGATCAAGATCGTGCAGGTAATCCTCGCAGGCGCGGATTAAATCGACTTTATCGCGCGTAAGCTCCTCGCCCGTGGGGACGCGGGTGGCAAGACATGCTCCCGCCGGTAGGTTCCAAACGGGATAGCCCCATGCGCGCAGCAGCTCGCGCTCTTCGTTCTTGGTAAAGCCGACCTCCATGAGAGGGGAGCGTACGCCGAGCTCTTCTGCCGCGCGCATGCCGGGGCGGTAGTCACCGCGATCGCTTGCATTGCTGCCATCGATGACGGTGGAAAAGCCCAGCGACTTGGCGTGGTTGGCGATGGCGGTAAAGCCGGCCTGCTTGCAGTGGTAGCAGCGATTGGCGTCGTTGCAGGCTACTTGGGGGAGCTGCAGCTGATCGACCGAAAGATTGAGCACGGGGAGCTTAAAATGCGGCCCCTCATTGGTTTGCCCGTCAACGGATCGCTCAAACGAGGTTTGTTCGGGCGTGCCGATGAGCGGCGTGGTGAGGTGAACGAGAAGCGTGCTGGCAGGCATAATGCGGGCGCAGACCGCGGCCAAAAAGCTGCTATCGACGCCACCGGAAAAGCCGATGGCGACGCGTCCGTATGCCAAAAGCAACTGCTCGAGCGTCGCGAGTTTGTCCTGAAGCTCCTCTGCAGGTGCAGTAGTGTCTGAAAGCATGAAACGATCCTTACCATTGAGTACTCGGTTGAAAACTATAATCCTACCGAGCTGCCTGTCATAAGACCTCTACCTATGTAACGAAAGTGCAATATGCTATATACGTTATATACAAGTTTGTAAAGTGCGGTAGAGTGGCAGTAATGCAATCCGGTGAGGGGGCCGATATGATCAAGGCTGTTATTTTTGACATGGACGGAACGCTGGTCGATACCGAGCGTTTAGGCATCAAGGCATGGAAGGCGGGCGCTGCCGAGCTGGGGATCGCGATTGATGATGCTCTGATCCATCAGTTTATCGGCCGCACGCTGCCCGATGTCATGGACATCCTTGATGAACATTACGGTAGTCGCGAAACCGCCGAGGCGATCTATGTCCGCCACAAGGAGATTCGCGACGAGATAGTCAAGACCGAACTGGAGCTTAAGGCCGGCGCCGCCGAGTGTCTAGACGAGCTGCTGGCTGCGGGCTATCACGTGGGCCTTGCGACGTCGTCGCGCCACGTTACGGCGGAGCGCAACCTTAAGATGGTCGGCCTCTTTGACAAGTTTGAAACGGTGACCTGTGGCGAGGACGTCGTGCACGGCAAGCCCAACCCTGAGATGTACCTGCTTGCCTGCGAGCGCGC
Organism: Collinsella sp.; assembly: GCA_048519165.1. Classification (GTDB taxonomy): domain Bacteria; phylum Actinomycetota; class Coriobacteriia; order Coriobacteriales; family Coriobacteriaceae; genus Collinsella. Next base: position 1,774 of record DBFZVF010000021.1, read on the forward strand.
GGGCTTCGCTCCCGAGGAATGTGCCGTGGTCGAGGATTCGCGCAACGGCTGCGTCTCGGGCATCACGGCCGGCTGCCATGTCTTTGCCGTTCCCGATATCGTGCCGCTGCCGCAGGACGTGGTGGATGGCTGCGAGGCCGTGCTCGATACGTTGTTCGATCTGACGGCGGCGGTCAAGGCCGTGCGCTAGACAATTGCGGAGCTGAAACGAGCAATTGGCCGTCTTTGCGCTCAAGCAAAAGAGGTCCGGCAATGGTCGGGCCTCTTTTGCTTGAGCGGCGTTTTGGCATACTGGCCGACGTGCTATAGATACGCGCCGAGGTTGATGGCGGTGGCTTCGGCTTGGCTGCTCGCCTGGGTACTGGCGCGCTCCAAGAGGAACGGCCGCACGAGTTCCTGACGGTTGATGTCCTCGGCGGCTGTGACCGCAGTAACGGTTCTCGTTGCGGAACCAATGCGGATGTGCTTGGTTTTTGCCGGCTCCTTGTTCTCGATTTGCTCCATGAGCAGCTGGACACCCTTGCGGCCAATCTCGTAGCCCGGGGGTGCCACCGTGGTGAGGGGGACCGACCCGCTCCATGCAAGCGGGTTGCCGTCGCAGCCGGCCACGCGAACCTGTTCGGGGACGGAGATGCCTTTGTCGGTCAACGCCGAGATAACGCCCGAGGCCAATACATCGGTAAGGCCGATGACAAAATCGGGACGCTCGCCGGTAGAGCGCTCGGCAATCTGGGCGCCGATGCCGTAGCCGTCGGCGGCGGTATTCCATTCGCCGGCGTCGATGACTTCGATCTTGATATCGGGATGCAGGACGAGGGCCTTATGAATGCCAAGTACGCGCAGGGTGAGCTGCATAAATGCCGCTCTGCCCACAACGGTGATATGGCGCGCGCCGCGGGTGATGGCGAGCTCGGCGATAATGCGCCCTTGCGCCTCGTTGTCGGCGGCCACGTAGTAACCGGGCTCGGAGCAATGGATGTCCAGGTGGACGATCGGCACGGGCATCTTGGCCATGGCGGGGTGCCAATCGGGGGACGCCATAGGCTGAACCATGACGCCGGACATCTGCGTGCCCATAAAATAGCGCAGGTAGTGGTCCTCGAGGATGTCGTCGTTATCGGCGTTGGCGATGAGCAGGTCATAGCCGTGCTTGCGGGCCTCGTTATGGGCGCCGCTGGCAATTTGGAGCGAGAAGCCATGGTCGAGACGGGGGAGGACCAGGCCAAAGGACTTGGTGGCGCCGCCCGCGAGCTGACGAGCACTTTGGTTGGGCAGGTAGCCAAGGCGATTGATGGTCTCGTTGATGAGCTTGAGGGTCTCGGGGCGCAGCTTTTCGGGGTGGTTGAGCGCGTTGGATACCGTGCCCAGCGAGACTCCTGCCTCGCGCGCGACGTCGCTGATTTTTACCTTTGCCATAGCGGCCCCTTTGATACGTTTCAAGTACGAGTCAGATTGTAGCATCGCCCGTTCCCAGGGTGTCAAAACTTACCAATTAGGGGCAGGTTTATTTTGGCAGGTTTTATCTGGGCAAACACCGGAGTCCAGACCACACAAAGGTGCCTGTCCCCTTTGTGGTGGTTTTGCCGCAGCTGGGCTGCGCGTTAAACGGTGGAGTGTCTACAATAGAAGCCGTTTTGATCGTAGATTGAAAGGCTTTGGTATGGCTCGCTCTGTTTCTCGTCGTGATTTCTTGGGCTTGATCGCCGGTACTGCAATGGTCGCGGCGAGCGGTTGCGCTGGCAGTGGCGCTGATAAGGGCTCCGCCGCTGGTTCTGCCGCGGTTGCGGGCGATGATATCAAGGGCGCCAAGCTCACCTTTGTGGGCGACGATGCCTTTGCGCCCTATCGCTATCTGGAGACGCAGTCGGACGGCAAGCAGAAGGTTGTCGGCCTGGACATCGCTATCGCTGACGAGATGGCCTCGCGCTTGGGCTTTTCTTACGACTTTGAGCCGCAGGACTTTGCCGCCACGCTTGCATCGGTGCAGAGCGATGACAGGGCCTTTACCATGGCGATGAGCTCCAACGAAGAGCGCGAGCAGACCTACGACTTCACGCGTGGCTACTATCAGCCGCTCGTAGGCGTTCTCACACTCGGCAGCGACCCCGTCAAGCGCGTTGAGGACCTCGCTGGCAAGTCGATCGCCTGCACTACCGGTACCGTGCAGAACAAGTTCATCGCCAAGGTTATGCCCGACGCCGATATTCACACGTACGATGGTGGCGACCAGTGCCTGCAAGAGGTGCTCGCCGGGCGCATCGATGCCTACCTGTGTGACGGCGCCGAGGGCCAGTCCATGCGCGATGCGAATGAGGGCCTGGTGCTGGGCCTGCTCGATCGCTCCGAGACGAGCGATCACGTGGGCGTGTACCGCCTGATGGCCAAGAAGGGTGCCGGATTTGTCGCGGCGCTTGACGAATGCATCGGCGAGATGCTCGAGGACGGCACCATCGATGACTGCATCAAGCAGTATGTGGGCGCCGACTTCATGTGGAACGGCGACTATTCCGCTTCCGGTACGTCGACGGTTGCCGGAAAATAGCGAGCCGGTGAGGCGCGCGCCAAGGGCATGCTGATGAAGTTTGAACTGCTAGAACCATATATACCGATGTTTATGAGCGGCCTGGTCGTGACCTGTCAGGTGACGGCCGCCGCGCTGGCCATAGCACTCGTCCTGGGCTTTCTCATTGCCGTGCTCAAGGTTTTGCCCTGTCGCCCATTGCGTGCGGTGCTCAACTTCTACACCTCTATCTTTCGCGGCGTGCCACTCATCGTGTTGCTCTTTTTGGCGTACTTTGCGACGCCGCAGCTCATGGGCTTTAAAATTTCGATGTTTGCCGCCGGTGCCATTACGCTGGGGCTCAACGGCTCGGCGACGGTGTCCGAGACAGTGCGCGGCGGTATCGAGGGCGTTGACCGGGGGCAGTACGATGCCGCTCGGGCCATCGGGCTTCGCTATGTTCCCATGATGCGCAAGATCATCGTTCCGCAGGCGATGCGCTCGATTGCCCCTGCTCTGGTCAACGAAGTGATCACGGTCCTCAAGAGCTCCTCGCTGGTGGCAACCATCGGCCTGATGGATATGATGCGCGCCGCCCAGAGCGTGCAGGCGCTCACCTATCGAGCCTTTGAACCGTTTTTAGTGGTGGCCGTGGTCTACTACGTCATTGTTATGGCACTCACGGCCCTGGGCAATCGGCTCGAGCGCCGCCTGCGTCCCTAGGGGAGTGCCAACCACCGCAAAGATGCCTGTCACCGTTGTGGTGGTAGGGTGTGTGCATCGAGTGGTATCCAGTTTAAGATACCACTTCTGGTATATCAGCTTGCGTTTGTGTGAGTACAATACTCGGACGTTATACGTCTCAGCGCCCGTCGTGCGTGGGCGTTTTGCAGTCACGCGAGCGAAGGGATTTATCCTATGTGCGGAATTGTCGGCTACACCGGCTCTGATATTGCAAAGAACATTCTGGTCACGGGCCTTAAGCGTATGGAATATCGCGGTTATGACTCCTCGGGCGTCGCGCTCGAGGTGGGCGAGGGCGCCGCGGCTCACCTCGACGTCATCCGCCGCGTGGGTAAGGTTGCGGGCCTGGAGAGCGAGCTTTCCAATATCGACAGCGACGCTACCTGCGGTATCGGCCATACCCGCTGGGCCACTCACGGCAAGCCTTCCGTTGTCAACGCCCATCCCCACACCAGCTGCGATGGTCGCATCGCCATCGTCCACAACGGCATCATCGAGAACTTCGCCGAGCTGCGCGAAGAGCTGGAGGGCCGCGGCCATCACTTTAAGAGCGAGACCGATACCGAAGTTTTCGCGCACTTGATTGAAGAGGCCTATGCCGAGACGCGCGACCTGATGGCTTCCGTGCGCGAAGCCTGCACCCACGTGGTGGGCGCCTATGGCCTGGCCGCCGTGTGCGCCGACGAACCTGGCGTGATCGCCGTTGCCCGCAAGGACTCTCCGATTGTGGTCGGCGTGGGCGAGACCGGCTCCTACGTTGCCTCCGATGTGATCGCGCTTATCGATGCCACCCGCGATGTCGTGGTGCTCGAAGATGGTCAGTTTGCCAAGCTCACGCCCGCGGGCGTCGAGTATACCGACGAGGCCGGCAACGTTATCGAGCCCAAAATCACCCATATCGACTGGGACCTGGACATGGCCGAAAAGGGCGGTTATCCCGACTTTATGCTCAAGGAGATTCACGAGCAGCCGCGCGTGGTGCGCGACACGCTGGTGGGCCGCATGACCCCTGCCGGTGAGCTCGATATCGACGAGCTGGGCCTTTCGCTCGAGGAACTCAACGATATCGACCGCGTATATGTGATTGCCTGCGGCACCAGCTACCACGCCGGACTCATCGCCAAGAACCTTATTGAGGGCTGGGCTCGTATTCCTACCGAGGTTGAGGCGGCTAGCGAGTTCCGCTACCGCAACCCCATCATCACGCCGACGACGCTCGTCGTGGCCGTGTCCCAATCGGGCGAGACGGCCGACACCCTTGCCGCCATTCGCGATGCGCGCATCAAGGGCGCCAAGGTCTTTGGCATCACCAACGTGGTGGGCAGCCCGGTGGCGCGCGAAAGCGACGGCGTCATCTACACCAAGGCCAACAAGGAGATTGCAGTCGCCTCGACTAAGAGCTTCATCGGTCAGGTCGTGAGCCTCACGCTTTTGGCCTTGCTGCTGGCGCAGGTCAAGTACCGCTTGACCACCAAGCAGACGCGCATGCTGTTCCGCGAGCTTTCCGATACGGCCGAGCAGATTCAGTGGATCCTGGATACGCAGACCGAGGCCGTGCACGAGGCCGCGCTTGTGTGCAAGGACGCGCAGTCCGCGCTGTTCGTGGGTCGCGGCATGGGCGCCGCCATTTCTTATGAGGGCGCGCTTAAGCTCAAGGAGGTCAGCTACCTGCATGCCGAGGCATATGCCGCCGGCGAGATGAAGCACGGCCCCATCGCGCTGATCGATCCGGGTTTCCCTGTCATCGCGGTGGCAACCAAGAGCGCAACATACGATAAGACGGTGTCGAACCTCATGGAGTGCAAGGCTCGCGGCGCCAAGGTCATCGTCGTTGCTACCGAGGGCGACGAGGAAATCAACAAGATTGCCGACTGCATCATTCGCGTGCCGTCCGTCCGTGACGTGTTCAGCCCCATCACGGCGAGCGTTCCGCTGCAGCTGCTCGCCCGCGAGGTGGCCATCCTGCGCGGTTGCGACGTTGACCAGCCTCGCAACCTCGCTAAGAGCGTGACCGTGGAGTAGTTGTTGTTCCGCCGTTCTGGCGACCAAGGCCCGGCTCCGTTGTGGCGGAGCCGGGCCTTGTTTCATTTGACCAGGTAAAACCTGCCGAAATAAACCTGTCCCTTTTTGGCAGGTTAGCGGAGCTTGCTGGTCTCGAAATACTTGGGATATTGGTCCAGGACCTCGGTCTGGTTGCGGAACATCATATGC
>DBFZVF010000022.1:0-5963 GCA_048519165.1 Collinsella sp.
CCCTAGATGCGAGTTCTGGAATGCGCGAATCCGGGCATCGGTGACAAGGCAAGTTCCATATAATCGAAGAGCCAGACAGTTCGAAAGGATGGGACAAGATGAAGTCGAGCAACGCATCGCGCAGCGGCCGCGGAGGCTTCGTTTCTGCCGCCAGGCATGCGAAACGCGCGTTTGACGAGGGCGAAGACGATCTGTTTGCGTTGAGCCTCGACGACGTGATGAGCGACCGCCCTTGGACCGCCGATGAACTCATGGGCGGCGGGGTTCGCACGGCAGGCCCAAAGCCCACGTCGGCAGCTGCCCCCGCCCCGGCCACTACGCCCGCGCCGGCATCCACGCCCGCAGATGACTTTGCCACCCGCCCCATCATGCAGGCACCGCGCCAGACCGCCCCTACGCCCCGCCCCACCAGCGATCCGTCCGAGACGGCGGCGTTTCTTGCCGCGGCGACACAGCGTCATGCGCCCAGCAGCACACCCGCGGATGCCGCCCCGCAGCAGCCGACATACGCGACTCCCGAGTACAACAAGACCGGCGTAAAGGACGCATCGGCATCGTCGTATACCCGTGGCACCGATGACGAGCGCTTTGCCGACTACTACACCGAAGAAGAACCGCCGCACTTCTCCGAGTTTCCCCAAGCGGCAAAGGTTGTCTTTATCGCCATCATCATCGCCCTGCTCGGCGTGATCGCGTTTGAGGGATTCCAGCTATTCCGCGCCCCCACCGCGTCCGAAACGGCAACGCAGCAAGCAGAGGATGACAACGATTACTTGGATATCAACACCCTCAAGGGCGACCCCAACAGCTAGGTTGGAACATAAGCTATGCCGCACCCCTGTTTACGTGCAGTTTTACACTTTTCCGTGATTTCCACGCGCTCATTTCGACACTTTTCCGTAATTTGGGCGGCTCGAATTTGACACTTTTCCGTACTTTCATACGGCTGATTTCGACACTTTTCCGGATGTTTGCCGAATAATTGCCGCGTAATCAAGCGCCGTCTGCACATCATTTCGCAGGCGGCGTTTGATTTCTGTCCGCGCGCGCTGATAGACTCCATCTTGCCCGCAAGGAGTGGGCGCGTTTTATCCAGAGTCGGGGTAGAGAGTTGGCTCCACAATCCCGACGCCAACCGGCCAAGAGGCACGGTGGCCCTGCCAACATCGATGAAAGGAGTCCGTATGGACAATTTCTCCGTGCGCAGTGAGCGCAACTTCCACAATCTGGCAGCCAAGCCAAAACGAATGCATCTACTGGACGAGCCAAATGGCTACGCCTCGGCCATGGTCAAGAGCAGCCTCTCCCACCAGATGCGTTTTACGGTGCGGATGCTCGAGGAAGAACTCTGTGCTGCTGGCAACCCGCACGCACTGCAGATCAAGCTGCTCGGAGATGATTCGCGCGAGCCGTCGAGTTGGAAGCTGTTTGCCGACGGTACGTGCGTTGCGGACGGATCCGGCGCCTTTGCCCGCGAGTGCTTCTGCGAGGGAGCCGAGGTATTCCTGGACCTGTGCCGCGAGGCCGTACGCGCGGCCGAGCTGCGCCAGTGGAGCAAGAGAGAGTACGAGCTGCTGAGCGCCGCGCGTGGGGTTGCTATGGCGTAAGCGGGAGATCTCAGCAGTGTCACTAACGAGCAGAATCGATTTTTGCAATCAAGTCGTTCGCCCATGCCACGGCATCATCGACAGTCGGCAAAACGTTAAGTCCTTCCGCCTGGGAGAAATACAGTGAGTCCCAGCCCACTCCCCTCGAGATCATTGGAGGCCACTCCTGCTCCGCACGATACGCAAAGAGTCTGATACAGACCTCTCGAGTTTTTAGGTAATCAATTTCCCCGTTGGAAATTGCAATCTGGAGATCTATCAGATCATGGGCGCGCTCGCTGCCGGGGCTGCTCGCAGCATGAAGTTTTTGGGCAATCTGATGCTCGAGCCTCATGCACGGAACCGGACCCGGTTCGGGAAACCCGAGACCTTTCAATATTGCCGCAGCTTCAGGCGAGGAAACCATATCGGGATCGTCGGCGTCGCCGATTTCGTTATGACCGACCTCAAGCGGCAACGTCATCCACGGTTTACCATTGTAGGCAATCTTGATTTCGAACGGACGCATGACGTAAGCAGTTGGAATTCCCTTCGGAGATGCGGGCTCCCTCGGAACAATGGCACCCGAGAATCCGTTCCAGCCTATAGTGAGCGAATCTTCAAGCTTCGTCATGTAATCGTTCAGTGAGGATGCCCTGGCGGTATCGAAGTCGCGCGAGAACCGCGTGACATCCTTCCCAAAGCGAATCTTCAGGGCATTTCCACCCTTTGCGGCTCCATCGGGTAGCATCTGCCCAACAACAACGGCCGCAATGAGCCTTTTAACACGGCCCGGTTCTTCGCCCAAATCAGTGCAGAGTCGGTCTATCGCTATGTCAAGGTTAGTCTGCTGGTTGGCTTCTTGACTTCCTTCACGACAGCTCCTTCATCAGTCTCTCATGCTCATTGGAGGTAATAAGGTCCTCGGCTTGAGCGTGCTTGGTTGCCTCGATGAGGCGTTCGGTCATAACGGACCCCTTACAAGCCTCAATCGCATCAGCAACGCATTGAGAAGGGATTCCTTCATAGAACGTCGTTTTCGCATTCTCTGGAGCGGACACTGTTTTTACCCAAGCTGGCAGTTTACGGCGAACACGCTTTGGTGTTGCCACGGTCACGGCATGAGGATCAACAAGTGCAAGTGCGTGCATAGACAGCACTGATTCGCCCCACAGGAAACCCTCGTCACCAACAAGAGCCACTGCCTCCGCAAAGACGTCACGGGGCGTCGGAACCCATTGGGTGAGCTTGTACACCCCATGTCCTCGGCGCATCAATTTCCCAGTGGCGCACCATCGGCTCAGTTCTCCGGTGGTTACGCCAATCTCGCGTGCCTGCGCAGCAGTCACAATGCCGTAGCCATCTGCCGCCAGTTCGAATATTTCATCAAAGTGTTTCATGTCAAAAGACTAACACTTTTGTATGTCTTTTGACATAGACATGGTCATAATCAAGCATTAGAGATCTATTTAAATTCGTATAGCATTGCAATCGCCCTCTCTGAATTCGAAGTCCGCGCCGACAGCATGCGGAAGTAAAAAGTACCGGCAAGAACGATATCGAATGAAATCGCTCCCGCTGGCATATATCTTACCATATAAACGAACACGTGTTCGTTCTCTTCAATTATCGATTTATCACAAGCCCACTTTAGCCGCTGCCCGCGCGAATCGTCTAGCCGATAGCTCTTCGCCGACAGCGCGTGCATCGCAAGCGGCTCGGGTGACTTTGCCCGCGAATGTTTCTGCGAGGGAGCCGAGGTATTCCTGGATCTGTGCCGCGACGCCGTGCGCGCGGCCGAGCTGCGCCAGTGGAGTCAAAGGGAGTACGAGCTGCTGAGTGCCGCGCGCGGGATTGCGAGGGTGTAGGTGGGCAGATAAGCCATCGGCAATTCCGAGATGGCAAGGGCCGAGAATTAGATTCCCGGCCCTTGCCTAGCACTGCTTTATAAGATCGAGTACCGCGGGAATGTCATCGGCATTCCGAAGGACAACATAGGTTGGTAGGCCCGGGCCAAATCCACCCTGCGTGCGTTTGTCCTGGCATATGTCCTCTGGATCCGTTAGATCATCCACACTCTTTGCCAGGCCGACGGCAATCCAACCACCGTTGCTGGTCCTGCCTTCTAGCACGGCATGCAGTTTTCGCTTGCCCGACCTGAAGCCCACATAGTACTTGGCTATATAGGACTCCCACGAAGGGTTACCACTCAGAACGGACTCGCGTACCTCATCGAAAAGTTTCTGGTTGAGTCCGCCTTCAGCAAAAGTGGGGTGATTCTCCTGCAGAGTCCAGACAGGAGCCTCGCCAGACTCCCCGCGAGAAGGACGGTACTTGTCGACGACATCTGCCGGAAGGTCGGGATATTTCCATATCTCACATGCCTCTTTCGCCAGCTCGTCCGCGCGCTGCCCAATCTCCGCCTCGCCCCATTTTTCATGCGAGGCGATCGACTTGTTCAGGTGGAGCGGACTGCACTTAAGCCCCACGCCAGGAAGATTGAGCTTGTCCGAGAACGACCGGTTTGAGTACTCCTGGTTGTAGCCCGTCAGCGTTAGATTTCCCAAGTTATTGCACAGCCTGTCGTGGACGTCTTCCCAGTTCTCGCCAAGCGATTCCTTCCAGCCGTGCTCATCATCAATCGTCTGGGGCATGACGTGCTCGATCTGGTAATCGTCAGCCGAGATGGACTCCTTCGGGTGGTGCCAGTTCTCCATGCGCTCCAGGTAATAGCGCTTTTTGGAGAAGCGGTTGTAGCAGTCACGCGTCTTAAACTCCTCGACAAAATGCTCGTCTGTCGGGAAGTACGCAGTCATACCGCTACTGTGGATAAGGAGCATCGCCGTAACGTACTCCTCTATATCGTCCTGTTGCTCAAGATTGCGATACATGCCGGCAAAGAAATTATTTAGACCCGTGGTAAGCCTGCCGCAAACCGCCCGCCTGAACAGAAACGACTCGATGGTCTCGCAGATACGGAGAAACGCATTGCGGTTCAACATATTTCCCTCGTAAACTGAGTAAAGCAGCATCAAAAGAGGCCTAATCTGCCTCACATCAAGGCTAACGATTCTGCCGAACACTCGGCGCAAACCCTCGTCTTTTTCCTTGTCAAGGAACAACCTGGTATATCTCTGCGCATATTCGCGGAGTTCCTTCAGCAGGCCCTCGGTATCTCCATCGTAGTCATCAGCGAAATAGCGTTTGAACTCATGGTAGGCCTCGTTTTCCTTCGGCATCCTATTGGGAACCTTGAGCCACAGCCAGTACCAGATAAATGCATTGAACTCTTCCTCGCCGCCTTTTCCGAACAAGCGCTCGAGCGGATGCCAGTAACCCTCGTAAAGCTTGGTCTACTCGTCGTTGGGAAGCGACATAAGAACGTAGTTACGAATGAGATCAATAGGCGTGAGCGGCTTACCCTTGGAGTTCATAGACTCAAATATGAGCTGGGCATTGTCTACACCAGCCGTGAGCTTGGTATCGATGACCTGTACGCGGTTTAGCCCCGCCCAAAGCCTTGCAGGGTCGAATGATTTCCCGCGCATCTTCTCGCGGAAGAACGCATGGTTCTCGACAATGCGATCCGATTTTTCATCTGGCACGGGAGACCCAGACACGATGGAGAACAGCGTCTCTTTATCGTCCTGCGAGAGCACCAGCTTGTAGCGCGCCAGACCGTTGTAGTCGTCATCGTTAAAGAGGTAATTTTTCCGCAGCGCTGAGATCTTGAGATCGCCAAGGAAGCCGGCCTTGTTGGGATTACTCTCCAGATAGTCAGCCAAGGCAGTAATCATCAACGAAAACGTCGTCATGCGCTGCTGTCCGTCAATCAGAAGCACGCGCGAAATGCTCGTGGCAGAGCTCTCGGACTCGGGGATATAAAGCATTGACCCCACGAAGTGCGATACGCCATCACGACCCGCTCGCATGACGTCATCCCAAAGCACCTCGCACTCTTTTACACTCCACGAGTAAACTCGCTGGTACACGGGAATGACAAACTGCATCTTCGCCACGCCCATAAGGTCGAGCAGATTCGCCTCGGTTGCTTTCATTTACGCTTGTCCCCTTTCTTGTTTACGCCGCTTGCGGTCAGTCCCCCACTGAACGAAAGACGCTAAAGACCAGAGCATCGAAGCGCTGGAGCAACCGGGATGCTCGTCTCACTAGATTTTACAACGCTTGTCGCGAATACAGTTGAAAGCCAATCCGGTTCCGATGGCTCCCCCTATGAGAAGAAGGTGGATGCCAAGGGTCGCGTGACTAGCGATAAGTGCATCGCGAACGAAGTGCCGTTTGAGGAGCTGCCCGAGGGGTGGGCTTGGGCAAGGCTGGAAACCGTATATAACTTCATTGATTACAGGGGTAAAACAC
>DBFZVF010000023.1:0-4383 GCA_048519165.1 Collinsella sp.
GTCTTGTAGATACCGACGGACTCTGCCCGTCATAGGCTTTTGCGCGGGTAGAATGCATGGATAGCTTGAGGCTCACGCGCGACGGAAAGGAATCGTTGCATGGATCAGGACAAGACAACCGTGATGGGCGGCTACGGTTCCGCGCAGGTTGGCGATAGCGCCGATGCGACCCGCGTTGTTCCCAACCCCGGTTATACCGACCCCGCCGCGACGCAGCCTTCTGCCGAGCCCACCCGGGTTATGGGCTATGGCGACACGGCGCAGGATTCTTACGCTGCATCTTCGCAAGGCCCCTATGGCAACGCAGCCCCGGATCCGTTTGATTACGCGCCGCAGGATTCTTATGCTGCCTCGACGCCGAATCCCTATGATGACCTGCCGCAGAATCCCATTCCGCAGCCTCAGCAGACGACGTATATGCCTCGCACGGCGCAGCCTCGCTACGAGTCGCGCGAGCCGTATCGCGAGTACCCCAAGTCGATTCCGCAATATGGCGAGGACGAGGAGAAGAAGCCGTCGCGTTCGTCGAGCGTGATCAAGAAGATCCTCATCGTGCTGGCAATCTTCTTTGCGCTGTCGGTTGTGTTTGCCATCGTGTCGGGCATGCTCAACAAGCGAGGGAGTTCAACGGCCGATACCACTGCCGAGCAAACCGAGTCCGCCTCGTCTAGCACCGTCGATCTGAGTGATATCCCGGGGCAGTACTGGTCCAACGCCAAGAAGATCCTCAAGTCGCGCGGCGCCGATCTTTCGAATGCCGTGGTCCTGACTGATGATGGCTCAACGCCCGTCGTCGATGCCAACTGGGTCGTCACATCTGCCTACTATAACGACAGCGGCAACCTCGAAATTCAGCTCACGCACAAGAACAGCTCGGGCAACTCGTCCGACGGCCAAAGCGGTACCGACAGCTCGAGCTCCAATACGCTGGAGGACTTGAGCAACAAGGCACAGGAGTTGGGAGACAAGGCGCAAGAGCTGGGCGATACGGCACAAAACTTGGGCGATACCGCGCAGAACTTGGGCGACATGGCGACGGATGCCTGGAACGCCCTGCAAAACGGCATCTCGGGCGCGCAGGGAAACTAGCTGTTAAGCAGGCTACAACTGCTCGGCCGGACGCTCGGGCGAGCTAAAGCCCGAATCAAACGTGACGACGCACGAGACGTCGGGCCGGCGCTCGTGCACGATGCGCGTGACGAGCTCCAGCAGCTCCTCGTCGGATATGTCAAAGCCGTCGGGACGCACCAGGTCAAACGAAACAAACCCGTCGTGCTCGTGCAGGTCGTGGATGGAGAGCGCGGGATCGATCTGCATGACGCCGCGCTTGACCCAGCCGCGCAGGTCGTCGCCGGTGGTGGCGATGGGGTCGCAGTGCAGCGTGATATCGATGCCCATTTGGCGCTTGATGTCGTGCTCGATGGTGTCCAAAATCTCGTGGTGCTCAAATGCGTCGCCCTCTCCGGGCATCTCCACGTGGGCGCTGGCAAACTGACGACCGGGGCCGTAATCGTGCACCATCAGGTCGTGTGTGCCCAAGACCTGCGGATAGGACATGATCTTATCGCGGATTGCCTGGACGAGCTTGGGGTCGGGCGCTTGCCCCAGCAACGGGCTGATGGCGTCGCGCACTAGGCCCATGCCGCTGATGCAGATGAAGATGCCCACACCCAGGCCTGCCCAGCCATCGAGGTCAAAGCCGGTCGTCTGCGAAATAAGCGCCGCCACCAAGACCGAGCCCGAGGTGATGACGTCGTTTTTGGAGTCCTGTGCTGTGGCGATGAGCGTCTCCGAGTCGATGTGGTCGCCCAGCGTGCGGTTGAACGCGGCCATCCAGAGCTTTACGAGCATGGACAAGACGAGGGCGGCTAAGGAGAGCACCGAATATGCAGTGGGGGAAGGCTTGATGATCTTAGTGACCGACTCGAGGATCAGATTGATGCCGACGGCGCAAACCAGGACGGCGACGAACAGGCCGGCTAGGTACTCATAGCGACCGTGGCCATAGGGGTGGCCTTCGTCTGCCGGGCGGCTGGCAAGGCGGAACCCGAGCAGACTCACGATGTTGCTCGAGGCATCGGAGAGGTTGTTGAAAGCGTCGGCGATGAGGGAGACGGAGCCGGCGAGCAGGCCCGCGATGCCCTTGGCTAGGCACAGGGTAATGTTGAGGCCAATGCAGATGAGACTTGCGGCAAAGCCTGCGTTGGTGCGGCAAATCGTATCGACCGGCTCGTCCACACTGCTGGGAACAAGCGTATGTACCAGCCGATTTACAAATAGCATGGCGTATCTCCTCGCATCCTCGTTTAAGGGGATAGTGTAGCTCGCATGAGCGCACCGTGCGCCGATGCTCAGAAAATGCAGCAATGGTCTGCTGGAGCTAACGAGCGGCCCTTCTTGTCCGACCAGGTGCTCCATTTTGGGCCACATGGGTATGGGCATGTGCCTGCCTACCCGACATACTTAATGTCGACAGCCCCTGTGCAAAGGAGGACGTATCCATGGACGAGATGTTTGCCATTAAATGCCAAAACTGCGGCGGCCCTATGTACTCACACCAGGCTAAACGCAGCTTTGAGTGCGCCTATTGCGGCACGGTCGTTCCGTGGCAGACCGATGCGGGGGAGCCCAAGAGCGCCCTGGGCATTCGCCATACGCCGCTGACGGTTGTCGATGGGCTACTTAAGCTCGCCCATGTGTCGCAACTCGAGCGCCCGGAGGACCCGGACTGGTATTTCTTTAATTCACACTGGCGCAATCAGTCGGTTCTGGAGCATCTGCTGTGGGAGGACCGCGGCACGGCGCAGGAGTTCCAAGAAGCCACGCACGTGAGCATTCCCTGCCCCTTCTGCGGCGCGTCCTTTGAAGGCGAGTCCACTCAGCGCGTGTTTGAGTGCCCGTCCTGCGGAAATAAGATCGGCGTCGCCGACCTTCTCAAGCCCGGTACCTTTAGCAAGCGCCTGACCATGGGCGTGGGTGCCGAGTATGTGCCTGAGCAGGGTATTCCCTGCGAAATCTCGCCGCAGCAGGCGCGTGCCAACGCGCTGCAGCTGGTGCGCCAGTACCCCGACGCCTTTGCCGGGCACGACGTGGAAGACGCGATTCAAAATGACATGATGCTCTTCTACTTCCCCATGGCGCTCGCGGACCTGCGCATGATGGCGTCCTTCCCGGGCAAGGGGCTGAGCAAGGAGACCCTGGTGTACTACGAGGTGCTCGACTGGGCGTATCCGCGGGCAAACTACCTGGACGTTCGCCTTATGGGCATTCTGGAGCCATGGGACTTTGCCAAGGTTGGGCCGTTTGACCCGGCCATGCAGGAAGGTGACTTCCGCGTTGTCTCCGTCGATGCGTCTACCAAGGACCAGGTGGTCATTGATAAGCTGGCGCTCGACATTGCCGGCAACGATGCCGAGGCGGTACTGGGGCTCAATAAAAAGAGCATCCGCACCTGGGCGCGCAAGGCCCGCAAGCATAAGGACGGCCTGGTGATGGTGCCGGTCTACTTTGTCGATCGCCCGGCGACGGACAGCCGCGATGGCGAGCAAGTGCGCATCGCCGTCAACGGCCAGACAGGCCGCGCGGCCGCGGTGGTGTTTAGCGACAAGCGTGAGACGCATGTGGTGGCGCCGCTCAACCCGAGCCTACATCTGTCCGGAGAAAGCACCGTGCACGCCACGCCCATCGAGGTCAAATACGTTAAATCGCCCTTCCTATACCAGATCGTGCGTCGTGGAGACGGCGAACAGCCGCGTCAGGTGGCAGCGGTTGCCGAGGGTTCCTACCGAGAAGAAAAGCCCAAACGTCGCGGCCTGCTGGGTGCGCTATTTGGTAAGTAGGGGAGTGGTGTCAGTTGGCGCCGTAACGTGAAAGCCAGAGGTATGGGGCGGCTCGCATGAGTGCGGGCTGCCCCGTTTTTGTGCGGCGACAGGACCGGCTTATAGGACAAAATGTGTGTCCCGATAGAACATCCGTTTCCATCCATTAATCCAGCCAGAACGGGTACGGGTCTCTGTGGTGGAGGTCCTCCCACACGGCCCTGTCGCCCCACTCCGGCCCTCCGTCCTCGCGCGACGGCGAGGCGGAGTAGACGCTGAACAGGAAGTCGATGTCCGCGTCGGTCGGCATCGTGGCGGGCTTCTCGCGCGCCGTCCTCGCGTCCCCCGAATGAGCGTGGCACCACCAGAACACCGCCTTCACGCGCTTGACCGACGTCAGCCCCCGGTGGTTGCGCAGGACGGCCTGTTAGCGTCAATATAATTTTCACCATTTCCACCAACGCATTTTCGCCAATCGCGCCAACGCGGATACACCGGATTCGCCAACGCGGATGTGCCGCTTTCGGCGCCTAGGCGCCCTCCTCCTTCCCGTCCTCACCGCCGA
>DBFZVF010000024.1:0-6959 GCA_048519165.1 Collinsella sp.
GGCTTTAACATCCTGGGCGCCCACGTGGACTCGCCGCGCCTGGACCTCAAGCAAAATCCCGCCTTCGAGGCCGGCGACATGGCCTACCTCGACACGCACTACTACGGCGGCGTCAAGAGCTACCACTGGGTGGCCTCCCCGCTTGCACTTGTAGGCGTCATCTGCAAAAAGGACGGCACCACCGTCGACATCAACATCGGCGACAAGGCGGACGACCCGGTCTTTACCATCTCCGACCTGCTGATCCACCTCTCGAGCGAGCAGATGTCCAAGCCCGCCAAGGACGCCGTCGACGCCGAGATCCTCGACGTGATCGTGGGCGGCCGTCCCGTCAAGTTTGACGAGGACGACAAGGACGCCCCCAAGGAGCCCGTCAAGCAGATGTTCCTGGACATCCTCAAGGAGCAGTACGACGTCGAGGAGGAGGACTTCCTCTCCGCCGAGATCGAGGTCGTGCCCGCCGGCCCCGCCCGCGACATGGGCCTCGACCGCTCCATGATTTTGGGCTATGGCCACGACGACCGCGTCTGCGCCTACCCCTCCATGCTCGCCCAGATCAATGTGGCCAACGTGGAGCGCACGAGCATCACGCTCATCGTCGATAAGGAGGAGATCGGCTCCGTAGGTGCCACCGGCATGACGAGCCGTTTCTTCGAGAACACCGTCGCCGAGATCATGACGCTCGCCGGCGAGGATAGCCCGCTGACCCTACGCCGCGCACTCGCCCGCAGCCGCATGCTCTCCTCCGACGTGTCTGCCGGCTTCGACCCGGGCTATGCCGGCAAGTTCGAAACCAAGAACGCCGCCTTTATGGGTCGTGGCCTGTGCTTTAACAAGTACACGGGCAGCCGCGGCAAGGGCGGTTCAAACGACGCCGACGCCGAGTACGTGGCCCTCGTCCGCGACATCATGGACGAGGCCGGCGTGGACTTCCAGACCTGCGAGCTCGGCCGCGTCAACGCGGGCGGCGGCGGCACCATCGCCTACATCATGGCCAAGTACGGCATGAACGTCATCGACTCCGGTGTTGCCGTCCTGTCCATGCACGCCCTGTGGGAAGTCGCCAACAAGGCCGACATCTACGAGGCCTACCGCGGCTACAAGGCTTTCCTCGAGCGCGCCTAACCAGTCCCTTATAACTTGCGGTGAAATACGGACTAAACTGGCCCATAAACGGCCAAAACAGACCGTATTCCACCGCAACTTTTTTGGCAGAGGAGAGTCCATGCTGCAGGTCATCATTTCGCCCGCCAAGCAGATGCGCGCGGCCCAAGATGCTTTTGAAGTCCTGGGCATTCCACCTTTTGCGCACGAGACGGCTCGCCTCCACCACGCACTGCTAGATATCGAACGAAATGAAGGCAGCGGCGGCCTGCAGGCGCTGTGGAACGTGAGCGACAGGCTGCTCACAACGTGTCTGGATACGCTTCACGAATTTATGCCCGTCCTGAGCGATACCGACCTCGCAGATCCCGATATCGCGCGTCGAATCTCCCCCGCCGTCATGTCCTATCACGGCATTCAATACCAGAGCATGGCACCCGAGGTGATGGATGCCGCGCAGCTCGACTGGCTGCAAAACCATCTCTGGATCCTCTCGGGACTCTACGGATGCGTGCGCCCCTTCCACGGCGTGTCTCCCTATCGGCTCGAAATGGGGGCGAAGCTCGCCGTCGACGGCGCTCGCGACCTCTATGCCTTCTGGGGGAATCGACTTGCGCAGGTAATTGCGCCGGCCGGTTCCGACACCACTATCGTCAACCTTGCCAGCGTGGAATACGCCAAAGCTGTCCTGCCCCATGCTGCACAGGATACAACGGTTATCACCTGCTTTTTTGGCGAAGGCGTCCGCAACGATAAGCCCATCCAACGATCGACCGCCAGCAAAAAGGCACGCGGTTCGATGGTCCGCTGGATGGCGGAAAACAAGGTCGAGGACGCCGCCGGTCTTACCGAGTTCAACCTTGGCTACCGCTATGTCCCCGAGCTCTCGTCCCCAGATAGCCTGGTCTTCATCAACGAGCAGGCATTCTAAATGCCTGTCGCCAGCGCCGAACTCCACCTCGGCATGCTTTCATGATATTCGGTGAACATCCCGCTATTCCGCCAAGCCGTCTGCCTTGGCAATCTCGCTTGTCGAGCCGTCCTGATAGGTAATCTTGACATGCTCGACCTCGGACACCGCAACACCCGTCGGAGGCTCCAGGCGCCATTCCGTCAGGGCGATATCCATGGTCGTGGGCACATCTCCTTGATCTTTGAGCTTCACCGTCAGCGTTTTGAGCGCCGCGTCAAACGTCACGCGTTCGATTTCTTCGCCTGGAATGGACCCACCACTCAGCTGCAACTGCACAAACTCATCGCGCGGGTACCAATAATCGCCCGGAATGGCGAGCGTATTGGCATTACCGCCAGTACTCCTCACCGTCATAATCGATAGGCTATCATCGGCCTCGAACTCCCATGTAGCGCCGCCGCGACCGCCAAACGTCCAGATACAAAAGGCAATCACCAGCACGGCAAGCACCGCAAAACCAATCGCGACAAGGCCATGGTGTGCACGGCCCTCCTCGGCCGATACATCCCATTGCGTCTCCCGATACAGATGCTTGTCTTTCATGTTCGCCTCCCCACGGGCATGCTCATCGCGTCAATCGTACCCATTCGAGCTATACTTGAGCCCACCACATAAACGGGGAGCTTGCAGGACAAGACGGCAGGCTGAGACTGGGCGCGCCCGCCCTGACCCGCAAACCTGATATGGGTAATGCCAACGAAGGGAGCCGTGCCAATGAGCACACAAACCGAGCCCACGCTCGTCACGCAAATCGACTTCGCCCGCGCCGGGCAGATCACACCGCAGATGAAGGAGGTCGCCGAGCGCGAGCATCGCGACCCCGAGTACATCCGCGAGCGCGTGGCCGACGGCCGCATCGCCATCCCCGCCAACATCGTGCATATCAAAAAGGGCATGCGCGCCTTTGGTGTCGGTGAGGGCCTGTCCACCAAGGTCAACGTCAACCTGGGCATCTCGGGCGACAAGGCCGATGCCGCCGAGGAATGGAAGAAGGTCAAGATTGCCGAGGACTACGGCGCCGACGCCATCATGGACCTCTCCAACTCGGGCAAGACGCGCCAGTTCCGCCAGCAGCTCATCGACGAGACACCGCTCATGGTGGGCACCGTCCCCATGTACGACGCCATCGGCTACATGGAAAAGCCGCTGGTCAAGCTCACCAAGGACGACCTGTTCGAAGTCGTGCGCGCGCACGCCGAGGACGGCGTGGACTTTATGACCATCCACTGCGGCATCAACAAGTCGGTCACCAAGACCTTTAAAGAGACCGGCCGTCTCATGAACATCGTCAGCCGTGGCGGCTCGCTGCTGTTTGGCTGGATGGAGGTCACCGGCAACGAAAACCCCTTCTACGAGTACTTTGACGAGCTGCTCGAAATCTGCCACGAGTACGACGTGACGATTTCGCTCGGCGACTCCTGCCGCCCGGGCTGCCTCTACGACTCCAACGACGCCACCGAGACCGCCGAGATGATCGAGCTGGGCAAGCTGTGCAAGCGCGCTTGGGCCGCCGGCGTCCAGGTCATGGTCGAGGGTCCGGGTCACATGGCGCTCGACGAGATCGCCGCCAATATGAAACTGCAGAAGCGCCTGTGCCACAACGCCCCGTTCTATGTGCTCGGGCCGCTGGTGACCGATATCGGAGTGGGCTACGACCACATCACCGCCGCCATCGGCGGCGCCATCTCCGCCAGCTCCGGAGCCGACTTCCTGTGCTACGTGACGCCGGCCGAGCACCTGTGCCTGCCCAACGCCCAGGACGTGCTCGACGGCCTCATGGCCACCAAGATCGCCGCACACGCCGCCGACATCGCCAAAAAGGTGCCCCACGCCCGCGACATGGACGACAAGATGGGCCAGGCACGCCGCAAGCTCGACTGGGACGCCATGTGGAAGTGCGCTCTCGACCCGGTCACCGGTAAGAAGCGCTACGAGGAATCCCCCGCTGCCACCGAGGGCACCTGCACCATGTGCGGCAAGATGTGCGCCGTCCGCACCGTCAACAAGGTGTTCGAGGGTACGACGATCGATCTCGGCATGGAGGACTAGCCTTATCGCCGCGATCGCCTATGGGCTCGCCGCAGCACCTGCCAATTGTTAACCTGTGAACATTTGCTTGCATTTGCGTAAAAATTGCATCTCGCGCCCGGGTTCGGCATATCGCCGGCCTGGGCCTCTTTATAATGCGGGGTAAAAGACCCATTTGAATCCGACCAGACAAGGGAGCGAACATGGATCGCAGCAAGGTACCTGCCGTTCTATCCATCGCGGGATCCGATTCCAGCGGTGGCGCCGGCATTCAGGCCGACATCAAGACCATCACGGCGCACCGCCTGTATGCCGAGACGGCCATCACTGCCATCACAGCGCAAAACACACTGGGCGTTACCGCCGTGCAGAACATCTCTCCGGATATTGTCGCGGCGCAGATCGATGCCGTTTTTGACGATATTCGACCCAGCGCCGTCAAGATCGGCATGGTTTCCTCTGCCGAGATTATCGAGGTTATCGCCGACCGCTTGAGCGCCTGGGACGCACAAAATATCGTCGTCGACCCCGTCATGGTCGCCACCTCGGGTGCTCGCCTCATTGCCGAGGATGCCGCTGAGGCACTCATCCGCCGCCTGTTCCCGCTGGCGACCGTTATCACGCCCAACATTCCCGAGGCCATGGCGCTGCTCGATTATGAGGTCGATTCCGAGCGCACGCAGCAAAATGCCGCCATGCTTCTCACCCGTCGCTTTGGCTGCGCGTCTCTCGTTAAGGGCGGGCATTTTGTCAACGAGGCCAACGATGTGCTAGCAGAGCCCGCGCCGCTCGATGACGAGGGCAACCATCTGGGCGATCCGCTCACCACGTGGTTCCGCCACAAGCGCATCGAGACCGGCAACACGCACGGTACTGGCTGTACGCTTTCGTCCGCCATCGCCTGCGCGCTGGCCCAGGGCATGGATCTCGCCGATGCCGTCAACGCCGGCAAGGCCTACCTAACGGGCGCTCTCGCCGCTGGCTTTGACATGGGCAAAGGCTCCGGCCCCGTCAACCACATGTGGCAGTACTAAGCCCCATCCCAAACCACCACAAAGGGGACAGGCACCTTTGTGGCGGTTCCCACAAACATCTCGATCTGTAACAGTTAGAGTCCATTTTTCGGCCCACCTGTTACAGATTGAGACATTCAAATTCCGCTGAGAAGAAAATCTCGATCCGTAACAGTAACTCGGCGAAATCGACCCTAGATGTTACAGATCGAGACAAACGACCGATATCGACCTAAATAATCTCAATCTGTAACATCTAGCCCGTTTTCGGCCTTACAACTGTTACAGATCAAGACAAACCAACGAAACAAGCCGCCGCAAGGGGAACTTTTGTAGCGCTTTGGGCCGCGCTACTCTCCGAGCATCTCTTTGAGCTTGGCTGCCACGGCGTGGCCCAGGCTCTCGTGGCTTTCGGGCATCATGTGCAGATAATCGATATCGCCCGGCTCGGCAAAATCGGCGGCATTCAAAAAGTCGCAGCCAAACTGTTCGGCAACATACTTATAGTATTCGGCAAAATGCTCCGAGGCCTCGACGGAGTGCTCGTCAAAGTCGGTCATATACACATCGGCGATCTGCGGTTTAATCTTGATAGGCGCCATCAGCAGAATACGCGGGCAGGGCGCGGCTTCGGTCCAGGGAAACGCGCGGACGGTGCGAATCAGCGCCATGGCACCGTCAGCGATATCGGCAGCCCCCACGTTAAAGACCGTCTTACAGTCGTTGGTGCCCAGCATAATCACGATCGCATCCAGCGGCTTATGGGCCTCGAGCAGCATCGGCAACGCGCGAATACCGTTGAGATTAGTATCCAGATGGCACATATCGTCGCGCACCGTCGTGCGGCCGTTTAAGCCTTCCTCAATTACGTGCCAGTCCTCGCCCAGGTCACGCTGTGCCACGCCGCACCAGCGCACATCGTGCGCATAGCGCACCGCGGTGCCGTCGCGCATACCTGCCGGATCGTAGCCATAGGTATTGCTGTCACCAAAGCACAGAACGTTTTTCATCGTAAGCCCTTCCTTTAGTAAAAAGCCGACGGGAGCAGCCCTCCCGCCGGCTCGACCTATCTGTCGGCACGTACCGATTACAGGTACTTGCGCCAATCGTCCTCGTCCTCATCGTCCTCGGCAGCAGCCTGGGCCTGCTCGGCGGCGCGAGCAACCGCAGCGCGAGCGGCAACCTGGGCATAGGACTCCTCGTTGCGCTCGGGGAAGTTTGCCAGCACGTGCTCGAACTTGGCAAAATCCTCGTCCCAGCGCGTAGAGGGCACGGCAAAGAAGACCTGCTTGACCTTAAAGTCGCCCGACGCGAGCTCCTTACGGAAGAGCTCGGCCACGGTCTCGGCATCAAAGCCGTTGTTGTCGCAGCCCCAAGCGCCCAGCACGAGCTTCTCGCGACCCAGCTCGTCGCAGATGGCAAGCACGAAGCGGATGCGATCGCGCAGGGCGTCCAGCAGGGCATCGTCGCTCACGCGGTACTCCTGGCGAGCGCGCTTGGCGTTGGGCGCGGCGGCAACGATCACGTCGGCGTATGCGTGCACGTGGTTGCGGTCGAAGCGCACGGCGGGCACCACCAGCGCACGGTTGCGGTAAAGCTCGCAGTTGATGCTGCGGCGACGGTTCTCGCCGTACCATTTGCGCTGCTTATCGAGGACGTTGTACAGGTACGAATCGGCACAGAGCGTAGCCTCCTGGCCCAGATAGCCCTGGATGTAGCCACCGCCCGGATTGGTAAACGAAGCAAAGGCAAGCACGGCCATATCGCAGAACTGCGCATAGCCGCGGCCGTTATCGAGGATTGCCTGCGTGGCGGAGGCATCAAGCACAGTGACCTCGGGC
>DBFZVF010000025.1:0-7385 GCA_048519165.1 Collinsella sp.
CAACTACTTCTAGGATTGGTGGTCAAATGGCCCAGGAGACGGTTACGAACGGCACTGAAGCCCTGTTCACTCGCGAAGGCATGCCGCCCGTTAAGGAAATGATCCCGTGTGCCCTTCAGCACGTACTGGCATCGTTTGCCGGCATCATTACCCCGGCGGTCATCATGGCCGGCGTCTACGGCTTTAATAGCCAGCAGAGCACCGACATCATTCAGGTCGCGCTCATTCTTTCGGCACTCGACACGGCCCTTCAGGCTTTCGCTCCCTTCCGTCGCATCGGCGGCGGCCTGCCCATCGTCATGGGCGTCTCGTTCGCGTTCCTGCCGGCCCTGCAGGCCATGGGTGCCTCGGGCTTTAGCTTTGGTGCGCTGCTGGGCGGCGAGATCGTCGGCGGTGCCGTCGCGGCCCTCTTTGGTCTGGCCTACAGCAAGATTAAGTGGCTGTTCCCGCCCGTCGTGACCGGTACGGTCATCTTCTCCATCGGCGTTTCGCTGTATCCCACGGCCGTCAAGTATATGGCCGGCGGTATGGGCACGCCGCTGTGGGGCACCCCGCAGGCATGGTGCGTCGCTCTTATCACCTTCGCCGTGGTCTTTGCGCTCGCCAACTTTGGCAAGGGCACGCTCAAACTGGGATCCGTGTTCTTTGGCATGATCGTTGGCATGATTGTTTCGATCCCCTTTGGCATGATCGATTTCTCCAGCGTCGCCACCGCTCAGGTCTTCGCCCTTCCCAAGCTCATGCCCTACGCGCTCGAGTTTGATCCCGAGGTCTGCATTACCCTCGCCGTCGTGTTCCCCATGGTTGCCATTCAGGTTATCGGTGACGTCTCCGCCGCCTGCCTGGGCTCCATCGACCGTATGCCCACCGAGCGTGAGCTCTCCGGCGCCATCGTCTCCCAGGGCATCACCTCTATGGTCGGCGGCCTGCTGGGCGGTCTTCCCACCAGCGCCCTTGGCCAGAACGTGGGCATCATCTGCTCCAACAAGGTCGTCAACAAGTGGGTCTTTGTGACCATCGCGGCCGTCTTTGCCATCGCCGGTCTGTTCCCGCAGCTTTCTGCCGTCCTTTCCGCTATCCCGCAGCCCGTCATCGGCGGCGCGACCGTCGGCGTCTTTGGCACCATCACCATGAACGGCGTGCGCATGTTCACCCGCGAGGGCCTCACGCAGCGCACTACCACCATCGTCGGCACCTCCGTCGTCTTTGGCCTGGGTATCTGGATGGCCAGCGGTTGCCTTGCCGGCGAGGGTATGCCCACCTGGGTGTCCACTGTCATCGGCTCCAATGCCGTAACCCCCACCGCCATCATGGCCATTGTCCTTAACCTGATCCTTCCGCAGACGCCGGTCGTGGCTCAGCACATCGATGCTGCCAAGGACGCTGCCGTGGATCTGGTTTTGCCCGAGAGCAAGAAGTAACCAATTCGGTGCTATTCGTCGGCGGACGCATCGCCTCGTCCGCCGACGCCATGCGGTGCCAAGCCGCACTTCAACCGCCCCTTCTGCGTGCGCGATTGTCGAATTACGTTATAGCTAGCTATATTATAGAAAGGTATAATATAGCTAGCTATAACGTAAAGGAAGGATGGCCCTATGTTTATCGGAAGAACGGCGGAAATGTCCGAGCTCAATCGACTGTATGGCACGGGCTCCTTTGAGATGCCTGTGATTTACGGCCGCCGTCGCGTGGGCAAAACGCGTCTTATCACAGAGTTTATCCAAGGCAAGAAGGCTATTTACTTTCAAGCTCGTCGTACCAATGCGGAGGCAAACCTGCACGGCTTTAGCCAGGCGATACTTGCAGGCTCGGTTGGTGCTGCAGGCGTGTCGTTTCGTAGTTTTGACGAGGCGTTCGATGCATTGGTCACCATGGCTCGAACGGAGCGTTTGATTGTCGTGATTGACGAGTATCCCTATCTCGCCCAATCGAATCCCGAGATCAGCTCGTTGCTGCAAGACAAGATCGACCACTTATACAAAGAGACCAGGCTAATGCTGATCCTATGCGGCTCGTCTCTTTCGTTTATGGAGGAACAGGTGTTGGGCTACGAGAGCCCACTATACGGTAGGCGTACGGCCCAGTTTAAGATCATGCCGCTCGATTTTACGACGACCCTCGGGTTGTGGCAGAGCATGGGTCGCGAAGACGCTGCAGTTTGCTATGGCATGACAGGTGGCATTCCTGCATATATCGAGAAAGTCGATCCTGCCGCACCGCTCAAGGACAACATCAAACGTCTTTTTCTAACTCCTACGGGCTATCTCTTTGAGGAGCCGAGTAACCTGCTATTGCAGGAGTGCCGCAATCCCGAGCAATATGATGCGATCGTGCAAGCAATTGCCCAGGGGCGCTCGAAGATCTCGGAGATTGCGAGCTCTACGGGAATCCCTGCGAGCAACGTAAAGAGCTATGTGGATAAGCTGGCGTCGCTTGGGATTGTCGAGCGCGAGCTGCCCCTAAACGAGACGAGCAATAAGCGAGCCGTGTATCTGCTGAGCGATCAGATGTTTAGGTTCTGGTACAAGTTTGTTCCGCAGAACATCGGGCTGATTCAAAACGATATGGCCGAGATGGCGTATGAGCGCATTGAGCCGCACGTATCGGATTACATGGGTACGGTCTTTGAGCTTATATGCAGACAATACGTGTACGAACTCGCGCGGGCGGGCCAGCTTGATGTGGTTCCGGCAAGCGTTGGGCGCTGGTGGGGGACGGATAATCGCACGCATACGCAGGAAGAAATCGACTTGATTGTTGACGATGGCGAGGGCACTGCGCTGTTTGCGGAATGCAAATGGCGCAATGAACCGGTGGGCGAAGACGTGCTGCAAAAGCTCGTGCATCGAAGCGAGCTCTTTAGGCGGCAGCACAAAAGCTATGCGATCTTCTCGAAGCGAGGCTTTACGCAAGGATGTCAGGAAGCTGCGGCGAGCAGGGGAGATGCCAAGCTGATTTCGTTTGCCGAGATGTGCGAGCGGAGATAACCAAGCGCTCTGATGCGCTGCTCGGAATGGGTCGCGCCAATGATGCCAAGCGTAAAACCTACAATAAAAATGGCGTAAAAACTACATTGAGAATGGCGTAATTTCGCAGGATGACGTCGCCCGCTGGTGCTGCAGGGGCGGTTGGCCTGCAAACCTTGGGCTTTCGGACGAGCTTGCGCGACAGACGGCAAGTCAGTACGCGCGCTCGAAGGCCCGCGTTCGAGTGTTCCTTTCCACCTACGGCGGTGTCGACAACAGTGTCCATTATTTCCGAGATGAGAAGGGCCTTGAGGTCAATCTGATCGTTGAGCACGACGGGCGCTGGGGAGCCATCGAGGTCAAGCTGAGTGATGCGAAAGTAGACGATGGAGCGAGAAATCTCAAGGCGCTGGAGAGGAAAGTGCTCTCCAATCCTGCCGCCCAGAATGCCGCGCCGGCGTTTTTGGCGGTCGTGGTTGGAAAGGGGAGCATTGCCTACACACGCGACGATGGCGTGGCGGTGATCCCCTTGGCGGCACTTGGGGCGTAGTGGTTTTGCGGGCGTGCCGTGCTTCCTTTACCGAAAATCCATTTGGTAAACCAGATGCTCGTGGATAGAATAAAGCTGACGGCAGCCCAAGGGTGATAGCTGGGCAGCGCCGTTGCTTGGTCAAGAGGTCAGTGCCTTAATGGCAGCGACTTGTTATGCTTCGAATGCTGCTTGAGTGCCTCGGAAAGTTCGATAAGCGCCGTGAAGAGCGAGACCAAAGCAACCAAGAGCTCTACCTACGAGCTCTGATGGGCCCGGGATGACCTCTGATTCAAGTCACCGGGCCTCAATTTTTATCACATGCATTTTGAATAGAGCGGGCGGGATCCCTTGGGGCCGTCTGCATGGCGCGTGCCTGGCGTATGGCATTGCGCCCTGCTTTCATGTCCGCACGAGCGCCTATCCTTACGGCAATGTAGCCGCCTATGTAGCAAGCGGCAGGCAACGGAGAAAGGCCCTAATCGTGTCAGCTGAAAAGACGCCGTGTATCTCGGCTATCGATACGACGAACTTTGCGCGCCAGATTGTGCTGGACTTTGAGTTTGCGCCAGTGCCAAAGCAGCGCCAGCGCCGTGGACTGCGCCATGAGATTATCGAGGTCGGCGCCGTCAAGCTCGATTACCACGGCAACGTTATGGGCGAGTTCTCGCAGTTTGTGCAGACGGAATTTACCGAAGGCGTTGCGTTTCCCGTCCGCGAGCTCACAGGTATATCGGCCGTGGACACCGCGATGGCCGACCCGCTCTACATGGTGATCAAAAGGCTCAGCGATTGGATCGGCCGCTACTCCGCCCAGATAGTTTGCTGGAGCGGGACGGACCGTCGACAGCTTATGACCGAGTGCCAGGCAAAGCAAATCGACCTTGCCGCATTTCCTACGGACTGGGCCGATCTGCAGGCGTTTTACACCTCGATCATGGACGTGGGCAGCCACGAGTGCGTCTCTTTGAATGACGCGGCGACGTGGTTTGGCATCGAGTTTGACGAGTCGACGGGTCACGCCCACAGTGCCCTAGCCGACGCGCGCGTGACCGCCAAGTTGCTCAAGCAGGTGATGGACGGGGACTATCGCGTGAGTCCGCGTGCTCAGGAGATCCGCCAGCGGTGGAGGATGGGCGATCGAGCCCAGATGCGCCTTTCCAACAAGTGCCCCGAGCTGGGCGACCTGCTGCTGAAGCTGAAGGCGGAGGGGAGGTAGGCGGGGCTCCGGGAATGACCTCTGACTCAAGTCAACGGGGCTCATTTTGCTTTCTTTGGAGCTTTCTCACGGGGCTGACTTTACTTCGTCTCATTTAGTATAAAGCGGCTGCTAGATTGCATAGTGATGATAAAATTAATCAACTCAACATCAATAGCTGTCGCTTTGCGCAATGAGGGGTTCCGAGACGTATGAACGAGTCTGACACACGGCTTAAACTCATTGATCCTGCGATTATGAAGTCGTGGGATCGCAATACCCAAGTCTTCACTGAGTATTTCTTTACCAGTGGCGAGATTGTTGTGCGCGGAAGTATGGTCACCCGTAAAGACAAGAAGAAGGCTGACTACCTTCTGATGTATGCTCCGGGCATCCCTATCGCAATCGTCGAGGCTAAGGATACGGAGCACACCGTTGATGCCGGTCTCCAACAGGGGATGGGATATGCCCAGCTGCTCGATATTCCGTTTGCGTACAGCTCAAACGGAAAGGGTTTTGTTGAGCACGATTTTCTTACCGGGAAAGAGCGCGCTCTTGCCATGGACGAGTTTCCCACTCCGGCGGAACTTTGGACACGATACTCAAAAGCTAAGGGGCTTGAACATCCGTATAGCCAGGAGATTGTGACCGCTCCGTATTACCAGGAGCACGGCGGCAATCAGCCTCGCTACTATCAGTGCATCGCCATCAATCGTACGCTTGAAGCTATTGCGCGAGGTAAGAATCGCATCTTGCTCGTTATGGCAACGGGAACGGGAAAGACTTTTACGGCTTTTCAAATCGTTCATCGCTTGCGACAGACTACCGAGGTTCGTAAGGTTCTCTATCTGGCGGACCGCAATATTCTCGTCGATCAGACCATAGACGGCGATTTCAAGCCTCTCAAGAGGGTTACAACCAAGGTCGTAGGTCGAAAGCTCGATTCTGCTTACGAGGTCTATTTCTCGCTCTACCAACAGCTTGTTGGAGAAAACGGTGAAGAAATATTCCGCGAGTTCGACTCGGAATTCTTCGATTTGATTATCGTCGACGAGTGCCATCGCGGAAGCGCCGCGGCGGACTCCGCATGGCGTAAGGTACTTGAGTATTTCAATTGTGCAATTCAAATCGGTATGACGGCTACGCCAAAGGAGACTGAAGAGGTTTCAAACATTACCTACTTCGGCGAACCTGTCTACACCTACTCCCTTAAACAGGGAATCGAGGATGGCTTTCTCGCCCCGTATAAAGTTATTCGTCCTAAGCTGAACGTCGACATTTACGGATACCGTACTGAGGA
The DNA here is from genome assembly GCA_048519165.1 of Collinsella sp. Lineage (GTDB taxonomy): Bacteria > Actinomycetota > Coriobacteriia > Coriobacteriales > Coriobacteriaceae > Collinsella. Next base: position 5,994 of record DBFZVF010000025.1, read on the forward strand.
AGGCACCATAGATGATCGCGGCGAAGCTCTGCCCAAACGTGTTTTCGAGAAGCAAGACTTCGACAGCGAGATTGTCATCAAAGAGCGCTACGAGGAAGTTGCCAAGCGGATAACTCAATTTCTAAAGGAGACGGATCGTTACTCCAAGACCATAGTCTTTTGCGTTGACATCGAGCATGCCGAAAATATGCGACGTGCCCTTGTAAACGAGAACGCCGATATCGTAAGAGATCACCCCACCTACATCATGAAGATTACGGGTGACGACAGGGAAGGTAAGGCTCAGTTAGATAACTTCATCGACCCCGACGAGAAATACCCGACCATCGTTACGACTTCGAAGCTTCTCACCACTGGTGTTAATTGCAAGACGTGTAAGGTAGTCGTGCTCGACAACAAGTTCGGTGAGCACGGAATGACGGAGTTCAAGCAGATTATCGGCCGCGGAACCCGTATCTGTGAGGACTACGACAAACTCTATTTCACCATCCTCGATTTTCGTGACGCATCGCGTTTGTTTGCAGATCCCGAGTTTGATGGCGAACCTGTTGTTGTGTTTGAGCCTAATCCGGGTGACCCCATTGCGGATCCGGGTCCCGGCGGCAATGGCGGCAGTCCCGTTCCGCCTCCGTCTCCGATCGTAGACCCACCCGTATTGCCGCCGGACGATCCGTCCTCCCATGTGAAATATCACGTTCATGGGGCCGACGTCTATGTAGTGTCGGAGATGGTGCAGTATTACTCCTCCGATGGCCTTCTTGTAACTGAGAGCCTTAAGGACTATACGCGAAAAAACATTCTCGGCGAATACGACACTCTTGACCACTTCCTAGCGGCGTGGAACTCTGAACATAAGAAACAAGCGATTATCGATGAGCTGCGCGCGCGTGGCGTATTCCTGGATGAGCTGCGGCTCGAGACTGGACAGGAGCAAATGAGCGACTTTGACCTCATTTGCCACATTGCTTACGACCAGAGACCTCTTACGCGCAGCGAGAGAGCCAATAGTGTCAAGAAAAAGGGCGTGCTCTATGAGTATGCCGGCGTCGCGCGTGAGGTCCTTGAAGCGCTTCTCGACAAATATGCGACGTCGAACCTCGTAGACTTGGACGACACCCACGTCCTCGACCTCGAGGAATTCCGTCGGTTTGGCAGCCCAATGAAGATCGTCGCCGCATTCGGCGGCAAACAACAGTACATTCAGGCAGCGCAGATGCTCGAGGACGAGCTCTACATCGCATAGAGAAAGGTAACGATAGCAAATGGCACTGGGATCTCTCGTAAAGACCCTGCAGAACATCATGCGCAAAGACGCCGGCATCAATGGCGATGCGCAGCGCATTGAGCAGATGACTTGGCTTTTCTTCCTCAAGATTTACGATGCCAAGGAGC
>DBFZVF010000026.1:0-9941 GCA_048519165.1 Collinsella sp.
AGCCAGAAGTCGTCGAACGCCAAGAAGGCCAGCGAAGTTGCCAAGGAAATCGAAGAAGTCGGTAAGGACGCGCCGTGGTACATCCGAGCGCTCGACATGCTGTTTGGGTTTAACGGCGTCGAGGGCCAGACGGTCGTGTCCAACGGCAAATAGCGCCCGGAGGGGAGCCCGCAATGGCAGATTGCAAACGCTATAAGGTAGCCGCGATCGACCTGGGAACGGTGTCGTCGCGACTGGTGCTGGCGCAGGTCGAGGCCGGGGCGATCGTGGAATCGTCCAAGCATACCGAGATCACCGACTTGGGCGAGGGCGTGGACGCGACGGGGCGCTTTTGCGAGGCGGCCGTTGAGCGCGTGCTCGCTGCGTGCCGCATGTTTGTGGACGAAGCCCGTGCCTTTGGGGCCGCGTGCATCTGCACCACGTGCACGAGCGCCGCACGCGATGCGTCCAATGCTGCCCTGCTGCTGGACGGCCTGCGCGATCTGGGGCTCGAACCGCAGGTGATTCCGGGCGAGGTTGAGGCGCGCCTGACGTTTTTTGGCGTAGCGCACGACTTTGCAGGCGAGCGCATCATCGTCGCCGATTCGGGTGGCGGCTCCACGGAGCTCGCGACGGGCGTCTATGCGCCTGAGCGCGGGGTCTTTGCGCTGGAGGGAACGCGCTCACTGGACATCGGTTGCCGTCGCGTGACGGAGCGGTTTTTCTCGGCGCTGCCGCCCGCACGCGGCGAGCTTGCTGCCGCTGCCTCGTGGGCAGGCGAGCAGTTCGCCGCCTATTTTGAAGGCCTGCCCAGCGACTTTGAGCGCGCCGAGCGTCTGGTCGCGGTGGGTGGCACGGTGACTACGCTGGTGGCTCTGGTCCACGAGCTGGAACCGTACGATTCGAGCTTTGTTCACCTACGCGAGCTGTCGCTGGAGCAGGTCTCGGCCGCTATCGAGCGCATGTCTGTGTTGGACGCGGAAGGCATCGCCGCGCTACCGGGTGTACAGCCCAAACGCGCGGGCGTGATCTTGGCTGGCGCCGTGGTGATCCGCGAACTCATGCGTGCCGGCGGCTACAAGACGCTCACCGTAAGCGAGAACAGCCTACTCGCCGGCATGGCCGCCACCATCAACGAGACTCTCGACGGCGCGACCCCCACCATCGGCTGGACCCCCAGCCTCAGCGCCCTCTAAATAATAAGTTGCGGTGAAATACGGACTAAAATCGCCCTTTCGGGCACCAAACAGTCCCTATTCCACCGCAACTCAACAGCCGGCACCTGGGGACAGTCCTTGTAGGGCGTCCCCACAGCGCCTATGCCAGCTTGTCGATCTGCCCAATCTCCCAAAGCGGAATATTGATGAGCGTGCCCTCGTCTCTATATGCCGCCAGGGAGCTCCTCACGCAACGCTCGAGTTTGAATTTTTCGCAGGCTACTTTCAGACTCTTCGCTTTAAGGTTCTCTGCCGCCTTGACCTCAAGCGGAAGCACGGTTCCCGCATGGTCGATGGCAAAGTCGGTTTCGGCATTGCCGGAGGTAGAGGACCAATACGCGGGAGTTTTGTCCTGGAGCAAAAGCTCCTGCGCGACGTATTGTTCGGTCAGCGAACCTTTGAACTCGGTAAAAACAGCGGATCCGTTAAGAACGATGGCCGGAGAGAGACCGGAGAGCGCTCCGAGGATGCCGGTGTCGATGCAGAACAGTTTGAAGCCCGAGAGGTCTTCGTAGCTCGAGAGCGGCGCCTTTAGAGCGGAAGCACGTGGCACCTTATGAACGATTCCGTAGTCCGTGAGCCACTGGAGGCTTTCCTCGAAATCGCGTGCGCGCGCTCCGGGACGAAGGGCGCCATAGACAAACTTCTTGTTCTCCTTTGCAAGCTGGCCGGGAAGGGATTTCCAAACCAACCTCATGCGCTCGACGATGCGGGCGGGTGCATGTTTGCCAAAATCGGATTCGTAAGCCTCGATGATTTGCTGTTGAAGCCTTCGGGCTTCGATGAAGTCGCGTGTCTCGGCGAAAGTGGAGACAACTTCGGGCATACCGCCGACAACAAGGTATTCCTTGAGCAAGTGCTCGAGCTTTTCGGTAACGTTTGCTAGAAGGTTCATGTCTGCGGCAAGGATGGCGTCGGCGAGCGGGTTGCCGTCGACGGCACGAACGAACTCAGCAAACCCCATGGGACGCATGGTGAGCTGGTCGATTTTGCCGACGGGAAATGACTCGTTTTCGCGTCGGAGCGCGAGGCCCATATAGGAACCGGCTGCTACGATGTGGTATTCGGGCGCAAGCTCGTTGAAGTACTTGAGCGAGGTGATCCCGCGTGGCGCTTCTTGGATCTCGTCGAAGATGATGAGCGTGTCTTCCGGCGTTACGGTTTGGCCACGTAGGAGTTCTATCTGGGAGATGATGCGCTTGGGGTCGAGGTTCCCATCGAACAGCGAGCGTGTGCTCGGCTCGAGCATAAAGTCAAAACGAATGACGTTTCGATACTGCTGGCTTGCGAATTCGTTAAGAAGCCAAGTCTTTCCTGTCTGGCGGGCTCCCTTAAGCAAGAGAGGTTTGCGATTCGCCCTTGATTTCCAAGCGATAAGTTCACTCATAAGCTGTCGCTGCATATTGCCTCCCAACCCTCTCGGTTAGTATAAGGCCATTTGGGTGTTTCCATCGGAAAAGGTGCGAGACAACCACGCTTTTCCATCGGAAAATGTGCGAGACAACCACGTTTTTCCATCGGAAAATGTGGTAGGAAACTCATTGGGTGGGCGGAAAAAGTAGTCAAAAAAGCCCCGTCCCAAATGAGCTGCTCTGCAGTTGACGGCGTCCAAAAGAAACGAGCCCGCATCCCTGGGGAACACGGGCTCGAAAGCTCCATATGGTAGGGGCGGTGGGACTCGAACCCACAATCCTTGCGGCGAGAGATTTTAAGTCTCCTGCGTATGCCAATTCCGCCACGCCCCCGTGAGACTAGAAGTCTAGCACAAGCCGTCCGTTACGCGTTGACGGCCATCGAGTGTTGGCCCGACTTCTCCAGGAACTCCTGGAACTTGGCTTCGTCGCCCTTGTTCTGGTACTGCAGGGCTAGCAGGTACTCCAAGCGGCAGCGCTTGACCGGGTCGTCGCCGACATCCTCGAGCATGCGCTCCAGCTCGGGAATGTCGTTGTGGCGCTTGAGGATCATCGTGTCGTACATCAGCTGACACTCGTGCGCAACTGCCTCGGCCTGACCGCCCTCAAAGCCCTTGATCTCGTGCAACAGCTCTTTGGACTTTTTGCGGTCCTCCTGGCCAACATAGTAGTTAAAGGCCTTAATCACCAGGTCGACGCGCTGCATCTTGGGGAGGTTGAGCCCCAGCAGCAGGTCGAACATCTCGCTGGCACGCTCGTGGTCCTCGCGCAGCAGATAGGAGTTCAGGCGCAGGTAGTCGCGGTTGTAGCGTGGGTACAGCATGCTGGTGAGTTTGCCGTCGAGCAAACGATCGAACTCGTCCCACTGCTTGGCGGCCATCAATTGCTGCAGGCGTTTAAACGTGGTGCGTTTTTTGACGCTAAAGAACACCGAAACGGCGATGCAGATGATAACGACGGCGGTCCAGAGGGTGCGGGAATCGGGCATATTGGGGTCCTTAGTCGCTCATAAAGCGAGCGGTATGACAACACGTACTAGATGTATTATACGCAGCGCGCAAGCAAACTGGCATAAAAGCTCATCGAGGCCGAGTGCCATCGCTCGCTGCGGTACACTTACCTAAAGTAAACCATGAAGGGAGACATTACCTATGAAGAAGATCGTTTTGGCTTGCGGTGCTGGCGCTGCTACTTCCACGCTCGTTGCCCAGAAGGTCGCTACCTTGCTCGACGCCAACGGTTATGCCGACAAGTACGAGATCGTGCAGTGCGCCATCTCCGAGGCCAAGGATTACTGCGACGAGGGCGCTGACCTGCTGATCGCCACCACCGTTGCCCCCGAGGGCCTCACCTGCCCGTACGTGAGTGGCGTGCCCTTCATGACCGGCATGAACCGCGTTGCCGCCGAGAAGGCCGTTCTCGACGTCATGGCTCAGTAGGCGCTGACTGCATGAGTGAGCAGAACGCCAACCCGGTAGAGCTCTTTGGTATGCGCGTTGCCCATGTGGGCATTAACGCCACCGACCCGGCAGACGCCCTGGAGATCGCGGAGCTGTTCTCGACGATGATGGGCCTGCCCGTCATCGAGACCCCGGTTTCGTACTTCAACGATTCGCTGGTCGAGATCATGAAGCAGAACGGTCGTGGCACCAAGGGCCACATCGGCTTTGCCGTTAACGACATCGATGCAGCTGAGAAGTGGTTTGCCGAGCGCGGGCTCGAGGTCAACGAAGAGTCGCGCGCGCTGCTGCCCGACGGTGGTACCAAGCTCGTGTACTTTAAGCGCGAGTTCGCCGGTTTCGCCGTGCACCTGTGCCGCGAGTAGCGCACAAGCTGCCATAGCTGGCAAAAAGGGATAGGGCCGTGTGGCCCTATCCCTTTATTTATGCCGAGGGGCTTCCTAGCGCGGCAGGCGAATCGTAAAGCGGCTGCCGACGCCCTCGACTGAGGTCACGCCAATGACGCCGCCATGGCTATCGACGATCCACTTGGCAATGGCAAGCCCCAGACCCGAGCCCTGTGCGCCGGCATCGCGTGCATTGTCGGCGCGGTAGAACCGTTCAAACGCGTGAGCTGCGGATTCCTGGTTCATGCCGATGCCCTCGTCCTCAACACTTATGTCGATCGTGTCCATGCCCGCATTGGGCGTTATGCCAAATGTGACGGTCGTTCCCGCATCCGAGTACTTGGCGGCGTTTTGCACGATCACGCGCAGAGCCTGCTTCACGAGCGCCACGTCAACGGGCGCGTCGCAGCGCGGGTCGCTGACAAGCGCAGCGTCAAAGGCCAGCCGATACGTGTGCTCGGTATCGATCATCTGCGATTCCTCGCATACCTCGCCGACCAGTGCGGCCAGGTTGGTATCCGCACGCCGCAGGACCGTGCGCCCGGCATCGCCGCGCGCCAAAAACAGCAGCTGCTCCACGAGCTCTTGCATGTGCTCGCTTTCGGCCTTGAGCGAGGCGATGGATTCCGTCAGCACGTCCGGGTCGTCTTTGCCCCAGCGGTCGAGCATGTTTACGTAACCCTGAATCACCGCGATGGGCGTGCGCAGCTCGTGGCTCGCATCGTTGACAAAGCGCATCTGCTGCAGCTTGGCCTCTTGCATCTGGCGCAGTAGGCGGTTGAGTGCAACCTCGATGCTTGCCAGGTCGGCGTCGCCGGTGGTGACGCTCGGCGAGTCGACGCTTGCGCGCTCGATGGCCTGCTCCAGTGTTTCCATCTTGCCGCCGGAGAGCTGCATGCGGCCGAGCTCGTCCACGCGCAAGGCAAGGTCGTTGAGCGGTGCCATAGTGCGGCGCACGCGACGGGCTCCGCCGAGCATGTTGAGCACGCTGATGACCTGCCAACCCACAACGACAAGGTAGAGAGGCCATAGCGAGACGAGGTCCTGCGCGAGGGGGAAAGTCTTGGTGGTACGCGCAAGCTCGACGGTATAGGTGAGCGTTGTCAGGTCCCAGTCGCGCGCGGGCGTCAGCGTCATGCCGTGAACGGTGGCGCCGGGGATCCATCCTGCGGTAAACGCGCCGTCGGGCAGCGTCTGGTTGTATCCATAGACAAGGATCGCCGCCACAATCACTACTAGCAGCAGGTCGAGCCAAACGTAGCTCATCAGGCGGCGCCACATATAGCTCCAGTTGATGGCGCGGGCGATGGAGGTGACGCGCTTGGCCTCGGCGTTACGCGCGGCAGACATAGCCCACCCCGCGCACGGTCTGGATGATGCGGGCGCCGCCGGCGTCCTCGATCTTGGCGCGTAGATGCGCGATGTGCACGTCGACGTTGTTGGTGTCGCCCATGTATTCGTAGCCCAGCGCTTCGTGCGCGATGCGTTCGCGCGTGAGCACGGTCTCGGCATGCGCCATAAGCAAGGCGAGGACATCGAACTCGCGGGCCGTGAGCGCAATGGGCGAGCCGCCGACCGTGACTTCGCGGCGGTCGGGGTCGAGCGCAACCGAGCCCACGGCGAGCGTGGCGGGGGAGAGCGAGGCGGAAACCTGGGTCGAGTCACTGACCGGGGGCATCGCAGTGGCGCCGACACCCGTGCCGCCTGCCGCGCCCGTCCCGATGCCGCCAACGCCTGAAGCCGCCCGCACGGCCTCCGAGCGCTTCAACGCCACGCGGATCCGTGCGAACAGCTCCTCAATCGCAAACGGCTTGGTCAGGTAATCGTCGGCGCCGGCATCGAGCCCGGCCACCTTGTCCATCACGGCATCGCGCGCGGTGACCATGATCACCGGTACATCCTTGTGCTTGCGGACGCGTCGCAGCACCTCCATGCCGTTGAGCTGCGGCAACAGCACATCGAGCAGAATCAGATCGTAGTTGCGCTCCAGCGCCAGGTCCACGGCGGTGCGGCCGTCGGCGGCGTGCTCCACCTGGTAGCCCTCGTGCTCCAGCTCGAGCGTCACAAAGCGGGCGATTTTCTCCTCGTCCTCTACGATCAGGATCCGTGCCATGCGTGCCCCCGTCTGCGATTACTTGTCGTCGTTGAGATTTTGCTTGATGTCGTCCGCGGCATCGGCGGCGTGATTCATAAGGTTGTTGATGCTGCCGGGCACGTCGCCATCGCTATCGATGCGGTAGCGCATGCCAAAGAACAGGCCAATCAGCATCAGCCAAATCGTAGCGCCCCAGGCAAACAGCGCGACGATGGGGATCAGGATGGGGATGTTGAGGATGATCGCATCGCGGCGCGTGGCGATAAACTTGGTGTCCAGGCTCAGGCGGAAGAGCTTTTTGAGGTACTCCCATACGCTGTCCATCTTCTTGGAGAAGTCGGTCTTTTCGCTCGACTTTTCGTAGGCGGCCTGCGCGGCGATCATCTCGGCCGAGGGCTCATCGACCGGCTCAGACTCGGTGGCGGCATGCGCTGATGTGGTCTGGGTCTTGCCCTGCGACTCGAGCCAAATGATGGCGTCCAAAACGTTGCCGTCGGCGGCGTCGAGCGCCGCCTTGGCATCGGTGTAGCTCACGTTGCACTTGGTGCGGATGGTTTCAACTTTTTCGAGGTCGTCCATGACCTGTCCTTTCGTTCGATGGGCGCGACGCCGGGCGATCTGCCCGGGCGCGAGCGTTGCGTTCGGCGGCCTGCGTGGCGCCGCCCCGCCCTTGGTCGAACTCTATAGTGCAGGTTATAGATTAAGCGATTCTTGAGCCAAGATTAATGTTGGATGAGTTTTTGGGTAGCGGTGGGAAAAGTATTAGACCTCGATAGCGGGGGATGTGGTGCCGGTGCAAAACGGCGTCAAAGGTTGGTCGAGCAGGCGGTTTCTCCATTGATGTCCGCACGACATGTGACACTTACCCTGCCGCCCTGCTCTGCCGCGGAGGCATGTACCCAAACAACGACCCTCTAAGGAGCTCGATATTGATGAGTGACAACGCAAAGCATCTCGCAAAGAAGTGCGTTAAGGACGCGGGGCCGTGCCTCGCGCTGTGCGTAGCCGGCGCAGCGGTCGCGCTGCTGGCTGTTCTGGGGCCATTCGACGTGCTCCGAAGTGCCAGTTCCCTGCACGTTTGCATGGCCCTTGCCGGCGCCATGATGACCGGCGGCGTGCTCGATCTGATTTTTTGGGTGCTTGACCCGTTTGGATGGAAGAACGAGGGGTAGGTCCCAAAGGATAGAAGGGCTGGAACGGTTGGCTTAGTGATCGTGCAGAATGTGGGCTAGCGACTTACAGGGAAGTGGTGATCCGATGACGGTCTATGTGACGGGCGATATTCACGGCGGCGCCGACATGCAAAAGCTTCGCGACTGGGATCTTGGAGATGGTCTGACAAGTGACGACTATCTCATCATCGCGGGCGACTTTGGCTTTCCGTGGGATTTCTCTGCCGAGGAATGTGCCGACATCGCCTGGCTTGAGTCGCGCCCCTATACCGTGCTGTTTGTCGACGGCAACCATGAGCGTTTCGATCACTGGTCGGAGCGCCCCATGGAGCTGTGGCACGGAGGCCTGACGCAGCGTCTGTCGGACACCTCGCCCATCCGACGCCTGACGCGCGGTGAGGTTTTTGAGCTCGACGGCTCAACGATCTTTACCATGGGCGGCGCCACGAGCGTGGATAAGGAATGCCGCATTCCGTATTCCAGCTGGTGGCCGCAGGAGCTGCCGGACGAGCGCAACTTTGAGGAGGCGCGGGCAAAGCTCGACAGCGTGGGCTGGAAGGTCGACTATGCGATCACCCATACCTGCTCCACGCGCATGCTTTCGCCCACGCTTTACCCGGCACCTGGCTGGAATTATCCCGATGTCGATCGACTCACCACGTTTTTCGATGAGCTGGAGGACCACCTGGACTACAAGCGCTGGTACTACGGGCATTTTCATCGGGATACCAACCCGGCCGAGCGTCACACCGTGCTCTACGACTGCATCGTTCGCTTGGGCGACGAACTCCAGCCCTGGGATGTTGCGTAGAGGCGGGGTGGCTGGCTACTCGACCGTTACAGTGATGTTCTCCCGATGCGCGCGGATGACGTCCCAGCTAAAGTGCTCGACCAGCTGCTCGGCGGTACGCGGCGTGGTGTCCGGCGCGATGCCTGTTTGCCCGGCGAGCCATCCCAACAGTGCCTCGGGTGTGCCAAAGCGGGTGCGGAGCTCGCCCAGGTCCAGATCGCGATCGCGCTTGGAAAGGCGGCGGCCGTCCGGTGACATGAGCAGCGGAATGTGCGCGTAGTGCGGCGTGGGCAGTCCCAGCAGATGTTGCAGATAGATCTGGCGCGGCGTGGAACCAAGCAGGTCGCATCCGCGTACGATCTCGGTGACGCCCATGGCAGCGTCGTCGACCGCCACGGCCAGCTGATAGGCAAACACGCCGTCGCTGCGGCGCACCAAAAAGTCACCGCACTCGGTGGCGAGTGCTTCGCATTGGGCTCCGTACGTGCGGTCCACGAATTCGATCACGTCGCTGGCGAGGTCGTCGACGGTGGGCACGCGCAGGCGCGTGGCCGGAGCACGCAGGGCACTGCGGCGGGTGATTTCATCAGCAGAAAGACCTCTGCAGGCGCCGCGGTAGATGGGCGTGCCGTCGCTGGCGTGCGGTGCGCTCGCGGCGTGGAGTTCGGCACGCGTGCAAAAACAGGGATAGGTGAGGCCGGCGTCTTGCAGCTGGCGCAGGGCGTCCTCGTACAGATCCAGGCGATCGTGCTGGTAGTAGGGGCCTTCGTCCCACTCGAGCCCCAGCCAGGTCAGATCGTCAATCAGTTGAGCGGCAAGTTCCGGGCGCTTGCAGCGATCGTCCAGGTCCTCGATGCGCAGCACGATGCTGCCGCCCTGGCTGCGGGCCGAAAGCCACGAGCACAGGCAGCTGAACACGTTGCCCAGGTGCATGCGGCCCGAGGGCGACGGGGCGAAACGGCCCACGACGGGGGTGGGCACTGCCGTTGCTGGTGCGTCCGCGGCGTGTGTTGCTATGTTGCGTGCGTTGATATCCATGCGGACGAGTATAGCGCGGGGCGCGGTGGGGGAGACGCTGCCGTGGCCTGCAAGTTGCCGAGGCCGCGCGTTGCGCGTGCCGGACCACCGGCTCGACAGCTCGATCGCCGCCCGCCAGCCCAACCCCTCAAACGACAGAAACCCCGGCAGCTCTTCGCAACTGCCGGGGTTTCCGCGGAAAAGGGGGACATGATCCTCGAGCGAACGGCAAAGGGGCAAACCGTTTTCGCTCAACTGCTTTATGCCCCTCGGCTGGCGGCTCAATCAGCGCGTGCCGCGCCCACACAAAGCCGCTACACCTGTGACGGAGCTGTGAAGTGGTATCTATTGCCGGGGCGGGCTATGCCAAGGGTGTCCCTAATGACTAGTCATTTAAGAACGTCCCCAATGAC
>DBFZVF010000027.1:0-3166 GCA_048519165.1 Collinsella sp.
GCCTTGAGAGGGCGGCGTCCTAAACCGCTAGACGAACGGGCCATATGTAGCAAATGCAATGGCTGGGATGGAGGGAGTCGAACCCCCATTGACGGAACCAGAATCCGCTGTCCTGCCATTAGACGACATCCCAATGACTGCATCGCTGCGCTCGGCTGTGCCTTTGCGCAAGAAAGAAATATACGGGAAGTCTCGCCGTGACGCAAGCCCCAATTTTGACTTTTTTAAAATTTAGTCAAATTGGCCTAATTTAGTCCAACCCGTGAAGGACCTGTGAAGCCAACCGCTGTACACGAAGGGCAAAACGCCGCGAGCGGTAGCCGTCAACCGTTGGCAGATTCTACCGTGAAAACGATAGCACCAGGCAACACAATCGAAGTATCAATGATTGCGTAGATATCGAGGCGCCATGGACGAAGAGCTTGATTACCTATGGGAGACCCTGGGCCTCGAGATATCCGCCAGACCTTGGCCCGACCGGGACAAAATCCACCCCACGCTCCGTCCCGCCATCACGGTGATGCAAGCGGAATACCGTCACGCCTCGTTTTTAATTATGCGGACGTCATGGCACGCGGCGCTCCCCGACCTCAAGCGCATCCAGGCGAGCCTCGTCAAGTTATCCGGCATGCCGACCGTCATATCCGAGACGCATCTGGGGCGACGACAGCGCGAACGCCTGCAGCGACAGCGGATTCCGTTCATCTGCCCCGGCATTCAGGCATATCTACCCTTTATGGACGAAGAGTACTGGAGCGGCAAGCCCAACAAGCAGGTAAAGACCTACGACCCGCATAAGTGGGCACAGTTCGAGGACTGATCGAAGCGAAGCTGCCGACGGAAAGCACATCCCAGAATCAGCGCTCAAAGCGGGATGCACTTTCCGCAGTTGCTACAGCAGCACCTCGGCCCAGGCCACTTCCTTAAAGCCAGGAATCGCAAAGTCATCGCCCACCAGCAGCGGACGCTTAACCAGCATGCCGTCGGTCGCCAACAGCTCGTAACATTCCTGATCCGTCATCCCCGCGTCCAGGCGCGCCTTCAAACCAAGCTCTCGATACTTCATGCCCGACGAATTAAAGAAGCGTCGCACCGGCAACCCCGAACGAGCAATCCAGGTCGCAAGTTCCTCAGCCGAAGGATTGTCTGTAACAATATCGCGATCGACATACTCAACCCCATGCTCGTCCAACCAGGCCTTGGCCTTTTTACACGTCGAGCATTTGGGATATTCAACAAACAGCACGGTCATGAGAATCCTCCAAATATAAATCGGCCAATGCGAGCACGCGACAAACGTGGTGCATTCGCGCAATGGGGCAATTGTAGTCCATGCGCCACACGCTAAACGAACCGCACCCCAAAGCCTCGCTTAACGAACGGCAGCAACTCCATCGCCTCGGGCGCTATATGGCCTACAACGTTCATGCGCTCGTCACCGGGAAGATCGACCCGCGCAATCTCAAGCTCGCCTTCGTAGCGCCCATAGCCGCTATTGCTCACAGCAATCGACCCCGCTTTTCGCGGCAGACCTGCACCGGCATCCGTCGGCACGGAATCCGGCTTAAGCGACGTACGCGACTCCTGAGACCTAAAAATAAGGGCGCTCGAGTCAGGCCGATCGTGATGGACTTGACCCAACAAATAGGAGTATCCGGGGTCGAGCTGGCACGGCATGTCAACATACCCCGCGGAAATCTGGGCAAACTGCGCCCAACCCGCTTCGGAAAGATCGGGGTCGCCGACCAAAACAATGTCGCAATCGGCGCCATGTGCGAGCTCAAGCATGTTGAGGGCAACCTTTGACGCGCGACCGCGTTGCGCCTCAACCGTCGGCAATCCCTCGAATACCGGCCCACGAACGTTGGCATCGCCCGGCACAAAAGCCATGATTTCAAAGCCGAGCGCCGCAAGACGAAGATTCGTCCGAGCAACATCTTCAAGAGCTAAACCGGTATAAGGCTTGGGGTAAAAATTGTGGCAGGCGGCGAAACGAGTCACGTCGGCGCCGGCTTCTCGCCACGATGCGATTTCATCAGGACTCACCGTCGATGCATTGACCACAATGCGAAATACACCGGACAGCTCCGCGACCCGCTGGGCACTAAAGCCGTAATCCAGGCGCAGGTATTCCAGTCCCAGATCGCGCAAATCCTCCATGCGTTCAAGGCCCAGCAAATCGCACGTGCGCGGCCCCACATCGGCAATGAGCGCAATACCGCGAGCGGAAAGCAGCGACAGCACCTGGCGAACCTTATCGGCATATGCCGCTCCCCCATCCTCGGGAATATGCAGCGAGGTAAACGCATAGCGCGCACCCGCCGCGGCACCATGTTCAATCGTCCGCTCGATATCCTGCAGGGGACTGGAAAGATAAATCGAAATACCCGTTCTCACGCTTCGATTCTCCTTTAAAAAAGGCCGGCGGAGCAGTTAGCCCCGCCGGCACAACCATAGCATCAAGAGATCTGCGGCACGTCATGACGCTCGAATGACATAGCGCGCAGCATCAAGCTACTCGCCAAAGAACTCGTTGATCTTCTGCTCGTCGACGCCGAAGAACCACGTCAGGACAAAGCCGGCGGCATAGGCAAGCAGCATAGCGGCAACGTAGCCGAGCTGCTGGCCGGGAACGACAATCAGCAGGCCAAACAGACCGGAAACGCCCTGAGAAACCGTGCCGATGTGAAGCAGTGCCGCGAGCGCACCGCCAAATCCGGCACCCAGGCAGGCCGTCACAAACGGGCGGACAAGCGGCAGCGTAACGGCATACATCAGAGGCTCGCCAACGCCCAGGATGCCAACGGGAATGGACTCTGCGACATACTTCTTAAGCTTGGCGTTCTTGGTCTTAAAGTACAGCGCCAGACCGGCACCGACCTGACCGCCGCCAGCCATCATAAGGATGGGCAGCAGGTAGTTGATGCCCTTGGTAGCGCCGTCGGGATCGTTGAGCATAGCGTGGATCGGCGTAAGTGCCTGATGCAGGCCAACGGACACCAGCGGCAAGAAGCCTGCCGACAGGATATAGCCGCCCAGAACGCCCAGCTTCTCAAAGATAAAGGTGAGGACGCTAAAGATCGCGGTCGTCAGCCAAGCGCCAACCGGCTGGATGACAAGCATCAAAGCAAAGGCGCCGATGATGAGCACCAGCAGCGGGGACAGG
>DBFZVF010000028.1:0-4269 GCA_048519165.1 Collinsella sp.
GGTGTTATCGTAGTTTCTGCCGAAAGTTCCACCGAGCACGCGAGGTGGAACGAATCACTGAAACTTCGCCGTCCCTTCGATTCGTGCAGCCTTGGACCTTTCGCATCTAGTCACCAAGGCAACACGCTGCCGCGTCATGATGGGATCAAACGTGAGCGATACAAAGCTAAAGCCAACGGCTAAAAAGCCCGCAACCCGCAAACCGGCTCCGCACGCACCGGAGCTCTCCAAGGACGATGTCTACCTGTTTGGCATTGGCACGTGGGAGCGCAGCTGGGAAAAGATGGGCGCGCATCCCGACACGCAGAACCGTACGCGCGGCTGGCGCTTTTGCGTTTGGGCGCCCGACGTAAAGAGTGTCCATGTCATTGGCGAATTTAACGACTGGGATGAGGAAGCCAACCCGCTGGTGCCCGTGCATACGAGCACCATTTGGGAAGGCTTTATTCCTGGCGCTGAACAGGGCCAGCTCTATAAGTACCTTATTGAGACCAACGAGGGCGAAAAGCTCTACAAGGCCGATCCGTATGCCTTTAAGGCCGAGTGCCCTCCGGGTACCGCGAGCGTGCTGTGGACCCTCGACGGCTATAAGTGGAACGACGCCGCATGGCTCAAGCGTCGCGCCGGCCATAACCACATGTCGCAGCCGCTCAACATCTACGAGGTGCATATTGGCTCGTGGAAGCGCCACGGCGACGCGCCGCAGGGCGAGCCCGACGAGTACGGCAACTACCCAGGTCCCATGGATCCCTTCCCCGCGCAGCGCGGCGAGTTCTACACCTACGACGACCTGTCGGTGGAGCTCGTGGACTACGTGCGCGACATGGGCTACACGCATATCGAGGTCATGCCGCTTATGGAGCATCCCTTCGATGGCTCCTGGGGCTACCAGACGACCGGCTATTACGCCGCCACGTCGCGCTACGGCGATCCGCAGCAGCTCATGCACTTTATCGATGCGTGCCACGAGGCTGGCATTGGCGTGATCATGGACTGGGTGCCCGGCGGTTTTTGCGCCGACTCCCACGGCCTTGCCACTTTTAATGGCCACATGCTGTTTGAGCACGAGATTCACCCCAACTGGGGCACGCACAAGTTTGACTTCGCCCGCGGCGAGGTACGCTCCTTCCTGGTCTCCAACGTGCTGTATTGGCTCGAGAACTTCCACGTGGACGGCATTCGCATGGACGGCGTGTCCAGCATGCTGTACCTCAACTTTGGCATCGACGATCCGGGTCAAAAGAAGTTCAACAAGTACGGAACCGAGGAGGACCTGGACGCCAGCGCGTTTATTCGTCAGGTCAACTGCGCTGTAGAGGCGCACTACCCCGACGTGATGATGATGGCCGAGGAGTCAACCGCGTGGCCGCTCGTGACCTATCCGCCACAGGACGGCGGCCTGGGCTTCCACTACAAGTGGGACATGGGTTGGATGAACGACACCCTGCACTACATGCAGACCGATTTTCCGTGGCGCCCCGGCAACCACGGCCTACTCACGTTCTCCATCATGTACGCCTTTACCGAGAACTTCATCTGCCCGCTGAGCCACGACGAGGTCGTGCACGGCAAGTGCTCGCTCATCGGCCGTATGCCGGGCGACTGGTGGCGCCAGTTTGCCGGCCTGCGCACGCTGGCCTTCTACCAGATGACACACCCCGGTGCCAAGCTCAACTTTATGGGCAACGAGATCGGTCAGTTTATTGAATGGCGCTACTACGAGTCCATCCAGTGGTTCCTGACCGAGGAGTACGAGACTCACCGTCATCATCAGGCGTTTATCAAGGCGCTTAACCACCTGTACACCGCCGAGCCCGCTCTGTACGAGCGCGGCTACACCGACGACGGCTTTACCTGGATCGACGCGGACAACTCCAAGCAGTCCATCGTGAGCTTTGTGCGCCAGGGCGAGGACGTCGATGACGACCTGGTAATTCTGATCAACTTTGATCCGGCGAGCTACGAGAGCTTCCGTGTGGGCGTGCCGCGCGAGGGCGACTGGGAGGTCATCTTTGACTCCGACCGTCCCGAGTTTGGCGGCAGCGGATATGCCGGTGAGGAGCCCTACACCTGCTCGAGCGAGCCCTATCCCTGGAACGGGCAGATGGACTCCATCGAGATGAAGGTGCCCGGCCTGGCAGGCGTGGTGCTTAAGCGCCGCGGCCCCAGCAGCTATAAGCCGCCCGTGGTCGAGAAGCCCAAGAAGGCGACGCGCAAGCGTGCATCCTCGGTGAAGCCCAAGCCTGCGGCTGTTAAGAAGGCTCCGGCCAAGGCGAAGGCTGCCAAATCCGCCGCTAAGACCACTTCCAAGACCACGGCCAAGAAGGCGGTCACCAAAAAGACTGCTCCCAAGGCCAAGGCAGCTGCTGTTAAGGCTCCTGCCAAGAAAGCGTAACAAAGGCGTTACAGCTGTAATCACCCGCCCCGACAGGGCGTAGGATACAAGTCATAACCGTTCCGGGAGAAACATCCCCGGGGGAAAGGAACGTATGAATAAGATCTTCGACAACAAGCAGGAGTTTACCGAGCTCTATCGCGATGCCGTCATGAGCATCAGTGGCAAGAGCGTCGAGGCCGCCAGCGACCTCGACCGCTTTAACGCCTTGGCCAAGCTCGTGGCCGAGAAGGCACGCACCGTTGCCACCAAGAGCGACGCCCGCGTGACCGCCGAGGGTAAAAAGCGCGTGTACTACTTCTCGATCGAGTTTTTGATCGGCCGCCTGCTCGACAACTATCTGCTCAACTTTGGCGTGCGCGACATGGTCGCCGAGGCACTCGACGACATGGGTTTCGACCTGTCCGTCATCGAGAACCAGGAGCCCGATCCGGCGCTGGGCAATGGCGGTCTGGGCCGTCTGGCCGCGTGCTTCCTGGATTCCATGGCAGCCGAGGGCATTGCCGGCTACGGCAACGGTATGCGCTACCGCTACGGCCTGTTTAAGCAGGAGATCGTCAACGGCAGCCAGGTCGAGGCTACCGACGAGTGGCTCACCCACGGCTATCCCTGGGAGGTCCGCCGTCAGGACAAGGCCGTGACCATCAAGTTTGGTGGCCACGTTGAGGGCTTTGAGGAGAACGGCCGCACGTTCTACCGCACGGTGGACACGCAGGATATCCTGGCCGTCCCTTTTGACATCCCCGTCGTGGGCTATGCCGGCGAGACCGTCAACAAGCTGCGCGTCTGGGCCGCCGAGCCGGTCGAGGAGCACTTTGACCTTGAGGCCTTCAACCGCGGCGACTATGCCCTGGCCGACGCCGAGCGCGCCGAGGCCGAGGCCATCAGCGCCATCCTTTACCCCAACGACGCCGGCGAGCACGGCCGCCTGCTGCGCCTGAAGCAGGAGTACCTGTTTGTCTCGGCCGGCATCTACAGCCTGCTCGACACCTTTGAGAAGGAGCACGGCGAGAACTGGGAGCTGCTGCCGCAGTTTGTGGCCATCCACACCAACGACACGCACCCCGCCATGTGCGGTCCCGAGCTCATGCGTATCCTCATCGACGAGAAGAAGCTCGAGTGGGACGACGCCTGGAACATCGTGACGCAGGTCGTGAGCTACACCAACCACACCATCCTGCCCGAGGCCCTGGAGAAGTGGCCCATCGGCATGTTCTCCAAGCTCCTCCCCCGTGTGTACCAGATCATCGACGAGATCAGCCGTCGTTGGCACGAGTCGTTCGACACCACGCAGGAGGGCTGGCAGGAGCGTCTGCGCCAGACCGCCATCCTGTGGGACGGCGAGATTCGCATGGCCAACCTGTCCGTGATCTGCAGCCACAGCGTCAACGGCGTGGCCAAGATCCACTCCGACATCATTAAGAACATCGTGCTCAAGGACTTCTATGCCCTGACGCCCGAAAAGTTCAACAACAAGACCAACGGCATCTCGCACCGTCGCTTCTTTGCCGAGGCCAACCCCACCTACGCCAAGCTCGTGACCGAGGCCATTGGCGACGGCTGGCTGAAGGACGCCTTTGAGCTGGAGAAGCTCAAGGAGTTCCAGAACGACACCGAGTTCCTGAAGGCCGTGGGTGCCTCCAAGCGCGCCAACAAGGAGCGCCTGGCCGCCTACGTTAAGGCCGAGACCGGTCTGGTCATTGACCCCAACACCGTCTTCGATGTCCAGGTGAAGCGCTTCCACGCCTACAAGCGCCAGCTCATGAACATCATGAAGGTGATGGACATCTACAACCGTCGCATCGCCGATCCCAATTTCCACGTGACGCCGACGACCTTCATCGTTAGCGGCAAGGCTGCCTCGAGCTACACCT
>DBFZVF010000029.1:0-4640 GCA_048519165.1 Collinsella sp.
ATATCTTACTGAGCAGCTAGATAGCTTAAGACTCCAGACAGTGTCTCCGGACCGAGTACTAATCGCGGATGATTGCTCGACGGATGGCTCGTTCGATCTTATTTGCAGATACATCGAGAAATACAGTCTCAGTAATTGGACCCTCAGCAGAAACTGTTCGAATTTCGGCTGGCGCAAAAGTTTCAAGGCACTTCTCGACCTTGCGTCTAAAAACGACTGTATCGTATTTCCGTGTGATCAGGACGATATCTGGGATTCGGATAAAATCGCTGTGATGTCCTCGATTCTCCAGAAGGATCCTTCGATTGACGTCCTATGCTGTGCCGTCGAGCCGTTTTATGAAGATGGCGGTAAAAAAGTAAGAGTATATGGTGCAGTTGATAATGCCAAATCTGTTGATGATTTGGATGCTCCGTCTTTTGACGAAAAGTTTATGGCAGTACGTCGACCTGGATGCTCATATGCTGTTAAATCGAACTTTATTAGAGAAATCTTGCCATATTGGCAGGATGATTTTGCGCATGACGGAATGCTGTGGCGATTCTCTTTGTTGAAGGGAACCCTCAGGCTCTTGAATCGGCCCTTGATTCGATTCCGTAGACATGACTCTAATGCAACCGAGATGCGTTACCTTGATAAGAGATCTCGTATTGGTGAGATAGAGATGTGTCTGAGGTTTTCTAATGCTTTAGAAGAATACTGCAGTAGCAATCCTGGTGATTATCGTGGTTCTTCTACACATATAGAACATTACCGTTCTGTTTTGGATGCCCGTATGCACTTGCTTGAAGGCGGTCTAAAAATTAGCGATCTAGGCATCATTTTAAAATATCGTGAGTATGAACTGTCAAATTGTTCCCTGCTTGGTGATTTAAAGGCCTTAATCAGTTCCGGTGACAGTAAGTAGGCGTTTAGAATGCTTGAGCTCTTAACTAACGAATTCACTATTTTGATTTTCGCCGCAATCCTAAGCGTTATTTCTCCTGTTAAAGGGTTATTTTTTATAGTTCTAGGATTGCTCGTTTTCAAAGAAGTTCTTTCTGGGCGTCTTTATAAAGTTCTTTTAGATAACGCCATTCCTGTTGCCGTGTCGGGCGCGATAATTTTCTTTTCTGCCATTGCGTTTGCGTCCCGAAGCATGGATGAATCCCTTCTTACGGTCTGCTCGTACTTCTTCTGTATTCTTCTTGGTTTTATTTACGGTAAAGAAAAGAACGATGGCTGGGTTGGGGCTGCATTGCTCATGCTTCGCAATATAACCGTGTTCGCCTGCCTATTTAGCTTTGTCCTTGAAATTGTTTTAGGTCAACGATTAGTTACAAATGGTTCTTTTTCTTTTCTGCAAACTATAACGATTGATAATCCATCTCTGTATCGACTGCGTAGTTTTTTCGGACATGCAATCGTATTTGGTCAAATGATAGTTATTGCGGTGGTAATCAACTTTAAATTGGAGACAAGCAAAATGAAACGTCTCTTATACTCTGTGGTTCTTTTGGTCGCCCTGCTTCTGACAAAGAGCCGTAGCGCTTGGATCATTCTCACGGCTTCAGCATTGGTGTACCTGGTTTTTCGCCTAAAGAATCCTGAGTATTCTAAATGGAATTTAATTGCCCTTTTAACCCCAGCTGTATTGCTGCTCGTTTTCATGCTTTACAAGTCTGGTCTGTTTAACTTTGTTGGTTCACGATTTGGTGAACTTGAAACTGATGTGTCATATAGCCAGCGCTCTGGAGCGATTTCCTACATTATTCATAGCTTCCTAAGCAGACCGCTGTTTTGGCTTACTGGAAATGGTTATGGCAGTAGTCGCATAACCATGTTGGACACCACAGTTGAAATCAGTGGTTTTTCAACGGTAGACAACGGTTTCCTTGCAATGCTGTATGAATATGGTTTTCTTGGAATTTGTAGTTTTGCATCCTTGCTGATTTCCGCTGGCATCAGTTCGTTCAAGTCAGATTGTGAACTTGATCAAGTGCTTTTTTCCGTTTCCTGTATATGCTGTGCGGAGTTCATGTTTTACTGCGAGCTTGGTTGGTGGGTGCCAACGGTGATCTTGTTCGCTACCTGTGGACTCGCCCTGGGCAGAGCGAGTGCTCGGCATTCAAATTTGTATGAGTCAGGGCCTATTTTGATTTCTGAATAAATCAAGGTTGATAGTTTAATCAAACGAGGTCAAATGAATTATTCGTCTATTGCACGCAACACTATGATTGCGTTTGCTGCACAGTTTATTTCTCTATCGGTCAGTGTCGTCATGTCGCTGCTCGTGCCGAAAATCGTCGGTGTTGCCGATTATGGTTATTGGCAGCTGTTCATGTTCTATACGACCTATTCTGGCTTTTTCCACCTTGGCCTGAACGATGGTGTCTACCTGATCAACGGCGGTCTCTCTCGTGAGGAAATCGATAAGAGCTCGATCAAATCTCAATATATCTTCGGTGCTTGTTTTCAAGCAGTGATCTGCCTCGGCATCACTTTAGCTTCTCTGCCTCTTGTCGATGATGCAAATCGATTTTTTGTTGTCGCGTCATTTGCGCTTTACACCGTCGTCTATAACCTGACAAGTTATTTGGGCTTTGTCTTTCAGGCCATGAATGAAACTAAGCTCTTTTCGTTCTCCACAATGCTAGACAGGCTGGTGTTCCTGGTCCCTCTCCTTGTTCTAATTGGATTTAAGGTTTCGGATTACCACCCCTATGTCTATGCGTATCTCGTCTCGAAGATTATCGCGCTCATATATTGTTCCTGGATGGGCAAAGATATCCTGCGCGTTAAATCGATGTCTTTTGGCAATGCACTTAAGGATGGTACCCGCAGCATCGTCGTTGGCGTAAAGCTGATGATTGCGAATATCGCCGACACACTGATCCTCGGCGTATCCAGGTTTCTTATCGATCATTTTTGGGGTATTGTCGCCTTTGCAAAAATTTCGTTCTCCCTTTCTCTGGTGAATTTCTTCATCACTTTCGTCTCGCAGGCGAGCATGGTCTTATTTCCTGCCCTTAGGACAGGCTCTGATGATGAGAGGGTTCGTTTTTACATTGGCATAAGAAATTCTATCGAGCTTATCTTCCCTGCGATCTACTTACTCTATTTCCCTATGGTTTGGTTTTTGGGGGCATGGCTTCCTCAATATTCCGAAAGCTTTAGATATTTTGCGCTCTTACTCCCGATATGCGTCTTTAATACAAAGATGAGCCTTTGTTGTACTACCTATTTCAAGGTTCTTCGTAAAGAACAGCTGCTCCTGAAGTTGAATATCGTTGCCGTTATTTGCAGCACCGTCTTTTCGGTATTCGGTGTTCTCGCTCTCGATTCACTCGATGCTGTCCTGTGTGGCGCTGTAATCTGCATTATCGGAAGGTCGCTGTGGTCCGAACTATATTTAAATGAAAGGTTAAGTGCTGCGGGTTCGTCCAGGCCGTTCCAGGAGATTTTGCTTACAGTTGCCTTCGTCTTATTTACCGAGCTCATGCCCGGTGGAGTGGCGGCACTCCTGTATTCGATAGTTTATATTGGCTATCTTTTACTTAATCATTCTGAATTGAAAAACGTCGCCTCGCGTTTGAGCAGGCTTAAGCATTAGTAAATGTCATTCAATTAGATTGGATTAGGATATGAAAGGCATCATCCTCGCCGGCGGGTCCGGCACGCGCCTGTACCCGCTCACGCTCGTGACCTCCAAGCAGCTGCTGCCGGTCTACGACAAGCCCATGATCTACTACCCGCTGTCCACCCTCATGCTGGCGGGCATCCGGGACATCCTGGTCATCTCCACGCCTACCGACCTGCCCAACTTCGAGCGCCTGCTCGGGGACGGCTCGCGCTACGGCGTCAACCTGTCCTACGCCGAGCAGCCGAGCCCCGATGGCCTGGCGCAGGCATTCACCATCGGCGAGGAGTTCATCGCCGGCGAGCCGTGCGCCCTGGTGCTCGGCGACAACATCTTCTACGGCAACGGGCTCAGCCGCCACCTGACGCGCGCCGTCCAGAACGCCGAGTCGGGCCGCGCCACGGTCTTCGGCTACCACGTGGACGACCCCGAGCGCTTCGGCGTCGTGGAGTTCGACGGCGAGGGGAGGGCCGTCTCCATCGAGGAGAAGCCCGAGTGCCCCAAGAGCTCCTACGCCGTAACCGGCCTGTACTTCTACTCGGGCGACGTGGCCGCCAAGGCGCACGAGGTGAGGCCCTCGGCCCGCGGCGAGCTGGAGATCACCACGCTCAACCAGATGTACCTGGAGGAGGGGACGCTGTCCGTGGTGACCCTCGGCCGCGGCTACGCGTGGCTGGACACCGGCACCATGGAGAGCCTGCACGAGGCCGCGGAGTTCGTCCGCGCCGTGGAGCACTCCCAGGACCTGCCGGTCTCGGTCCCCGAGGAGATCGCCTGGGAGAACGGCTGGATCACGACCGCCGAGCTGGAGGGGGCCGCCAAGGCCTACGGCAAGTCGGTCTACGGGCAGCACCTGAAGAAGGTCGCCGCCGGCGAGATCGTCAACAGCCCGCGCGAGTACTAGGAGGAACCCCTCATGTCTGAGATTTTCGAACCACACAATATCATCGTCACGGGCGGCTGCGGCTTCATCGGCAGCAACTTCGTGCACTACGTCGTGAACAACCACCCGGACGTCCAC
>DBFZVF010000030.1:0-9822 GCA_048519165.1 Collinsella sp.
GGACCTCGACGACTTCGTGGTCCATTGGAACACGAGGAGGCGCCAGGTTAAACTGAAGGGACTGACCCCGGAGGAGTTCCGGAGACAGTCCCTTGCGGCGTAGTTTTTATTTAAGCCGTCCAAGTTTTGGGGTGCAGTTCACGAAACGCTTTCCGGGGGCTCTGCGAGACATTAGATTGAAAGTCTGGCGGACGGGCCTATACCCAACTGCCAACAGCGACCAACATGTTACTCGGCGTGTGCGTAATCAACCTTGGCGCGGCGAGCAGTAGCCTTCTCCCAATCGCTGGTGCCCTCAAAGACATCCTGCTTGTAGGGATTGCGGCCGAGCTTCTTGGCACGGTAGGCGATATAGATGATCGCGGCGACGTTGGCGACCAGTGCGGCGATCGAGACCGCGGTAGCGGCGCCGGGGTCGAGCGTGGAGTGGGTCACAAAGATGGACTCCTCCTGGAAGTACGGGAACACCTGGGCAAACATGCACCAAATAGCCAACGTAAAGGCGCGGTTCTGGATCCAGCCGCCCTTGTTCCAGATAAAGGCGGCGACGGTGGGCGCCAGCAGCAGCGCAAAGCCGCAGAACCAGGAGTGGGTGGGCAGGCAGTTGTAGGTGTAGCAGAAGTTCCAGATATCGTAGGCGATGATGTAGACCCAGGTCATGTCGGGCCACAGCATATCGGTCTGATCCTCGGAGGCGTAGACGCTCCACCAGCCGGTCATGCAGAAGATGTTGATGATGCCCGCAATGCCGTTGAACACGTTGTTCCAGCCGGCAAGCTGCGTGGCACCCTCGGAGGTGACCCAGGTGGACTGGCCCAGGACAAAGAAGTGATAGGCGCTCTCGAAGTCGGACACGACGGCGATCATGATGTTGATGGCGACGATCACAAACGGCCATGCACGGAACCAGTGCGCCTTGCCGATCTTGCCCCACTGGTACTTAATGGCAATGAAGCCCCAGCAACCGGCCAGCGCCGCGTACACCTTGGCGTAGTGGAACCAGCTGTTCTGGTACACGTGAGTGGGGTTGGTGAGCGCCCACTCGGCACCCTGCGAAACGCCCACGGCGATGGCGACGCAGTAGATGGTCATGGCCAGCGGAGCCACGCCAAAGATGATTGCCGCGCCCAGCTTGGTGCGGCGGCCGACCTCGTTGAGCACGATCAGGCCAATAAAGACCATGGCCCAGCCAGCCCAGTGGATAAGGGTATCGCTACCCCAAACGTCGAACAGCATGCTGCTCTCCTTTCACACGCCCGCGGCCCCTCTTCTGATCGCGAGCAGTTTGGCCAAATGTCGTCAGTTCTGGGGCTTGCGCTCCGGATACTTGGCGGTATAGCCCTCGATGTGGAGTGTCGAGGCGATGATTTCCTTGACCGTCTCGTCGGGCACATCGGGGTGCGTGCGGATATACATCAACAACCCCATGATGAGGGTGTAGAACGTCTCGTAGACATGGTCGATGCGTAGCTCATGATGGGTGACAAAATCCACCACGGTGGTGTCGCAGATATACTGAGCCACGCGCTGGACCACGTTGTGCAGAAAGCCGCCGTAGAGTGCGCCGCTGCTCGAGGTGAGCGTGCTTGGCAGCTCGTGGCCGCTGGCGACCAGGCGCTTGAAGAGCGGGGCGACGGTGTCGAGTGCGCCTTCGATGTCGCCAACCGTGCGGCTGGCATTCCACTGCTCGAGCTCGGAGATAAAACCGTCGATTGCCTCGTCCATGACGGCGGTGACGGCGGCGTCCATATCGGCAAAGTAGTGGTAGAACAGCGAGCGTGTACAGCCGGCTCGCTTGGTCACGGCCGATACCGAAAGATGCGACACGCCCAGCTCGGAGCTTACGGTGCGCACGGCATCGAGGATCTCGCGACGGCGTTCGTCGCCCGTCAGGCGCTTTGTCGCGCTATCGGATGCGGGGACGGCATCGACCACAGAGGTGTCTGCTGTGTTGTTGCCCATGTTTTGCCGCCTTTCATCCTCTTTTGCCTGACCGTTCGCCTAACAGTCTTGAATATTGTTGACGGTTCGTCAATACTATTTTTGACACAATGTCAACAATGGCGGGTGAACGGCATGGGGGCATGTCCGGCCTGCAAAAAAGAGGGGCGCCGCGGTCTCGCCGGGCTGTGGCAAGAGAAGGGACAACCATGATTCTCAACGGACCGGGAATTAGCTACACCGAGCCCGATATCGGTGCGGAGTTTGTGCCGCCGCTGCCGGAGCATCCGCGCGAGGCAATCGTCAAGCTGTGCGAGCACTGCACCAACCGTCTGCTGCATCGCGACGAGCTGCTGGGCTACGAGTACTGGTCGTTTGCCGAGGCCGCAACCGACGAGCAGGCCGAAGTGCTCTGCAAGATGAAGATGCGCCGTCCCTATACGCTGCCCGAGATGGTCAAGCTCACCGGCATGTCCGAGGCCGATATCGAGAAGATGCTCGACGACATGAGCTACACGGGCCTGCTCGAGTACAACTGGGAAAACCCCGAGCGCGCCAAGCAGTGGGTGCTGCCCATGCTGGTGCCGGGTTCTGCCGAGTTCCTCAACATGCGTGTGAGCCAGCTTGAGGAGCATCCGGTCTATGCCAAGTTTTTTGAGCAGGCGTCCAAGGGGCCGCTGTCCAAGGCCACGCCGATGGTGCCGCCCGGAGGCGCCGGCATCGGCATGCACGTCATTCCGGTCGAGAAGGCCATTGATGCCACGAGCACCTCGGTGCCGATCGAGCATATCGAGCATTGGCTCGACAAATACGATGGCAAATATGCCGCCAGCACCTGCAGCTGCCGCGCGAGCCGTCGCGTGATGGGCGAGGGCTGCGCCGACGACCCCGCCGACTGGTGCATTGCCGTGGGCGACATGGCCGACTATGTGGTCGAGACCGACCGCGGCCATTACGTGACGCGCGAGGAGGTCTACGACATCTTGCGCCAGGCCGAGGACAACGGCTTTGTGCACCAGATCACCAATATCGACGGTGAGAACAAGATCTTCGCCATCTGCAACTGCAACGTCAACGTGTGCTACGCCCTGCGCACATCGCAGCTGTTCAACACACCCAACCTGTCGCGCTCGGCCTATGTCGCCAAGGTCGAGAAGGACAAGTGCGTGGCCTGCGGTCGCTGCGTTGAGGTGTGCCCGGCCGGTGCTGCCAAGCTCGGCCAGAAGCTCTGCAGCAAAAAGGCCGGCGGACAGGTGCCCGAGTATCCGCGCCAGGGGCTGCCCGATGCCACCAAGTGGGACCACACCAAGTGGTCGCCCAACTACCGCAACGATAACCGTATCGAGACGCACGAGTCCGGCACCGCGCCCTGCAAGACGGCCTGCCCCGCGCACGTTGCCGTTCAGGGCTACTTAAAGCTCGCGGCGCAGGGCCGCTATGACGAGGCGCTGGCGCTCATCAAGCGCGAGAACCCGCTGCCCGCTATCTGCGGCCGCGTGTGCAACCGCCGCTGTGAGGATGCCTGTACCCGTGGTCGCGTGGATGCCGCCGTGGCTATCGACGAGGTCAAGAAGTTTATCGCCCAGCGCGATCTTGATGCCGCGACCCGCTATGTCCCGCCCGTGGTGACGCCGACACGCGCTGGCGGCTTCGATCAGAAGATCGCCATCATCGGTGCCGGCCCGGCCGGTCTGTCCTGCGCTTTTTATCTGGCCGAGAAGGGCTACAAGCCCGTCGTGTTCGAGAAGAACGAGCGCCCGGGCGGCATGCTCACCTATGGCATTCCCAGCTTTAAGCTGCAGAAGGACGTTATCGAGGCCGAGGTCGAGGTCATTCGCCTGATGGGTGCCGAGTTCCGCTATGGCGTGGAGGTCGGTCGCGATGTGACGCTCGACGAGCTGCGCGAGCAGGGCTTTAAGGTCTTCTATGTGGCTATTGGCTGCCAGGGCGGCCGCCTTGCCGGTATTCCGGGCGAGGATGCCGAGGACGTGACCGTGGCCGTCGACTTCTTGCGCGAGGTCAACAACGGCAAGATCGACACGCTGCCCGGCCGCACCATCGTGGTGGGCGGCGGCAACGTGGCTATCGACGTCGCGCGCAACGCCTGCCGCCTGGGTTCCGAGCACGTTGAGATGTTCTGCCTGGAGAGCGAGGCCCAGATGCCCGCCAGCGAGGAGGAGCGTCGCGAGGCCGTTGAGGACGGCTCCCACATCAGCTGCGGCTGGGGTCCCAAGGAGATTCACCTGGATGAGGCCGGCCATGTGTGCGGTATCACCTTCAAGCGCTGCACGCGTGTCTTTGACGACGAGGGCCGTTTTGCGCCCGAGTACGACGAGAACGATCTGCGTCGTGTCGATGCCGACCGCGTAGTCATGTCGATTGGCCAGTCCATTGTGTGGGGCGATCTGCTGGCTGGCTCTAAGGTGGAGCTTGGTCGCGGCCAGGGCGCCCTTGCCGATCCCCAGACCTATCAGACCGCCGAGCCCGACATCTTTGTGGGCGGCGACGTCTACACCGGTCCGAGCTTTGCCATCGACGCCATCGCCGCCGGTCATGAGGCCGCCGTATCCATCCATCGCTTTGTGCAGCCGGGCTCCACGCTCACCATCGGCCGCAACCAGCGCCACTACGCCGCGCTCGACCGCGACGATGTCGTGATTGAGAGCTATGACAACGCGAGCCGCGAGGTGGCGCATGTCGACCACGAGCGCGAGAAGGCTGCGCCCTTTAGCGAGTACGTCGAGACCTTTACCGAGGAGCAGGTGCGCGCCGAAACCGCCCGCTGCTTGGGCTGCGGTGCCTCGATCGTCGATCCCAACAAGTGCATCGGCTGCGGTCTGTGCACCACCAAGTGCGCGTTCGACGCCATCCATCTGGATCGCGACCGCCCCGAGTGCTCAACGATGGTCAAATACGAGCAAAAGCTCCCAAGCCTCGGCAAGTACGCGCTCAAGCGCGCCATCAAGATCAAATTTGGGAAGAAGTAAGAAACGCAACAAGCAGGAGAACGGCGCAGAGAGCGGTTGGACAGCGAGCGAGTCCCAGGCGTGGCGAGGTGCCTTGAAAGAGGAGGGCATAGGGCTTTTGCCCATGCCCGACGATTGAAAGGCAGATCGCCCGTCTGGGGCTCGCGCAGCGTCAAGCCGACCGCCGTTCGGTAGAACGGCGGAAGGAAATAAATGCACGAGCTCGGAATCGTCTATCACATCATTCGCGATGTCGAGAACGTGGCGCGCGCCAATGGCGTGCGTCGCGTTTCGAGCGTCACGCTGCTGCTGGGCGAGGTCTCGGGCGTCGTTCCCGACTTGCTGCTCGACGCTTGGCGCTGGGCGGCAGATAAAAAGCCCATCACGCAGGGCGCGGAGCTTATTGTGGAGCCCGTCGAGGCCGTGACGCATTGCGCGGCATGCGGTCGCGACTACGCGACGGTCGAGCACGGCAAGACCTGCCCCCATTGCGGTAGCGGCGAAACATACCTGCTGCAGGGCCAGGAGGTCATGATCAAGCAGATCGAGACCCCCGACGAGGAACCGGCAGACGCTGCCCCCGACGGCCCTTCCGACGTCCTCGACGCCGTCGATGCCGCCCACCCCCTCCACATCGTCTAGGATTCCCTATAAGTTGCGGTGAAATAGTTCCTAAATCCAGCCTTCTGGCTCTTAAACAAGAACTATTCCACCGCAACTTTTTTGAGTGGTTTCGTAGATCATAAGTCGCGCAAATAGTCAAGTCATACCTGTTTGAACAATGTAGCGGCAGTACAAGCGCATTCGCGCTTGCCTAAAATCGATATTAATGAACAGTCTGCTTGTATCTGTAAAATGCGTGGCTTGATGAGCGACGCCTTGGCGGGTAATGAGTCAAAAAGCAGTAACGTAATCAACTTGTAACAAACTTAGACGTTTAAACAAATAATGCAACCTTTTACGAATTTAGCTATAATTCCACAAACAAAACAGGTATACTCCTTTCATGTCGTGTAGGAATTACGTAGACAAAAAGGAGGTTATGTGATGGTAAGTATTGTTCTTGCTAGCCACGGGGACTTGGCAGCTGGAATCAAGCAGACGGGCTCGATGGTCTTTGGCGATCAGCCGTCTGTGGCCGTGGTCTCGCTCGAGCCGAGCATGGGCCCCGACGACTTCCGTGCTAAGGTCGAGGAAGCAATCGCTTCCTTCGAGGACCAGGAGCAGGTGCTCTTCCTCGTTGATCTGTGGGGCGGCACGCCGTTCAACCAGATTAGCGGGCTCATCGAGGGCCATGATTCCTGGGCTATCGTCACCGGTGTCAACCTGCCTATGCTCATCGAGGCATATTCGCAGCGCTTTGATGCAAAGAACACTGCACATGCGATCGCAAAACATCTCGTGACTGAGGCTAAGGCTGGCGTGCGCGTCAAGCCCGAGTCTCTGGAGCCCGAGGAGAAGAAGCCGGCTACGGCCGCCGCTGCTCCTGCAGGCGCCATCCCTCCGGGAACGGTCATCGGCGACGGGCACATCAAGATTGCCCACGTCCGTATCGACACCCGTCTGCTGCATGGTCAGGTGGCCACCACGTGGACCAAGCAGATCAACCCCAACCGCATCATCGTGGTTTCCGACGGCGTTGCTCACGACGAGCTCCGCAAGACCATGATCGAGCAGGCTGCCCCTCCGGGAGTCCATGCCAACGTCGTGCCTATCAAGAAGATGGCCGAGGTCGTCAAGGACACGCGTTTTGGTGACACCAAGGCCATGCTGCTCTTCGAGAACCCGCAGGATCTGCTCAAGGCCATCGAGGCCGGCGTCGACATCAAGGAAGTCAACATCGGTTCCATGGCTCACTCCAAGGGCAAGGTCGTCGTCACCAACGCCGTCGCTATGGGCGATGACGACGTTAAGACCCTCGAGGCCCTCAAGGCCAAGGGCGTCAAGTTCGAGGTCCGCAAGGTTCCTTCGGATGCCTCCGAGGATCTCGACGCCATGTTGAAGAAAGCTAAGGCCGAACTGGCCGCTCAAGCATAGTAAAGGAGGGTCCGATACATGTCTGCAATCACTATTCTGCTTGTTGCGATTGTCGCGTTGCTTGCCGGTATGGAAGGCATTCTGGATGAGTTCCAGTTCCATCAGCCGCTCGTGGCATGCACGCTTATCGGTCTCGTAACCGGTCACCTTCAGGAGGGCATCCTCCTGGGCGGTTCGCTCCAGATGATGGCCCTTGGCTGGGCTAACGTCGGCGCCGCCGTCGCGCCTGACGCCGCTCTGGCCTCGGTCGCTTCTTCGATCATCATGGTGCTCGCCCTCAACGGCGGCGCCACTGATTCGGCCAAGGCCGTTACCGCGGCCATCGCCGTCGCCGTCCCGCTGTCGGTCGCTGGTCTGTTCCTGACCATGATCTGCCGTACCATTGCTACCGCTATCGCTCACGCCATGGACGGTTGCGCCGAGAAGGGCGACTTCTCCGGCATCGAGCGCTGGCAGTACGCTGCTATCCTCATGCAGGGCCTTCGTATCGCCATCCCGGCAGTACTTCTGTGCGTTATCCCGGCCGAGGCTGTTACCAACGCGCTTAACGCTATGCCCGACTGGCTGTCCGGCGGCATGGCCGTCGGCGGCGGCATGGTCGCTTCCGTCGGTTACGCCATGGTCATCAACATGATGGCCACCAAGGAGACCTGGCCGTTCTTCATCCTCGGCTTTGTCCTTGCTGCCATCCCTCAGCTCACGCTGATCGCCCTTGGCCTCATCGGCATCTCCCTTGCCCTCATCTACCTTGGCCTTAAGGATCTGGCCAAGCAGGGTGGCGGCACGGGCGGTGGCTCCGGCGACCCGCTCGGCGACATTCTGAACGATTACGAGTAGGAGGGGAGTGATACATATGGCAGAGAACAAGATTCAGCTCACCAAGGCTGACCGTAAGAAGGTTTGCTTCCGTCATCAGTTCCTTCAGGGCTCGTGGAACTACGAGCGTATGCAGAACGGCGGCTGGTGCTTCGCAATGATCCCTGCGATCAAGAAGCTCTACACCAGCAAGGATGACCAGATTGCCGCGCTTAAGCGCCACCTGGAGTTCTATAACACCCACCCCTATGTTTCCGCCCCCGTCATTGGCGTTACCCTCGCCCTCGAGGAGGAGCGCGCCAACGGTGCTCCGATCGATGACGTCGCCATCCAGGGCGTCAAGGTCGGTATGATGGGTCCGCTCGCCGGCGTCGGTGACCCCGTCTTCTGGTTCACCCTTCGCCCGATTCTGGGCGCTCTGGGCGCTTCCCTGGCCATGTCCGGCAGCATCGTCGGTCCGCTGCTGTTCTTCTTCGCGTGGAACATCATCCGTTACGCTTTCCTGTGGTACACGCAGGAGTTTGGCTACAAGGTCGGCTCCTCTATCGCCAAGGACCTCTCCGGTGGTCTGATGGGCAAGGTCACCGAGGGCGCTTCCATCCTGGGTATGTTCATCATCGGCGCCCTGGTCGAGCGCTGGGTGTCCATTTCCTTCACCCCGATCGTCTCCACGGTCAAGCAGTCTGCTGGCGCCTTTATCGACTGGGCTAGCCTGCCTTCCGGTTCCGAGGGTATCAAGGAAGCGCTGACGATGTACAACTCCGTCGGTGCTACCGCCCTTGATCAGATGAAGGTCACCACGCTTCAGGCCAACCTCGATCAGCTCATCCCCGGCCTTGCCGCCGTGTGCCTGACCCTGCTGGTCTGCAAGCTCCTCAAGAAGAAGGTTAGCCCGATCGTCATCATCCTGGCTCTCTTCGCCGTCGGCATCATCGGTCGCTTCTGCGGCTTCATGTAAGCACGCTTCGGCTTAAGACCGAGAGTTGCTAGGTAAGGGCTTTTGAGCCATTGAAACGGACCGCACCCGGTGGGTACACTGGATGCGGTCCGATTGTTTTTATTGGAGGGCGAGGCGCGTATGGCGCAATCTCAGAACAGCACGGTCGATCTGGCAACGCCGGCAACCTGCCTGATGGGGCTTACCAGCCACGGTAACGTGATGGTGGGCAATAAGGCGTTTGAGTACTATAACGAGCGCAATCCCGAGGATTATATTCAAATCCCGTGGGACGAGGTCGACTATATTGCCGCCGAGGTTTTGCGCGGCACCAAGAAGATCACGCGTTTTGCCATCTTTACCAAGGATAACGGCCACTTTACGTTTACGACGCGCGATGACAAAGAGACGCTTCGTGCGGTCCGTAAGTACGTCGATGAGGATAAGCTCGTGCGTTCGCCCGATTTTATCGACGTAACGACCAAGGGCGCCAAGAGCATCCCCGCTGCCATCAAGAGCCTTTTCCACAGAGACAGCTAATCGTTGGCGATAGATGGCGGAAAATGCATCCCGGAATTTGTTCTCATTCCGGGATGCATTTTCCTTTTGAGGGCCAGTTGGGAAAGCTTGTCCCATTATTTCGCGTTATTCCGGGTTATTCTTTCCGATATTGAGGATTGCCCTCGGAAACTATTCGCTATAGAGCCTTCTCGATGAGTGGCCATGCGCTACATGGCAAAGGGGTAAATCTGCTACACTAGTACAACATGCCTCCGTAGCTCAGGGGATAGAGCACCGCTCTCCTAAAGCGGGTGTCGACGGTTCGAATCCGCCCGGGGGCACCAGGGAATATGACGGCGTCGCGGGAGCGGCGCCGTTTCTGGTTTCAAGACTTTAGTCCGCTGGCCGCGCAGCGGCCAGCTTTAAACCACCCGCTACGCGGGTGGAGACAAACGGCTTTACAAAGCCACCCCTCCGACCGATATTGACGATTGTTCAGGCCGTCAAGAATTCGAGTCGAAGGGGTGGTCGCCATGGCCCAGAAGGCCTACAGCCTTTCCCACACGAAGTGGATGTGCAAGTACCACATCGTGTTCACGCCGAAGTATAGGCGCAAAGTGATCT
>DBFZVF010000031.1:0-3090 GCA_048519165.1 Collinsella sp.
AGGCTGCACGGCGCCTGTGCGTGCCGATCTGTATGGGTATGTCGATTGTCTAAGTAGGGTAGTTGCCGGGTGGAATCTCGACCGCCTTTCGGTCTTATTCGATTTGCTCGAGCCCCATGCATGCGTTGAGGTCCCGTTTTGCTTGGGCGCTGCGGGGCCGGAGGCCTCGTCTGATGACGGCCTGTGGACGGCGCTGTATCTGTCCGGTTTCCTGACGACGGATATGACTGAGGAGCCAGAGCATGGCGATCGCCTCTGTGCTTTGCGATTGCCCAATAATGAGCTTCGCCAGGCCTTGCGTCTGGTGATTATTGAGTGGTTTGAGTGTGCTGTCGAGGACGTTTGTGACATCGATGCGTTTCGCGACGGGTTGTGCCGCGGGGACGAGGGCGCGGTGAGGCAGGCACTAGACCGCATCCTGGGAGATGCGGGAATCGGTGCGACCGACCCAGATGCGCAGCTGCCATACCATCTGCTCTTGCAGGGGCTCTGCTTTGGCTTACCAGGCTATGCCAATCCCGCCTCGAGGCGAAAATGCGGCACGGATCGATGGGACATCCAGGTTTTTCCAACGGGCGCTGTGTTCGACGTAGCAGACACGATCGGTATGCTCGATGAGCGTCCGCTGATAACGATCAACATGATGTATGACCCCGAAGTGGACGCGCTGGGCCTAGAGCTGCTGGCCGTTCAGGCACTGCTCGACATAGAGCGCGCCGGCATCGACAAGATTCGCGTGCCGCGACCCGGTGTGGGCCGCATGCGCTGGGGGTTTGGGTTTGATGGACGGCGCGTGGCGGCGGTGTGCCAGCGGCTGTAGGGGCGGGCGATAACTGGGCTGTATCTGTTTCCCATTCAGTGTGCTTCTCGCTACTATAGAACGGATCGCTAACGGTCTGGTCGTGCTGGCGACTGGGATAAATACTGGTATATCCAACGTTCTATGGGGGTGTCGATTGTCTACGAGCGATATGAGCGTTAGCGTTGTGGTTCCATGCTACAACGCCGAGAAGTTTCTCGATCAGTGTCTCAGCTCTATTGAAGCCGATCCGATGGAGGAGCTCGAGATCATCGTGCTCAACGATGGCTCGACGGATGGCTCGCTTGCCATTATGGAGGCCCATGCGGCAGGGGACGCTCGCGTTCGGGTGATTGATAAAGCAAACCAAGGCTATGGCGCAACCGTTAATAGGGGTTTTGACGAGGCACGGGGCGAATACGTTGCCGTTGTCGAGCCCGATGATTACCTTAAACCCGGCATGTTTTCCGCTTTGTATCAGCTGGCTTGCAAGCAGGGTTATCCCGACGTGGTTAAATCCTCATACTGGCGTGTCTATATGGCGGACACTCCAAGGGAACATCTTTACCACTGCCATTACTACCATCGGGTTAAGCCGGGGCGCCAGCCTTTTGTTCTTGCCGATGCTCCCATCTTGATTCAAAAGCATCCTTCTATTTGGAGCGCACTCTATAAGAAGAGCTTCCTTGTTGGGTATGGCATCTGCTTTAAAGAAGTCCCAGGTGCTGGCTGGGTTGACAATCCCTTTCTTATCGAGACGCTTGCCCAGGCAAAGACCATCGCTTACACCGATGAGGCTTGGTATTGTTATCGTGAGGATTTGCCCACGGCATCGTCTGCCAGCGTTAACAGCGCCCTTGCCTTAACGCGTTGGAATGACATGGCCGACGTGCTCGAACGACTTGGCGTTACGGATAGGGGAATATGGCGCGCCCTTTACACGGTGGGATTCCGTCATGCTGGTCTTGCCCTTGCGAACGGTGGCCTCGAGCAGCGAGATGTCTGCGTGCTTCTTAAGAAGACATTCCGCCGTATGGATCCGGCAATAGTGCGTGCTATGGATGCTGTGAGCCCGCATCTTAAACAGGCGTTTTCGCAGCTGACTGGTGAATCCGTAGGCGGGTCTGGCGTTCTAGCTTACCGTATATCGCAAATCAGGGAATTTGGATATACCCTAAAGACCGCCGGCTTGGGTTTTGCGCTTTCTCGCGTTGGGCTATCCTTAAAACGACGCTCTGCTGAGCGTTCGTAGAATTTTCATGCAAAGGAGTTGCATGCCTTCTAAGGGACACATTGCTATCTATACGCAAGATGCTAAGCTGGGACACGAGGTCAAAGGCGCAACGCGTTACGTCTACCTTGCCACGCTACTGTGTGAGCAGGGCTACGACGTTGATTTTATTACCAGTGGCTTTCAACATTGGGATAAGCAGCAGCGAGATATTATGCACCTCGATCTGAGCATGCATCCCTTTACTGTGCATTTTATTGAAGAGCCTGTCTACCCTAAGAACATGTGTCCCCAGCGTATTTGGGCCCACCATGTGGTTTCAAAACGTGTTGTTAAGTTTTTTGATGAACACCATACGTACGATTTGGTCTACTGCCAGATTCCGCCTAACGATGTTGCGCGTGAGATCGGCAAATGTGCCCATAAGTACGGCATTCCATTTGTTGTCGATGTTAATGACCTGTGGCCCGAGGCTTTCCGCGTTGCTCTGGATGTTCCGGTTCTTTCGGACATCTTCTTTGCCCCGTTTTACAAGCAGGCTAAGGCGACGTATCAGCTGGCCGATGCCATTGTGGGCACGTCGCAGGAGTACCGCGACCGTGGTGTGCGCGATGCACGTTCGGGTATTCCCAATGAAGTCGTGTACGTCGGCAATCAGCTTGCCGAGTTTGATGCCGGTGTGGCCAAGAACGCCGTTTTGATTGATAAACCGGCGGGAGAGATCTGGGTCTCTTATGCCGGTACCTTGAGCGCTTGCTACGACCTGGAGACTCTTGTTAAAGCAATCGGGATGGTTCAGAAGACCCATCCCGAGGTCAAGCTTCAGATTCTGGGTGATGGAGCCGAACGTGACAACCTTAAGGCCGTCGTTCAATCGACGGGCGCTGGTGTGACCTTTCATGGGTACCTGCCCTATGACAAGATGGCTGCATGGCTCAGTAAGTCCGATATCACGGTAAACTCGCTGGTCGAAAAAGCCGCCCAGAGTATCGTCACCAAGATCGGCGACTATCTGGCGGCGGGCAAACCCATGGTCAACACCAGTATGAGTGCTGAGTTC
>DBFZVF010000032.1:0-3573 GCA_048519165.1 Collinsella sp.
TACTGATCCATGATGGCAGTGTGCTGGCCATAGGCGCCTGCGGAGGAAGCGATGTTCTCTCCGGTCTGCGCAGCACCTTCCTTGATGGCGTTGGCGAGCATGGCAGAGGTGCCGGCGCCGGCGCACAGGACGAGGACCTTCAGGCCATCGACATCCTTCTTAGCGGATGCGTCGGCTGCGGGC
This sequence comes from Collinsella sp., assembly GCA_048519165.1. Classification (GTDB taxonomy): domain Bacteria; phylum Actinomycetota; class Coriobacteriia; order Coriobacteriales; family Coriobacteriaceae; genus Collinsella. Next base: position 184 of record DBFZVF010000032.1, read on the forward strand.
TCGGGCTGATCGGCGACAGGCTCGCTGTCGGCGGCAGCGGCGGTCGGCTCGACGGAAGCGGTAGCCTGCTCGACAGCGGGCGCAGGGGCGTTGGCGGCGATGGTGGCAGCACCATCGGACTCGAGACCCAGCTCGGCGGCGCGCTCGGCCTCCTGGTCGCAGAGCAGCTTATCGTATGCCTTCAAGAACGGCAGGTAGATGATGGCGTCCAGCAAGATGATAATCGCGACAAATACCAGGGCGATAAGCTGGAAGTTCGTGGTGATGAAGATGCCGATGGGGGCAGGGGTAGCCCAAGGCACCACGAAGGAGAAGCCGTTCATGCCCACGTTATCGATAAAGAACTTGGCAACACTCACGTTGACGCAACCGGCGGCAACAAAGGGGATGAGCATGTAGGGGTTAAGGATCATCGGCGCGCCAAAGAGCAGCGGTTCGTTGACGGCAAAGGCAACAGGAACAATCGAGGCCTTACCGACGGCCTTGAGCTGCTTGGACTTCATAAAGAGAATCAGCAGAAGCGGCACGATGAACGTGGCGCCGGTGCCGCCGAACTCACCCACGAGCGACATGTTAAAGGTGAGGGAGTGGGCGGGGTGGCCACCGGCCAGCAGAACCTGCAGGTTCTCGGCCTGGTTGGCAAGACGGATGGGGTCGATGCCCGGCTGGACGATCGAGGGGCCGTGGACGCCGATAAACCAGAAGAACGCGGTGGCTGCCTGGATAAGGATAAGGCCAGGATAGGTTTCTGCAGCGGTGAAGAGCGGGGAGAGCAGTTTGATAAGCAGCTCGGAGAACGGAACGCCCATGAGGTTGCGCACGACGACATCGATGATGCCGCAGATGATGACGGCGCCGCCAAAGGGGATGATGTCGCGGAAGTTCTGAGCGATGGCGCCCGGGACCTCCTTAGGCAGCTTAATGGTCAGATCGCGCGAGACGCAGAACTTATAGACCCACACGGTAATGAACGCGGCGATATAGGCCGAGAACAGACCGCGCGTACCCATGCTGGTGCAATCGAAGACCGAAAGCTCGGAGCCGTCGAACTTGGTGGTGAACTGCGTAACGGCGAGCAAAAGCATGCTGCACTGGGCGGCCACCATGGTGGAACCGTCGTTGAGCACTTTGCCGGCGGGCATGCGACGGTTCATGGATGCCGTGAAGTTCTTGGCGGTGGTGCCGGCAACCATGATGCCCATGACGCCCATGGTGAAGTTGTAGAGCTTGTTGCACCAGTCGATGAGCGGCTGGGGCAGCGTGATGCCGACTACGCCGGGAAGCGTGGCGATCAGCAGAAAGATCGAAGAGGTAAGGACGATGGGCATGCACCCAAGGAATCCGTCCTTGATGGCCTGGAGGTAGATGTTCCTCGAGATCTTCTCAAAGAACGGTTGATGCTTTTCGAGCATCTTTACGATGGCGTCCATAGAGCTCCTTTGCTGCTTGATGCGCGATGCATGTGGATGGAACTGGTCGTCGATGGATGGTCAGGACTGCCCGGAAACCTTCCTGGGTAAGGAAGGCATTGCGAAATGACAACGTTGTCATTTCGTTAATGACAACGTAAGACATTTTTGGAAGAGCAACAAGGATTTACGGGTGAACGGTCGATATTGTCCGATAAACGGCTGATTTGTCAGTTGGGCAGGTAGTGTATGCTAGAACACAAAAAACAAGCGATGCAAAACCGACTGGAGAAGTAGTGGCAACGATGGACAAGAAAAATGTCTCAATGAACGATGTGGCAGTTGCCGCGGGTGTTTCTCTCAAGACGGTGTCGCGCGTGATCAACGAGCCTGATAGCGTGCGAGAGTCGACGCGCGATAAGGTCCATGCGGCCATGGAGGCGCTCGGGTTTCGAACCAACTTTGCCGCGCGTTCACTCAAGTTGGGCCGTTACGGGTGCATCGGCGTGGTGATGTTTCACTTGTCGGGCGGCGCCGTGGACATGATTGACGGTATCGCCGATGCCGCCGAAGAGCGAGGCTTTGCTCTCACGATGATCAAAAAGCGCGCTGGGGAGAAGATGACCCTTGCCGATGCGGCGCGCAGGATGTCGCAGCTGCCTGTTGATGGCATGATCTTCAACCTGCGTCAGATGGTCGATGACTTTGATACCTTTGAGGCGCCGAAAGACCTCAAGACGGTGATTATCACACCAATGGAACATCCTACCTGCTCCACCGTCAGTGACGATCAAGAGGGCGGCGCGCGCATGGCGTGCGAGTACTTCTTGAACCACGGGCACAAGAACGTGTACTTCGTTTCGGGTAAGAAAGAGTCGCTGTCGAGCCAGTGCCGAATGAAAGGCTGGCGAGCGGCGCTCGAGGCGCGTGGCATTGAGCCGCCCGAGCCTCTGCAAGGCGATTGGAATGCGGATAGTGGCTATGCCGCTGGCCTTGTGCTTGCCGATAAACCCGATTGCACGGCGGTCCTCGCTGCTAACGACTGCATGGCAAACGGCGTGATGATGGCTCTACGTGACAAGGGTCTGAGTGTGCCCGATGATGTGTCCGTGATCGGCTTTGATGACGAGCTTTACAAGACGATTCCCAACTCGATTCTGACGTCGGTGAAGTTTCGCCACCGCGAGCTGGGCGTCCGTGCGCTCAACGAGGTCGTTGCGGGCCTAGAAGCTCCGAGCTCCAGAAGCCGTACGCTCGTCTCGGGCGTGTTGGTCGAACGTTCCAGCGTAAAGGACCTGCGGGCGTAGGGTTTTTCGGCCCGTTCGTCTCAATCTGTAACAGTTAGGACCGAAAAACTCAGCTAAATATTACAGATTGAGATATTTCTGCTCGGGCGTTCTGTTTGTCTCGATCTGTAACAGCTAGGATCCAAAAACTCGGCTAGATGTTACAGATTGAGATGAACAGGAGGGCGGGTGCGGTCTAAACAAAATGGCCCGCGCATCACGCATCGATGCACGGGCCATTTTTTGTCTGCGAGCGGCAGGTGGCGTCAGCGTCTTATGCCTTGAGGTTTTCCTCGATCCAGGCGACGGCACCCTTGGGATCCTTAGTGAGGTCGATGTACTGTTTGCCCTTGGGCGACAGCAGCGTGATGCCCAGGCGGTCGGTGTCGGCCTTCATCTCGTTGTAATAGGTGCGAACCTGCGGAGCCAGGACGATGACGTTGTACTGGTCCATGATGGCGTAGTGGCTGCCGTAGGCACCGGCGTTGGCGGTAATGTCGATGCCCAGCTCGTCGGCGCCTTCCTTAAGCGCGTTGGCGAGCAGTGCAGAGGTGCCGGCGCCAGCGCACAGAACCAGAACCCTCAGATCCTTGCCCTTAAGGGCGGACGGAGCTGCGGAGGCCTCGGTGGCAGAAGCGGTCTCGACAACAGGAGCCTCAACGGCGGGGGCGGCAGCGGTCTTGACGGCCTTGGTC
>DBFZVF010000033.1:0-2931 GCA_048519165.1 Collinsella sp.
GTCAACTTCATAAACGATGCGACGCTGCTCGGCGAGGGGCGGAACTGGGATTAGGTAGTTTCTGACCGTCTCCTGCGCAAGCTCTTTCTGCTTCGTGCTGCCGCTTGCCTGGTCTTCAATTTCAGACTGGACTGACGGCCCCGCGAAATAGGCGAAGGCAAACCGGTGATCAAGCCAATCTTCCCGCGTCCTGATCACCGTCACGTGGCTGTCGGCGACGGCCCAGCCGTATCTGTTTTTCGCCGAGTCATAGACCGCCATCCTGCCCAACGTGCCGAGGCCGGTCGAGTTCCAGAGAAGGTCACCATCCTTCAGAATCCGCTCATCCGCGTACTTGGATACGGTGGCTGGGTCGATGAACCTCGCCTTTTCCACGGAGAATCCGCTCCATTGGTTGCACTTTTGGGCGATCACGGGGTATTTCTCGACGGTCGAATACTTCGGCGACTTGCCCCTCTGGATGTAAGTGGTGACGCTCTCGAGCCTCGCCCACTCCCAGCTCTCGGGTATCTCGAACGGGATCTCGTCCTCGATGCAGACGGGCTCGGACTCGCGGCCCCTGGCGTCCACCCTCTTCTCATAGCGGCGGCCATCGGAACCGGCGAAGATGATCGACTCACCGCCCTTCGGGGCCTTCATCTCCCCCTCGGCCACGAGCTGCCGGCGCTGCCCGCGGATGCGCTCCAGCAGAACGCCGGCGGGCTCGTCTGCGGGGTCCTGCGGCACGAGCCCTCCCTGAACCGCCAGCTGCAGCACCGACTTGCGCAGGCGGCCGGGCAGCGCGGCGTCGAGCTCCTCGCGGGCGTCCTCGAGCTCACCGCACTCCTCGACCAGGGGCATGAGCTCGTTCACCCGCTCGACGATGCGGCGCTGCTCGGCGAGAGGCGGAACTGGGACCAGAATGACGTTCAATGACTTCTGATTAGTCTTTGGCATTTTGACACGCGTATCACCCTTAAGCGTCTCCTCAGTGAAGAAATTGCTGAGGAGAACCGTGAGGACATATTCAGGTTGCAGCTTGGTGTTGAGCGGATACATATCCGCACTACACAGCCCATCAAAAGGGGCGATAACCGCCTTTCGAAGAGCTGGACGAATCTTCGAATAGAGAATCTGTCCTGCAGAGAACAGGTGATTGGCGCTCTTAACCTCGTCGGCCTTAACACTATGACAGAACAAGAGCTTTCCGGTGCCTTTTTGGATGTTGTCAGGCGCGATATGAAGAAAGTCCTGATATTTCAACGGGTCGACCAAACGCGCTGCAATTCCAATGACTTCACTAAATCTCGCCCAGGCCCAGCTTTCCGGAATCCCAAACGGAACCTCGTCCGCGATGCACTTGTCGCTCAGAACGCGTCCCTTAGTGTCCACGTGCTTCTCATAGGGGGAGCCATCGGAACCGATATAGATAATGCTCTCCCCGCCCTTCGGGAATTTAGCCTTACCCTCAGCAATAAGCTTATGCTTCTCTTCACGAATACGCTCAAGCAGGACGCTTGCAGGCTCATCACTCGGGTCTTGTGGAACGAGCTTTCCCTCAATCGCCATTTGCAGGATTGAGTTCTTCAGGTCTTTTGCCTTCATCTACGCCTCAATCCCAAGAATCTCGCAAATACGAGCAAGCTTCTGGTCAATCTCGGCATCGAGCTTAGCGCGCTCTTCTTTGTAGTTCCTGATCAGTTCGTCAGGCGGTAAGATCTCCTCTTCCTCGTGAGGATAGCCGCACACGTCAAAGTTAAAACCGCCGTCTCGCAACTCGTCAACCGTATAGTACTTGGCCTTGGGATTGCCGTCTTCCTCGATATCCCGACGGTTCTCCCACCATTCCTTTACAGGTGCAAAATGTTCGATCCTAATGGGCTTGGTCTTAGAGAAGTGTTTATACCCCTCGGGCATGTCCATGCGATAGAACCAAACGCCCTCAGAGGCCCCCGTATTATCGAAGAACAGAACGTTAGTAGTGATGCTCGTGTACGGAGCGAAAACACTCTGTGGAAGGCGCAAGACAGTATGCAAGTTCATGTCCTCAAGCAGGCGACGCTTGATCTCCGTCTTTGCACTATCCTGGCCAAAGAGAAAACCATCCGGAATGATAACAGCAGCGCGGCCGCCTCGCTTAAGACGATAAAGAATGAGTCCAAGGAATAGATCTGCGGTCTCGGAGCTACGGAGTGCAACAGGGAAGTTGTTTTGCACCGATGCACTCTCGGACCCGCCATAGGGCGGGTTCATAAGTACGACGTCAAACTGGCCGTCAGGCTTGTGCTTCCACTCGCGAACATCCTTCTCGAGAGAGTTATCGTGAAAGACTTCAGGATTATCGATATCGTGCAACAGCATGTTGGTCACGCACAGCAGGTAAGGGAGCTGCTTCTTCTCGATGCCGTAGACCGATCTTGCATAGAGTTCACGATCGGCTGGAGTCTGAACCTGGGAGTCGAGAATCTTGAGGGCGCTCGTCAAAAAGCCGCCCGTGCCACACGCGAAGTCAGCCACAGTCTCGCCGAGCTTGGGCGCAAGTGCCTGGGCCATAAAGTCAGTCACCGCTCGGGGCGTGTAAAACTCGCCGGCATTACCCGCGGACTGTAAGTCTTTCAGGATGGTCTCGTAAATTTCACCGAAGGCGTGGCGCTCTTTGTACTCGGTAAAATCAACCGACTCGTCAATCTCGTTGATGACTTGACGAAGTAGAATCCCATCCTTCATGTAGTTGTTGGCGTCAGTAAAAGCAGCCTTGACGACGACGTGTCGCAAAGGCGCATCAGGTGCAAGCTCAAGACTCTCAAGAGTCTTGAATAGATCATTGTTCACAAAGTCGAGAAGCTCATCGCCAGTAAGCGCCTTGCCGTCTTTCGCATCGTGCGCCCAGCTATACCAGCGCAGGCGCTCGGGGATGATGGACTGATAGGAGTCATCGTGAAACTCCCACTC
>DBFZVF010000034.1:0-4660 GCA_048519165.1 Collinsella sp.
GAACAGGAGTCGCTCGAGCTCGTCGGGCGGCAGGTTGAGGAGCTCGTCGCCGGGACGGTGCAGGCAGACCTTCCTGAGCTTGCCGATCTCGGAAGGCACGTGCAGACCTTTCGTCATGGCCTCCTACCTTTCTTTCGGGCCTTACTGGCCGAATGTATCAGCGCCCCTCCGTATGGGACGCTGCTTGCTGACAGCTCTAGTTATATCCAAAAACCACTTGCAATTCCACCTCGCCCCCGAACGGTCAGCAAAGTGCGATGAACGGTATACCTCATATGATTCCCCCATGATGCACTTCGGTTCTCTAAAGCAGGTTTTCAAAGGTAAATGTTCTTTTTTCTAAGGAATTAAGCTAGATTGCACAAATATTTCCATGTTTAGGAATTGCATAGCTAAAACGGTTTTCTGCATATATATGTCGTTTGTTCATGATTCAATTTGGATTCGATTATATTCAGCTCTCAATCATTCTTATTCATACATCCTCACCAATTGAGTATGGATATAGATTGTTTCTAAACGAGTTGGGCAGTTAGTTGCATGCCTTGGCAGCGTAAGAAGTAGGTAAAGATACCGTTCGCGCGATGCGTCCGTGCCACAGGTCGACTAAATTGAGACAATAGTGATTAGTGTTAGGCTACCGTCCCTTGTGGGGACTGAACGGACAGATGCATATGCCGAGCAAAATCGAAAAGAAGCAAGCCGCCGCAAAGCTGCGCAAACCGCCGCGCGACTTCTCGTACACGCAAAACCGAGAGCTCAGCTGGCTACGCTTTGACAACCGCGTGCTCGACGAAGCCTTCGACGAAACCGTTCCGTTATTCGAGCGACTAAAGTTCGTCTCGATCTTCGAGTCCAACCTCGACGAGTTCCTTATGGTGCGCGTGGGCGGCCTGTCCGATCTGGCGGAGCTCAAAAAACAACCTGTCGACAACAAGAGCAATATGACCGCCTCCGAACAGGTCGATGCTGTCATGGCCGAAATGCCCGGGCTCCTTACCCGTTGGGAGTCCATCTTTAAGAGCATCGAGGGCAAGCTCGACACCTTGGGCGTTCACCGCGCCCGCATCGATTCGCTTACGCCCGAGGAGCGCACCTTTGTAACCCGCTACTTCCAGGCCTACGTGTCACCGGTCATCTCGCCGCTGGTCATCGATCCGCGCCACCCCTTCCCCAACCTGCGCAATGGCGCGCTCTATCTGGCCTGTGGTCTGGACGGCGCCACCGACGAGGAGAGCCTGCTGGGCCTTATCGAGATTCCCGCCTCAATGAACCGCGTGGTCGAGATCCCCTCGCCCACCGGCACCTACTCCTACATCTTGCTCGAGGGCGTCATCCTCGCCTGCTTGGACAGCTGCTTTGGCTCCTATAAGCCGCTGGATCGTGCGCTGATCCGCGTCACCCGCAACGCCGACATCGATCCGGACGGCGAGGGCGTCGAAGAGGAAGAGGACTACCGCCAGCACATGAAGCGCATCCTCAAGAAGCGCCTGCGCCTGCAGCCGGTAGTGCTCGCGGTCTCGGGGTCGCTCGAGAAGGCAACGCTCAAGACTATCCGCAAGGCGCTCGAGCTTTCGCGCCGCTCTGTCTTTACCTGCGATATCCCGCTCAACCTGGGCTACGTCTTCGGCATTGAGGGCAAGATTCCCGAGCACCTGCGCAACGAGCTGCTCTTTACGCCGTTTAGGCCGCAGCCCAATCCCAACATCGACATGACCCGCTCCATCCGCGAGCAGGTGCTGCAGCACGACAAGCTGCTCTTTTATCCCTACGAGGCCATGAACCCGTTCTTGGACCTGGTGCACGAGGCCGCCTATGACCCCGAGTGCATCTCGCTGCGCATCACGCTCTACCGCGTGGCCAAGCAGAGCCGCCTGTGCGAGTCGCTGATCGATGCTGCCGAGAACGGCAAAGAGGTCACGGTGCTCATGGAGCTCCGCGCGCGCTTTGACGAGCAGAACAACATCGAGTGGGCCGAGCATCTGGAAGAAGCGGGCTGCACCGTCATCTATGGTTCCGAGGGCTTTAAATGCCACTCAAAGATCTGCCAGCTCACCTATCGCGAGGGTATGGCGCTCACCCGCCTCACGCTTTTGGGCACCGGCAACTTTAACGAGAAGACGGCCAAACTCTACAGCGACTTTATGCTCATGACGGCCCATCCCGGCATCGGTGAAGACGCCAACCTGTTCTTCCGCAATCTGTCGCTGGGCAACCTGCGCGGCGACTACCGCTTCCTGGGTGTGGCGCCCGTCGGACTGAAACCGCTCATCATGCGCGGGCTTGACCGCGAGATCCAGCGCGCCCTTGCCGGCGAGCCCGCCCGCGTGTTCTTTAAGCTCAACTCGCTGACCGACCGCGAGGTTATCGACAAGATCGCCGAGGCATCGTGTGCCGGCGTGCGCGTAGACATGATCATCCGCGGCATCTCGTGCCTCAAGCCCGGTGTTCCGGGCAAGACCGAGAACGTGCATGTCCGCTCCATCGTCGGACGCTTTTTGGAGCACGCCCGTGTTTACGCTTTTGGCGTGGACTCGGACATGATTTACCTGAGCTCGGCAGACATGATGACACGCAACACCGAGCACCGCGTGGAGATCGCCTTCCCCGTGCTCGACCCCACCTGCCGCGCCCTAGTGCACGAGTACATGGGCATGCAGCTGCAGGACAACGTGAAGGCCCGCAGCCTCACGAGCGACGGCACCTGGGTCCCCGTGGAACGTGCAGAGGGTGAGAAACCCTTCAACTCGCAGGAAGCTCTACTGGAGCGTGCCTATCGCAACGCCGAGGCCGCCGCGCAGCAGCGCGCACAGGAGAAGGAACGTGTGGCCGAAGAAGCTATTCAGGCCGAGGTTGAACATGGGGCAGCCGCCAAACCGGAAGCGGTTGCCACTCCCCCGGTGAATGAGCCCGAGGCTGCCGCAGAGCCCGCCATGGAGAAAGCGCCCGAGCCCGCTACCGCGACTCCGGAGCCCGCCGCCGAGGCAAAGCCCGCCCCAGCTCCTGATCCGCAGCCGACCACGCCCAAGGTCCAAGAGGTCCAGGCGACCGTCATTGAGCCCGAGCCTGCACCTGCACCTCAGCCCGAGCCGCAGGTCACCAAGTCCGCACCCGGGACGAGTGCCCGTCGCGATAAGCCCGCCGGCAAGACCAAGGCCATCGAGCGCCATCGCCCCGGCCGCGTGCGCATGGGCCTGGGCCTGATCGGTCTGGGTCTTAAGACGCTCATTACCGGCAAGACGAAATAGTCGTTTGTAGAAGCAGTTTGTAGAAGCGCCCCGCATTTGAGGAAAGCCTCGGATGCGGGGCGCTTTTCCCTGCTACCATGGTGCGAACAACAACGCGAATGACAGGCAGGGATATGAAGCTCACTATAGAATCGATGACCTACGGCGCCGACGGTCTGGCGCACGCCGACAACGGCAAGGCCGTCTTTGTGCAGGGCGCCGTGGCAGGCGACACCGTCGAGGCCGAGGTCGTACAGGACGGCAAGTCGTTCATGCGCGCCCGCACCACCGAGATTCTGGAGCCAAGTCCCGATCGCATTCAGCCTCCCTGCCCCTTCGTGGGCATCTGCGGCGGCTGCTCGTGGGGCAATCTCTCACGCACGGCACAGCTCGCCGCCAAGGAGCAAAACCTGCGCTCCACGCTCGAGCGCATCGGCAAGTTCGCTCCTGAGCAGGTCGATGAGCTGATACAGCCCATCCGCCACACCAAGGACGCCTGGGGCTACCGCAATAAAATCGAACTCGAACCGACCGTCGTCAACGGTCGCGTTCGCCTTGGCATGCACGGTGTCGACCCCAGCAAAATCGTGACCGTCGATTCGTGCCCGCTGTTCGATAAGCGCTTCCCGAAGGCGCTCAAATCGGTCGTCGGCGCACTCAACTATCTAAGCGGCAGCCATGACTTGGGGCTCGAACGCGTGGGCATTCGCGCATCGCGCCGCACCAAGGCACTCGAGGTCGCACTCTGGACGCCCACAGGCTCTTTTCCGCGCTCGCAGGTCTCCCGCGTGCTGGCGGACGCCGCTCATCCCACGAGCATCGTGCGCGTGATGAGCAAGGGCGAAAAGAAGGCCCGCCGTGTCTCCAAGGTCGAAATGCTCGCCGGAGAGGGCTCATGGACCGAGAATATCGCCGAGGGTCAGATGCGCTTGTCTGCCCCGTCTTTTTTCCAGGTCAACACCAAGGGTGCCGAGATTTTGATCGAGCTTGTCATGGAAGCGCTCGACCCGCAGGAAGACGAGCTTGCCGTAGACCTGTACTGCGGTGCCGGCACCTTTACCCTGCCGCTCGCCCGCCGCTGCGACTTTGTCGCCGCCGTCGAGGCCTACGGCCCCGCCGTGCGCGATCTACGCCGTAACCTAGAGATCAACAAGCTTGATAACGTCGACGTCATTGGCGGAGACGCGGTGCGCGAGTTCCCCGACCAGGATGCCGACGTCTTGGTGGTCGACCCGCCGCGCGCAGGTCTCGCCCCCGAGGCGATCGACCTTATCGCCAGCACGAGTGCTCGCGATGTCGCCTACGTGAGCTGCGACCCGGCCACCCTGGCGCGCGATCTCAAACGCTTTGTCGAAGAAGGCACCTTCTCCCCCGTAAAGATCACGCCAGTCGACCTGTTCCCGCAAACCTTCCACTGCGAGACGGTCGTCCAC
>DBFZVF010000035.1:0-30496 GCA_048519165.1 Collinsella sp.
CGCCTGTCAAGGGCAAGGTCATCAAGATGGCCGACGTGCCCGATCCCGTCTTTGGTGGCGAGGTTCTGGGCAAGGGCTGCGCTGTGTGGCCCGAGGACGACCTGGTCTACGCTCCCTGCGACGGCAAGGTGACCGTCACCATGGGTCACGCCGTGGGCCTGCAGTCCGATAGCGGCATCGAGGTTCTGGTGCACGTTGGCGTCGATACCGTCAACATGAACGGCGACGGCTTCGAGGGCTTCGTCAAGGCCGACGACGTTGTCAAAGCTGGTCAGCCCATACTCAAGATCGACCGTGCCAAGATCGCTGCTGCCGGCTACAAGGACTGCGTCGTCGTGGCCGTGTCCAACACCGCCGAGTTTGCCGACGTCGAGCTCGCCGTCGAGGCCGAGTCTGCCGTCGCCGCCGGTGACGCCATCGTTAAGGTCGTCCGCAAGTAGTCTGCGGCATCCAGAAGATGCGCAAGGGTGGTCGGGTTGTCCGGCCACCCTTTTTTAATAGGCTAAACAGGTGCATTTTATTGCAAGGGGCTTGCTTTACGGGCCATTCGTTCGTCAAATTGAGCCGCCTGCGCTTTTGCGACGCAGGGGGTTGGGCCGGGCCGCTAATATGGACTTGCTGTTACGACGTGCGCTGCGCAGGGAACGCGGCGCCGCTTGTTTGGAGGAATGTCATGAAAAAGAAGCTGCTGCTTGCGCCCCTGATGGCTGCCCTGGTCGCGTGCGTGGTTTTGCTTTCCGGCTGCGGAGGGCCTTCGGTGGAGGAGCTCATCACCAACGACCTTACGAGCCAGTTTGACGAGATCAAGAACGGCGGCGATGATTTCCTCTCCGGTCTGGAAGAGGCTTCGGGCGACGAGTTTGAGCAACTGGGCATCGATCCCAAGGAGTACGCCAAGAGCTATCTCGAGGGCTTTGATTACAAGATCGGCGATGTGACGGTCGATGAGGACAAGGGCACTGCGACCGCCGAGGTTACCATCACCTGCAAGTCCATGAATAAGATCGTCGAAGATTTCGCCACCCAGTATCAGGAGAAGGTCGCCGCACTCGATACGATGCCTTCCGAGGATGACCTGTACAAGATGGCCGGCCAGGTCATGGTCGACGTGACCAAGGCCGCTAAGACCAAGGACACCAAGGTCACCTTTAAATATTCCGCCAACGAGGATAACGAGTGGTCTGCCGACGATTCCGCAACCACCGAGATGATGAATGCGATGATGAGCTAGGGGGTTACGCGGTTTTGCCAAACCGCGTAACGGCTCGACGCTGCAAACGCCCCTAAGCGGCAATCTGACGTTCAATTTCAAGGGCGCGACCAGAAGGTCAGCGCCCTTTCATTTCACGTCACCTTGCTCGCTTAGGGGCGTTTTCGCTGTCCGTCCTCTGCCTGCGGCGTTGCCATGGTGGTCATTGGGGCGGCACTTGGGGAGGTTCCTTTTCTGCCGGTAGTTGGGGACACTCCTTTGGTGCAGGGGGCGGCTAAAAGAGTCCCGTCCCACATTAGCTACCCGTGGGAGGGATGAGCGGTTACTCGCCCAGTACCAGCGCCGTGAGCTCTGCCTGGTTGTCCACCACGTAGTCGGCGCCGGCGGCCTCCAGCTCTGCGCGGCCGCGGAAGCCCCAGCTGACGCCCGCGCTCTTAAGACCGGCGTTGTGGCCGGTCAGGATATCGACATTGGAATCGCCCACATAGAGCGTGGTTGCCGGATTGGCGCCCAGCTCCTCCATCACATGCAGCGTGACGGGTGCTTCGGGCTTGGGCGGAAACGCATCGGCACGGCCCTGTACCAGCGCAAAGCGCTCGGAACCAAAATACTTTTCGATAAGCGGAGCCGCCGAGACGTGGTCCTTGTTAGTGAGCACGGCAAGCTGCACACCCGCGGCGCGCAGGCGGTCGAGCATCTCGATCGTGCCGGCATAGGGGGCGGTGTGGTCCTCCTTGTGCTCGCCGTAGTAAGCCCTAAACTCGGCAAGCGTCTGCTCAAACATACGGCTGTCGCCCGCATACTCGGCAGGCATAAAGCGCTCAACCAGCTTGAGCATGCCGTTTCCCACCTTGTAGCGGTACTCGTCAACGGCAAACGTGGGCCAGCCGTGCGCCTCGCAGGTATGGTTGCCGGCGGCCGCCAGATCCTCGAGCGTGTTGAGGATGGTGCCGTCCAGGTCAAAGATCACATGGGAAAAAGCTGCTGCCATGAAAGCTCCCGTCATTGGATTTAAAACGCACCTCATAATACTGGGCTTCCGCGTTGGGCGTGCTTGGAATCTGAACATCTCCAGGGATACCAAGCCGCATCGTGCCGACCGTGCGGTTCCGCCCTAGCAAATTCTCGGCAGCTGCTCTCCTACGAGCATGTCGAGGATGCGGGTCGAGCCCCAACCGGTACGTACGCGCACGGCGGGGCGGGCGCCCTCGGCAAGTGGCAGCACGCGACCGATGACGGCGGCGTTCTCGCCGTAGCGGGCGGTGCGCATGGCGCTCAGCGCGGCATTGGCTTGCTCGGCCGGTACGACGGCGACCATCTTGCCCTCGTTTGCCACCTGCAGCACATCGTAGCCGAGCATCTCGCAGGCGGCCTGCACGTCGGGACGCACGGGCACGGCATCCTCGTCAACCTCCATGGCAACACCGCTTGCCTGGGCAAACTCGTTGAGCGTGGACGCCAGGCCACCGCGCGTGGGGTCGCGAAAGCAACGCGTGCCGGGCGCTGCGGCCAGAACGTCGGCAATCAGGTGGTTGAGCGGCGCGGCGTCGCTTTCTATCGTGCTCGAAAAGGCCAAACCCTCGCGCTGGCTCATGATGGCGATACCGTGGTCGCCCAGTGTGCCCGACACCAGGATGACGTCGCCGGGGCGGCAGTTGGCGCCGCTGAGCGCCACGCCCGTGGGAACCTCGCCCACGCCGGCGGTATTGATATAGACGCCGTCGGCCCCGCCGCGCTCGACCACCTTGGTGTCGCCCGTGATTATGGACACGCCCGCCTCGCGCGCCGTCTCGGCCATGGTCTGCACAATCTGGCGGAGCTTATCCATGGGATAGCCCTCTTCGAGGATAAAGCCGCACGACAGGTAGCGCACGTTGGCGCCCGAGGTCGCGACGTCGTTGACGGTTCCGCATACGGCGAGGCGGCCGATGTTGCCACCGGGGAAGAACTGCGGAGAGACCACAAAGCTGTCGGTCGACATGGCGATGCGCCCGCTCGCGGGCAGCGCGGCCACGCCGGCGTCGTTGCCTTCGAGCAGCTCGGGCGACCCAAAGGCATCCAAAAAGACCTCATCGATGATGCGTTTCATCATCTGACCGCCAGAGCCGTGGCCCAACAGGACGGTGCTATCGGTGATGCTATGGGACATATCCAAAACTCCAATCGTGGGTGGTGCCGGTGTGCGGGTGCGTCCGGACTAGTCGCGGTAGCGGTAGTACGCCGCGCAGCTGCCCTCGGAGCTCACCATGCACGGGCCGACGGGGTGTTCGGGCGTGCAGGTGCGGCCAAAGAGCGGACAGCTGCTCGGCGTAATGGCCCCGCGCAGCACGTCGCCGCAGCGGCACCCACGCGGCTCGACCGTCTCCTCGACGGGCACGTCAAAGCGGGTACGGGCATCAAAGCGTGAGAACTCGGGGCGGATGGAAAGGCCCGAGTTGGCAATCGGCCCCAGTCCGCGCCACGTGGTGTCGCACGGCTTAAACACCTGCTCGACCAGCTGGCGCGCCACGGGGTTGCCGTCTGCGTTGACGCCACGGCGGTAGGCGTTGCCAATCGCGGGCCCGCCCTCGACAACCATCTGGACCAGCATGCAGATGCCTTGCAGGATATCGACCGGTTCAAATCCCGTGACCACGCCCGGGGTATCGAATTCGTTGACCAAAAAGCCAAAGGGTGCCAAGCCCGTGATGGTGGCGACGTGGCCCGGCAGGATAAAGCCGTCGATGGCGGTCTCGGGGTCGTTGGCGATGGCGCGCAACGCTGGCGGCGTGGTCTTGTGGGCGCAATAGACCGAGAAGTTCAAAAGCCCGCGCGCCTCGGCCTCCAGGATGGCGGCGGCGATGGTGGGCGTCGTGGTCTCAAAGCCCACGCCCATAAAAATGACCGGACGATTGGGGTTTTGCTCGGCAATGTCGAGCGCGTCGAGCGGGGAATAGACGATGCGGATGTCGCGCCCTGCCGCCTTTTGCGCAGCGAGCGAGGTGGACGATCCGGGCACGCGCATCATGTCGCCAAAGGTGGTGATGATGGCGCCGTCTATGTTGGCGAGCGCGATTGCGTGGTCGATGTCGCGGTTGGCGGTAACGCAGACGGGGCAGCCCGGTCCGCTCAGCAGCTTGAGCCCGGCCGGCATAATGGAGCGAAAGCCATAGCGGCCGATGCTTACGGTGTGCGTGCCGCAGACTTCCATAAGGTTGATGGTGCGGTCGCCGACAAGCTCGCAAATGCGATCGATGAGCTCGCGGGCCAGCTTGGAATCGCGAAATGCCGAAAAGTCGATACCGGAGCGAGCCGGCTGTCCGGCCGCCACTAGTATGCCTCGGCCGGGTTGCTGGCCAGTTGGTCTTCTTCGGCCAGCTCGGTCATGGTGTTGACCAGGTCGAGCGTCTCCTGCGCCTCCTGCTCGTCGACAATCTGGATGCCAAAGCCGGCATGCACGAGAATATAGTCGCCAACCTGAGCCGTCGGCACGAGTCGTAGCGACACGGGGCGCTCGATGCCCATCATGTCGACGGTGGCCTTGAGGTCGTCGTCGCGTTTGACTACTTTACCGGGAACGGCAAGGCACATATTGTTCCCCTTTTAGACGCTTTGCGCTGGATGGGCGCTTAATAATCCATCAGTTGATGGTAGCGCTCGCGGGGTTCGCGGGCAAACGCGTTACGCCCGTGAGACAGTTGGCGCGGCGACGAGCAAGATCGGGCTACTGTGATGCGATCTGCGCGAGGTGGGCGCGCGCGATCGCCGCCTGACCGTAGGCGATGCAGCCGTCGTTGACGGGTACGGAGTGGGGAACCAAGACAGTAAGACCCATGCTTTTGAGCTCGCGGGTGAGGAGCTGGAGCAAAAGTCGGTTCATGAACACGCCGCCCGAGAGCGCGACGGTGTCGAGGCCTTCGCGGGCGCAGATCTCGCTTGCGATGCGGGCCGAAGCGCGTGCGATGGTGACGTGGAAGTCGAGCGCGAGCCTGCCGGCGGGCACGCCGGCCCTGGTTCCCTCCAAAAGCGCCTTAATAAGCGGTCTGGAGTTCAGAACATGGCAGTCGTCCGGACGGGATGATTCGGTTACGGAAAAGCTGGCCATATTGTCGGTGGGACAGGTGCTTTCGCTGTCGAGCGCGTGCCAGGCGGCTGCTTCAAGCTCGATGGCGGGTTCACCCTCGTAGGTCGCCTGGCCGCAAATGCCCAGGATCGCGGCTGCGGCATCAAACAAGCGACCCATACTGCTGGTGCGCGGGCTGTTGATGCCGCGTTCGATCATCGTTGCCGTCACGCTACGTGTTTGCTCGTCTAGGCCGCCCAAGAGCCGCTCGGCGCCCGGGTGTTCAAGCAGGCCGAGCTCACTGAGCAGGGCAAAGGCGTTGCGGCGGGCGTCACGCACGGAGACCGCCCCGCCGGGGAGCGCCCAGGTGCGCAAATGCGCGGCGCGCTCAAAGCCGCCAAGGCTGGCAACAAGAAACTCGCCGCCCCAAATGGTCCCATCGGTGCCGGCGCCGGTGCCGTCAAAGGCGATGCCAAGGACGCGCGCGTCGGTTGTAAGCTGGCCCGCGGCGATAGCCTCGGCCATTACGCTCGCGACATGCGCATGATGGTGCTGTACCTCGACGAGCGGCAGATTGCATTTCCGCGCCTGCTCGCGCGCCCACTGGCTCGATAGATAGCTGGGATGTACATCGCAGGCTAAGGCGGCGGGCGCCAAGTCAAAGAGATCTTCCAAGCGCGTGCGCGCGGCGTTCCAGGCATCGAAGGTCCCGCCGTTTTCAACATCGCCGATATGCTGCGACACAAAACAGGTTGCCTCGCCGTTCGTCCCTTCACGCGTGAGTGCAATCGTGGCCTTTTGTTGTGGCCCGCAGGTGAGCACACAGGACGGAGCGCCGTCGAGCGCGGGCAACGGCAGCGGCTGGGGTGCATATCCGCGAGCGCGGCGAACGGGCATAACAGCGCCGTCGACCACGCGTACCACGGAGTCGTCGTAGCGCGACAGAATCGCGCGGTCGTTACCGAGCAGCGCATCGGCGATGCCGGCGGCAACAAGGTGCTCCCATGCAAGGGCATCGTCGGTCTCGATGGGCTCTTCGCTCAGGTTTCCGCTGGTCATGACGAGTGCGCTCATGCCGCGCGCCGCGGCCGCGGCGCGCAATAAATGTTGAAGCGGGGTGTAGGGGAGCATGACGCCGAGCTCGGGCAAGTCGTGCGCGACGGATGGCGCGAGCTCAGGGTCGTCGGGGGAGCCGTGGGTGTCGCTGCCGGTTGCGCGGCGACGCAACAGCACAATGGGACGAACGCTGCCGGCCAGCAGGTCGCGCTCAACGCCATCGATATGACACAGGCGCTCGGCGTCGGCAAGGTCGCGCACCATAACGGCAAGCGGCTTGTTGCTGCGACGCTTGCGACGACGCAACTCGCGCACTGCTTGTTCGTTGCTGGCATCGCAGGCAAGGTGGAATCCGCCCAGACCCTTGATGGCGACGATGCCGCCGCCTGCCAGCAGCTCGACGCAGCGTTCGATGATGGCATCGCTGGCCTCGCGCGTGGAGCCGACGGCTGGTGTTGCGTCAACGCCCGCTGGCGCAACACCGCGATTGGCCTCACGCCACATAATATGCGGTCCGCAATCAAAGCAGGCATCGGGCTGCGCGTGAAACCGCCGATCGAGCGGGTCGGCATACTCTGCGGCGCAGGTGGGGCACATGGGAAAGCGATCCATCGAGGTTGCCGCTCGGTCATAGGGCAGCGAGCGAATGATGGTAAAGCGCGGCCCGCAGTTGGTGCAGTTGATAAAGGGGTAGTGATAGCGTCGGTCGGCGGGGTCGAACAGTTCGCGCAGACAGTCGTCACAGGTGGCGATATCGGGGGAGATGAGCGTCGTGTGGGCAGTTTGATCCTGCGACGCCACAATGCGAAAGCCCTGCTCATCGTCGGTATCCCAAGCGTCGGGCTCCAGGTCTGCGACAGCGACATGCTCAACGCGGGCCGCGGCAGGCGCGTGCTCCGACAGCGCGGCGACAAAGCCGTCGAGCGCCTCGACCGAAGCATGCGCCTCGATGTGCACGCCATCGCCCGCGTTGAGCACCCAGCCGCAAATGCCATGCGCCATGGCCTCGCGATACACAAATGGCCGCATGCCAACGCCCTGCACAATGCCCGTTACATGGATATGCACATGCCGCATGCGATCCTCCTTCATTGAAATGTGTGCTGTTACAGCCCCAGGCTCTGCTCGGTGGCGGCACAGGTGAGCTCGCCGTGTTTAACCCCGCGCAGTCCCAGCAGACGGTCTGCCAGCTCGTAGACGCGTTTGCCGCGACCCTTGAGCGCCAGAATCTCCAGGCAGTTGTGGTGGTCCAGATGCACGTGCATGGTCGAGACAATCTCGTCGGTGTAGTCGTGCTGCACCTCGTCCAGACGGCGCGTCAGGTCGCCGGTGTGATGGTCGTAAATCATGGTGAGCGACCCGATGACCTGCTCGTTGGGCGTTCGCATCTGCTCCTTGGCGATCGAGGCGCGAATCAGATCGCGTACGGCCTCGGAACGGTTGGCCACGTCACCGCGGCGCGCGATCTGCTCGTCAAAGCGGCGCAGCAGGTCGTCGGGCGCGGTGACCGAAAAGCGGACCAGCTCGGAGGCGGAGCCGCTGCAACGGCAGTCCGCGTCGCCAGTCGGCCCGTGCGAATGCTCGTGTCCGTGATCGCAGGTGTGCTCGTGCTCGGTCACGCTACACCAGCTTTACGGAGCCAACGGAGTTATGGTCGGCCTCGATGGCCTCCTCGTAGCCCTCGAGTGCGTCGTGCGCCTCGTGGAGCGCCGCCATGGCGGCCTCGAGTTTGGCACCAATGCGCTCCATATCAAAGTTCTCGGTCGCATGCAGCAGCTGATGGCTCCACTCGTGGGCGAGCTCGATCGTGTCGTCGACCTGCTTGACGCTCATGGCAAGCTGGCTCATGTTCATTCCGACGTCATGCATGGGAAATCTCCTTTTATACGGGTCTAATCAGTGGTTCAGATTCTACTACGCCCGCTTTGCGCATCGCCGCATAAGAAAACGGGTGCGAGTCTGTCTGACCCGCACCCGTTCACTGGGGGCTGTTTGTGACTACCATACTATCCGTGGTCGCGGGCGCAGCGCCCGGCTCTCCGGTGAGCGGCGCAAAACCGCTCATGGACGGCAGCACATGACCGGCGTATTACAGGTGCTTCTCAAGCAGCGCCTGCAGCCTGGCCTTGGGCAGCGCGCCAACGGAGCGGTCAATTTCCTCGCCGTTCTTAAATACAACCAGCGTGGGGATGCTCATGACGCCAAACTTCATGGCCAGGTCCTGATTGTCGTCGACGTTGCATTTGGCGACGGCAAGTTTGCCGGCCAGCTCGTCGGCCACTTCGTCAACGATGGGCGAGAGCGAACGACAGGGACCGCACCACGGTGCCCAAAAATCAACCAGCACGGGAAGGCTGCCGTTAACGACGGAATCGAAGTTCTCGGGGGTAATCTGCTTAATGTCAGCCATGGTGACCTCCATAGTGCGACGCGGCTCGGCCGCGTAAAACTCAGTACGACCGTGCTTATACCCAACGGCCCGCAATGCAACCACTCGCGGGCGGCTCTTTTATATAATGGTGGGCACGCAAACGATTGGAGAGCGCATGCCCACGTCACAAAGCCAGAAAAAAGAAGCCATCGCCCAGGCGACCGAGCAGGAGCTCGCATCGCTCGCGGGTCGCGGCGTGCGTATCGCGGGCAACGCGTGCTCGCCGATTGTGCTGGTAAAAGGTGATTTAGACGATGCAGAGCGTGCGGGCGGCGAGCTGGCTGCCGGTCCGGACGGTGCCGCGCTGCGCAAGGCGCTCGGCGCCATTGGCTACGCGCCAGAGGATTTTTGCGTGTTAGCGAGCGTCGCCGGCGCGGGCGACGGAGCGGTTGCGACAGGCGAGGGCCTGCCGTGCGAGCTGTTCCGCGAGGCGCTCGAGGCCTTGGACCCCGAGGCAGTCCTGCTGCTGGACGATCGCGCGGCCGATACCATGCGCGAGACCTATGCCGACATGCTCGTGGCAATCGACGACTTTGATACCGCTATGCTCAAGCCCGGCTTGGTCGCCCATGTACAGGGTCGTCGCGTGCTCGCGCTCGACGGTTTTGAGGCGGCGCTTACTGACAAAGCCGCCAAGCAGCGCATGTGGGCATACATCAAGCAGCTGACCCCGGCAGCCGCGCCGCTGTAGCGGACTGGCGCTGGTAAGGCGGCCCTGACGGGTCGAGCGCAGCGCCGGCTTGCCGCGCCCTTACATCACGGCGCGCAGCTCAAATCGGTCGCCGTTGATGCGGAACTGGCAGTTGCCGTTCATGCGTTCGACGGCAAGCTTAATGCTCTTGGTTCCAAAGCCGTGTCCGGTGTGCCCGGCTACGGGCATGCCGTCGACCATGCGCGGCGGGCGTCCAAACGTGTTGGAGACCAAAAGGAGCAGTTGACCGTCCTCGCAACGCAGGTCCAGATCGACAAATCGCTTGCCCTGGGGAGCGGCGCTTGCGGCGACGATGGCGTTGTCCAGGGCGTTCGAGAGCACGCTAAACAGATCGACGTCGGCTACATGGACGCTCTCGGGCACGGCGGCACGCAAATCGGCGGCGATGCCGTTTCGGTTGATATCGGAGTTAAATGACGAAAGCACGATATTGACCGTGTCGTTGGCGCAGTAGCGGCGCACGGCGGTGCGGTCGTTCGTCTCACAGAGCTCATCGATGCGCTCGAGCGCCTCGTCGATGTGGCCCTCCTCGATCAAAGCCGCAAGGCCGCGCAGGAAGTGCCGCATGTCATGGCGGAGGACCGAAAGCTCGCGTCCAGATTGGCGCCAAGCCTCGAGCTCTTTGATGGCTGCGCTATCGCGGGTCGCGAGCATCCAGCGCTCGCGCTCGGCGGTTTCCTTTGCCTCGTATTCACGTAGATACACAGCAAGAAACATAAGGTAGAACGCGCAAAGCGCAAACGCCAAAAACTCAACCGTCACCACGGAGCCCGAGTGGAAGAGCGTGGTGTAGACGTTGGTGGCGTAGTCAAAGATGTAGTAGACGAGCGGCAGGATGAGCAGAATTTCGAGCTCGGTGGGGGTTTTGACCGCCAGGCGCGGACCGATGTCGCTGGCCCAATGCAGCAGGATCGCAAAGACGACGGCCGTGGTGATAATGCGTGCCACGTAGTACGCGATTTGCGAGTCGGTGGCGGCGAGCGCGGCGATGCCCATCCAGTTGCTGAACTGGCAGCTCAGGTAGGCACTGGTAACGCCCAGCATAACGAGCAGCGGGCTCAGGCAATAGCGCGCGCACAGATAGATGACGAGCGGCAAATGCACGACGAGTGGATATGCCTGGCGGGCGAAAAGCTCGCCGCCGACGGCATTGGCGAGGCTGAATGCGCATCCGGTTACGGCGCCGACCATCACCAGCTCAAGCGCATGACGCCGGTTGATCTCGATACCGCAGAGCGCCGCCGAGGCAAAAACGCCAAAAAGCAGGGTCGTTGCGTGGTGGATTGCCCAAAGTAACATCTCGACCGCAGGGAGCATCAGCGCCTCCCGCCCCCGAACCGTGCCGCAAAGTAGACATCCTGGAAACCCTGCTTGCAGCTGCGCGCCAGCGGGATGCAAGCGCCCGAGCGCATGACGATATCCGTGCGGTTGAAGTG
This sequence comes from Collinsella sp., assembly GCA_048519165.1. Taxonomy (GTDB): domain Bacteria; phylum Actinomycetota; class Coriobacteriia; order Coriobacteriales; family Coriobacteriaceae; genus Collinsella. The sequence continues at coordinate 10,888 of DBFZVF010000035.1, forward strand.
GTCGATATTGCGCAGGTTGACCTGGTAGCTGCGGTGGCATTTGAAGAAGCTCGCGTTTTTGGCTAGCTGGTCCTCGATGTTGCGGAACGGCTCGAGCGCCTCGATATCGCGCCCGTCACGCAGGTGGAATACCACGTGCTTGTTGCGGGCCTCGGCGTATTCGATATCGGACAGGCGCAGGGCATGGTAGCCAAAGGACGTTTTGGTCACGAGCTCATCGGTCGCGGCGGGTCGCATGCTCGAAAGCTCGTCGAGCAGTTGCACCAGGCGTTCGTACGCTACGGGCTTGAGCAGGTAGTCGAAGGCGCGGACCTCGTAGGACTCCAGCGCGAACTCGGGCGATGAGGTGAGGAACACCAGTCGCACGGCGGTGTCGGATTGGCGCAGCTCCCGCGCGGTGTCCATGCCGTTGACGAGCGGCATGATCATGTCGAGCAGAATGATGTCGGCACGCGATGCAGCATGGCGGGCCAGCAAGTCCTCGCCGCGCGTGACAAGCGCAACGTCGACTGCCGTACCCGTCTCGGTCGACCAGCGGTCGATCATCCGGTGCAGTCTATCTAGAAAAGCGACGTCGTCGTCGCAGGCGATAATCTTGAGCATTCGGGCCCCCCTAGTAGTTCGTTTTTGCCACATTGGGTGCGCGCCGCCCGCGGAGGAACACCCCGTTTGCGCCCCACGGTGCGCAACTCGCGCCGAGCGGTATTGCGGTGGCGAAAGATGCCTCCTGCGCTATCGAAGGCTCGACTATCCTCAGCTTGCCAGTTCGAAAATGGACCTGCCGCATGATTGAATCTTTATTTCAACTTTACACCTAGGTTTACAGCTGTCTTGTCAGCTGTAAACCTAGGTGTCATACTAAAGCCCCAAGATTCGCCAAAAGAGAGGGGCCTTGATGGCACAGAGCGCGAACATGGATGCGTCGGAGCTTGCGCGCGATATCGCGGCCGGCCTAGCATCGGCAACGACGGCAACGGAGCGCGCGGCACTGGTGCCCGCAGAGCTCGTCGAGGCCATTCAGCAACTAAAAACCCAACGTGACGCGGTGATCTTGGCGCACTACTATGTGGCGCCCGAGGTCCAAGCCGTTGCCGATTACGTCGGCGACAGCTTCTACCTGGCAAAGCTCGCCAAGAGCCTGCCGCAGCAGACCATCGTGCTGTGCGGCGTGGAGTTTATGGGCGAGAGCGCCAAGCTGCTCAACCCCACCAAGACCGTGCTGCTGCCCGAGCCGGGCGCGGACTGCCCCATGGCGCACATGGTCAAGCGCGAGACGGTCGATGCGGCGCGCGCCGAGTACGGCGACGACCTTGCCGTGGTCTGCTACGTCAACTCGACGGTCGAGATCAAGAGCTGGAGCGACGTGTGCGTCACCAGCTCCAACGCCGTCAAGATCGTGTCCGAGCTGCCGCAGCAGCACGTCCTGTTCATCCCCGATCAAAACCTGGGCCGCTTCGTAGCCGAGCAGGTGCCCCAAAAGCACGTCATCCTCAACAATGGCTACTGCCCGCGCCATCACATCATCACCGTCGAGCAGATTGTCGACGCGCAGGAGGCGCATCCCGATGCGCTCGTGCTGGCGCACCCCGAGTGCAAGGCCGACGTCCTTGCCGAGGCCGACTACATCGGCTCCACCGCCGGCATCATCAAGTACGCCGAGGATTCGGACGCGAGTGAGTTCATCATCGTGACGGTCCGCGGCGTGCTCTACGAGCTCGAGCGCCGCTGCGAGGGCACCGGCAAAAAGTTCTACTTCCCCGCGGTGCAACCCACCTGCGTCAACATGGATCTCATCACGCTCGAAAAGCTCGTGCGCTGCCTGGAGACGGGCGAGGGCGAGGTGCAGATCGGCGTGTCGGACGAGGCTGCCGACCAAGCCAAACTCACGCTCGACCGCATGCTCGAGTACGCGGCGCGCTAAGCCAATGTGACATGAGGGACAGTCCCTTATGTCACATTACAAGGGAGAGGATTCCTGTGGAAACCAAACAATACCCCGATATGGAGTGCGACGTTGTCATTGCCGGTTGCGGCGTGGCGGGCCTGTACGCGGCCCTCAATCTGCCGACGAGCACGCGCGTGATCATGCTCTCCAAGGGCGCTGTCGATGAGTGTGACTCGATGCTCGCGCAGGGCGGAATCTGCGTGCTGCCTGAAGGCTCCGACTATGATGCCTTCTTTGAGGACACCATGCACGCCGGCCACTACGAGAACCGCCGCGAGAGCGTCGACATCATGATCCGCTCGAGCCGCTCGGTCATCAACGACCTGCTGGCCATGGGCGTGGATTTTGAGCGCAAGGCCGACGGCAGCCTCGACTTTACCCGCGAGGGCGCACACAGCCGCCCGCGCATTGCCTTCCATGCCGACATTACGGGCAAGGAGATCACAACCAAGCTGCTCCAGGCCGTTCGCAAGCTGGATAACGTGCAGATTTTGGAGCACGTGGCCATGACCGACATCCTGACGGGCGAGCGTGACGGCGCCACGGTGTGCACCGGCGTCGTCGCCGTTCCCGTGGACGAGGACAACTCGGTTCGTCCCGCCGACGAGCTGGCAAATGTCACCGAGGGCGTGCATGCCGGCGAGCCGTTTAAAATCCATGCCCGCCACACGCTGTGGGCGACGGGCGGCATCGGCGGCGTATACGACCATTCGACCAACTACCCGCAGCTCACGGGCGATGCCTGCTACATCGCTCAGGAGCATGGCATTAAGATGGAGCACCTGGACTACGTGCAGATTCACCCCACGGGTCTGTTCTCGCCGCAACCGGGCCGCACCTTCCTGATCAGCGAGAGCTGCCGCGGCGAGGGCGCGATTTTGCTCAACGCCGCCGGCGAGCGCTTTACCGATGAGCTTCAGCCGCGCGATGTGGTCGCCGCCGCCATTCGCGAGCAGATGAAGCAGGACGGTACCGAGCACGAGTGGCTGAGCTTTGCCCCCGTCGAGCGCGACGTGGTGACCGGGCACTTCGCCAACATCCGCGCACGCTGCCTGGAGGACGGCCGCGACATCCTGGACGAGCCCATTCCCGTCACACCCACGCAGCATTACTTTATGGGCGGCGTGTGGGTCGACAAGGACGGCCGCACCTCGATGCCCGAGCTCTACGCCGCGGGCGAGACAGCCTGCAACGGCGTTCACGGCAAGAACCGCCTTGCATCAAACAGCCTGCTCGAAGCGCTGGTCTGGGGTCGTCGCGCCGCTTGGCGTATGCGTACCGGCGAGTCGCTTGCCGTGGAGCAGACGGGCGAGCCCGCGCTCGATGGGCACCATCGCGCCCTGAGTTCCGATAACCTTGCAATCGATGATCTGGCCCGTGCCGCCGGCACGCAGGCCGTGGAGGAGTAGACCATGAATCCCATTACCATGAAGCTCGTCGTCGATGATTTGATTCTGCAGGCTCTGCGCGAGGACATTACCTTTGAGGACGTGAGCACGGCGAGCGTGTGCCCCACGGCGCGTCCCGCCACGGTGGAGCTTATCGCCAAGGCCGATGGCATTATCGCGGGCCTGGATGTGTTCGCTCGCACCTTTGAGCTGCTGGATTCGCAGAGCTCGGTGCTGTTTGATGTTGCCGATGGTGACGAGGTGCACGCCGGCGACCACGTGGGCCAGGTGCGCGGCGATGCGCGCGTACTGCTTTCGGGCGAGCGCGTGGCGCTCAACTACCTGCAGCGCATGAGCGGCATCGCTACTTACACGCATCGGATGGCAGCTGCGCTCGAGGGCACCAAGACCGTGCTTGTCGACACGCGCAAGACCACGCCGGGCATGCGTGTCTTCGAGAAGGCTGCAGTCGAGATCGGCGGTGGCAGCAACCACCGCTATAACCTGTCGACGGCTGTCATGCTCAAGGACAACCACATCGACGCCGCCGGTGGCGTGGCACGCGCGATTGAGATGGCGCGCGCCCATGCGTCGTTTACCGCGACGGTCGAGATTGAGTGCGAGAACCTGGATATGGTGCGCGAGGCAGTTGAGGCCGGTGCCGATATCATCATGCTCGACAACATGACCCACGACGACATGGCTGCCGCGATTGAGCTTATCGCCGGTCGCGCCAAGACCGAGTGCTCGGGCAATGTGGATGCCAGCAATATCCGCGCCCTCGCCGACCTGGGCGTTGACTTTATCAGCTCGGGGGCGCTGACGCACTCTGCGCCGATTCTCGACCTCTCGCTTAAGCACCTTCGTCTGCTGGACGGTAAATAATGGACGCCCGCGAGCGTCGCCGTGCCATCATGGGCGTGCTCGAGGGAGCCAAAGACCCTGTCTCGGGCAGTGCGCTTGCTCGTGAGGTGGGTGTGAGCCGCCAGATTGTCGTGCAAGACATCGCCCTGCTGCGCGCCGATGGGCACGATATCGTGGCGACCAATCGCGGCTACGTGCTGCAGGAGGCCCCCAGCAGCCCCGCCGTGCCCACGCGCCTGGTCAAGGTGCACCATGGCATGGAGCAGGCAGGTGACGAGCTCACGAGCATCGTCGACGCGGGTGGTGCCGTGCTCAATGTAATCGTCAACCATCGCGTGTATGGCAAGATCACAGCCGATCTGGACATTCGCAACCGTCGCGATATTGAGCGCTATCTTGAGGGTATTGCCAGCGGCAAGAGCTTCCCGCTGCTGACGGTGACGAGTGGCTATCACTTCCATCGCATCGCGGCAGAAGACGAGCAGACCCTCGACGAGATCGAGACCATACTCAAGGAGAAAGGCTATCTTGCCGATTTAATGCCCTATGAGGATGATTTGTCCTAGCCCGATACTGTCTTAATAAGTTGCGGTGAAATAGTTCCTAAAATCGGCACCTAAGCAATGAACCGGGAACTATTCCACCGCAACTGCCAAGGTAGCCCCGTCCCCAATTAACTGCCTATACAAACAAAAGGAGGCCTCCGCGGCGATGCGGAGGCCTCCTTTTTGTGCACGGTGTACTTTTGAGTGTGCAAGTGGGGAGTTGTTACTCCTCGACGATCTCGGTGATCGCGCCAGCGGGGCAAGCGTCCTGGCAAGCGCCGCAGGCGACGCAGGAGTCCTCGTCAGCGACGGTGGCGACGTCCTGGAGCTCCAGAACGCCAGCGGGGCAGGTGTCGACGCAAACGCCACAAGCGATGCACTCGTCGGCATCAATTACGGGATGAGCCATGGTAGTTTCCTCTCTGTTGACCGACGCTACAGACGATGCGCGCCGGTTTGATTCGGGCAAAAACATACCACGGGAGCGACCGTTTGCAATACCCTCTGGCCGGCATCTTCATACCGTTCGCCGAGTATGCCAAGGTTTACTAAAAAACGTGCAGGTGGGGCCGTTGAGCTGCGCAAATGTTAGCTAAAGGTGACTTGAAATATTGAGCTATTGAGCGAGCTTTTGGAAAGCGCATCCCGTTATTTAGCCGTGAAACGGGTCGCGCTTTCCCCCGGGGTCGCCTCAAGCCACCCCATGCGGCCTCGGGCCCAAACCTCAGCCATCTCTACATAGATCTCGATAGATTTGCCGAGAACTCAATCAGTGCGTCTACCTGCGCATTTGTGAACCTAAACTCTCAGCAATAAGAAATCTTATATGAATTGACTTAGATTTTGTATATTCCGGCCCATAAGGGGATACACTACATCCTGAAAGACAAGCCGAAACACCGCGCGACAGATCGTCGAGGCGGCGCGAACGCAAAAGAGAGAGGGAATTTCTAATGAGTAAGATTCTTGGTATCGACCTTGGTACTACTAACTCCGCAATGGCCGTTCTCGAGGGCGGTTCTCCGACCATTATCGTGAACGCCGAGGGCGACCGCACCACCCCGTCCGTCGTGGGCTTCCGTGCCGACGGCGACCGCGTCGTGGGTAAGGCCGCTAAGAACCAGGCTGTCACCAACCCCAAGAACACCGTGTTCTCCATCAAGCGCTTCATGGGCCGCAAGTACTCCGAGTGCACCTCCGAGATCAAGACCGTGCCGTATGAGGTCAAGGAGGGCCAGGGTGGCCGCGCCGTCGTCGACATCGAGGGCAAGGATTACACCGCCGAGCAGGTGAGCGCCATGACGCTCGCAAAGATGAAGGCCGACGCCGAGAAGTATCTGGGCGAGACCGTCACCGACGCCGTCATCACCGTCCCGGCCTACTTCAACGACGCCCAGCGTCAGGCCACCAAGGACGCCGGTAAGATCGCCGGCCTCAACGTCAAGCGTATCGTGAACGAGCCGACCGCTGCTGCTTTGGCCTATGGCCTGGACAAGCAGGGCACCGACCAGCGCATCCTGGTCTTCGACCTGGGCGGCGGCACCTTCGATGTCTCCATCCTCGACCTCGCCGACGGCGTGTTTGAGGTTCTGTCCACCTCGGGCGACAACCACCTGGGCGGCGACGACTGGGATCAGCGCGTCATCGACTGGATGGCCGATAAGTTCCAGCAGGAGAACGGTGTCGACCTGCGCCAGGACCCCATGGCCCTGCAGCGTCTGAAGGAGGCCGCCGAGAACGCCAAGAAGGAGCTCTCCGCCGCCCAGCAGACCACCATTAACCTGCCGTTCATTACCATGAACCAGTCCGGCCCGCTGCACCTCAACTACACGCTGACCCGCGCCGAGTTCGAGAAGATCACCCGCGACCTGCTCGAGCGTTGCAAGCAGCCTGTCACCAACGCCCTGCGCGACGCCAAGCTCAAGCTCTCCGATCTGACCGAGGTCATCCTCGTCGGCGGCTCCACCCGTATGCCCGCTGTCCAGGAGCTCGTCAAGACCATGACCGGCAAACAGCCCAACATGTCCGTGAACCCCGATGAGGTCGTTGCCGACGGCGCTGCCGTCCAGGGCGGCGTGCTCACCGGCGACGTCGAGGGCATCCTGCTGCTCGACGTTACCCCGCTGTCGCTGGGCGTCGAGACCATGGGCGGCATCATGACCAAGATGATCGACCGCAACACCACGATCCCGACCTCCAAGACCGAGGTCTACTCCACCGCTGCCGACAACCAGACCAGCGTCGAGATCAACGTGCTCCAGGGCGAGCGCGAGCTTGCCCGCGACAACAAGTCGCTCGGTAAGTTCCAGCTGACCGGTATCCCGGCTGCCCGCCGCGGCGTGCCGCAGATCGAGGTCACCTTCGACATCGACGCCAACGGCATCGTCAAGGTCTCCGCTAAGGACAAGGGCACCGGCAAGGAGCAGCAGATTACCATTTCCGGCTCCACTGCTCTGTCCGACGACGAAGTCGATCGTATGGTCAAGGACGCCGAGGCTCATGCCGAGGAGGACAAGAAGCAGAAGGAAGAGGTCGAGGTCCGCAACCAGACCGATAGCCTGTGCTACTCCACCGAGCAGACCCTCAACGAGCTGGGCGACAAGGTTTCCGCCGACGTGAAGTCCAAGGCCGAGGCCGCTATCGCCGACGCCAAGAAGGCGCTCGAGGGCTCTGACGTCGAGGCCATCAAGGCCGCCGGCGAGTCCCTGCAGTCCGTGGCCTACGAGCTGGCCCAGGTTGTCTACGCCGACGCTCAGCAGCAGACCGACGGTGCCGCTGGTGCCCAGCCTGCCGACGATGACGTAGTCGACGCCGACTACGAGGTTGTGGACGACGAGGACAAGTAATCATGTCCGCCCGTAAAGCTCGCACGGAGGCGGCTGCCGCCGGCGCCGCCCCCGTTGACTCTGAGGAGAAGGACGTGAAGATTCCCGTAGAGGCCGCAGACGATACCGAGGTCAATGAGGCCCCGGCCGCCGAGGCTGCCGAGAACCAGGTAGAGGATTCCAACAAGGAGGCGACGATGACCGAGGACGAGATGGTGGAAGCCGCTATCCGCGCCGGTGAGGAAGCCGCCGACAACGACTTTAAGCTCAAGTTCGAGCAGGCCCAAAAGGAGCTTGCCGACGTGCGCAATGAGCTCGATGCTGCGGCAGAGGCCCAGAAGGCCGCCGAGGACAAGGCGAAGGACGCTACCGAGCGAACCGCTCGTCTGCAGGCCGACTGGGAGAACTTCCGTCGCCGCACCGCCAACGAGCGCATCGCCGAGCGCGAGCGCGCGACCGAGAAGCTCGTCACCGCGCTGTTGCCGGTGATCGACGATATCGAGCGCGCGATCGACCATGCCCGCAGCCAAGAGCTTTCCGACGACTTTAAGCAGTTCGTCGATGGCGTTGACGCGGTACATGCCAAGCTGCTCGATGTGTTTGCGCACGAGGGCGTTGAGCCCATCGATCCCAAGGGTGAGGCGTTCGATCCGCTCGAGCACCAGGCTGTGGGTCGCGTCGAGGACGCATCGCAGTACGACGAGACCGTCAACGACGTGTACCAGAAGGGCTACCGCATGGCGGATCGCATTCTGCGTTCCGCGATGGTGACGGTGACCTACGGTGGCGAGAAGCGCCCCGCACCGGAGCCCGAAGCGGCGCCCGAGGATGCTACGGCCGATACGGCCGAGAGCACCGAGGAGTAATTGAGAAGGGCCCCGGGGCAACACCCGGGGCCCTTTCTGGCCTAGTGCCATATGACAGTATGAGCCGCCGTCCGCAGGGGCGGCGGATATAACAGGAGAGGAGCTACGATGGCTGCAGGCAAAACCTTCTATGACATCCTGGGCGTATCCAAGAGCGCCTCCGACAAAGAGATTAAGAGTGCGTTTCGCAAGCTCGCGCAAAAATATCACCCCGATGCCGGCGGCGACGAGGCCAAGTTTAAGGAGATCAGCGAGGCCTACGAGACGCTTTCGGACGAGAAGAAGCGCAAAGAGTACGACCAGATGCTCATGTTCGGCGGCATGCCGGGCGCGGGCGGCGCGTATAGCGGCGGTTACGGTGCCGGCGCGGGCGCCAGCGGCTGGGGCGACATCTTCGACAGCATCTTTAGCGGCAACGGCGCCTGGGGCAGCGATTGGGGCTCGGGCTTTGCCGGGGCTGCAGGCGCTGCCGGTGCCGGCGCGGGCCGCAGCCGTGCTCGCAAGGGCGGCGACCTGTCGCTGACCGTCGATGTGACGGCCGAGGACGCGTTTCGCGGCGTGACGCACAAGGTTACCTACCGCATTCCCTCGACGGGCGAGCAGCAGACCATTACGGTCTCGGTGCCTGCGGGCGCGGTCGACGGAGGTAAGCTGCGTTACAAGCGTCGCGGCGAGTATGGCGTTGCCGGCGGCGAGCGCGGCGACCTGGTCGTGACCACGCACGTGGAGGAGCATCCGCTGTTTAAGCGTAAAGGTGCCGACGTGACCATGGAGGTACCGATCTCGGTCTACGAGGCGGCGCTCGGCTGCACGGTGGACGTGCCCACGCCCGGCGGGGCGACGGTCCGTTTGAAAGTGCCTGCGGGCACTCAGACGGGCAAGAAGTTCCGCTTTAAGGAGATGGGTGCGCCCGACGTTAAGCACCGTGGCCGCACGGGCGCGCTACTCGTCGAGATCAAGGTACAGGTTCCCACGAACCTATCCATTGACGAGCGCGATGCCATGACCAAGCTGCGCGAGGCCGACACGCGCGACTACCGCGAGAAGGTCAATCGTTACAAGGCGACGTACTAGGGCGGTCGCGGCGCACGCCCACGCCCGCGGGCTTATGATGGACGATAACGAGACGGAAAGGGGTCAGGTAGCATGGCCGAGGACAATAGGAACAAACCGCTGTACATGATCAGCGTGGCGGCCGAGCTGACCGGCATGCATCCGCAGACTCTGCGCGTCTACGAGTCCAAGGGCCTGGTGAACCCCCAGCGCTCGGGCGGCAACACGCGTCTGTATTCGCGTGCCGATATCGAGCGCCTGGAGCTCATCAACCAGCTGACCGACGAGGGTATCAACCTTGCCGGCGTGGTGCGTATCCTCGATATGAAGGAGCGCGCCGAGGAGCGCGAGCGCGAGAACGAAAAGCTCCGCGCTCGCGTGCGCCAGCTCGAGGACGAGCTGCACGAGTACAAGATGCAGAAGAAGATCACCGCCCTGGCCCCGCGCGACGGCTCGGTCAACCCCGAACAGGTCATGCGCAAGCTGCTGGGCGCGGGCGGGGATTTGTAGTTACGCGGGATGCATTCGGGCAATCTGGCATTCAACTTCATGATCCCTTGGGGACGGAGGAAAACGGATCACTGGGTCAGGCCGACCCCCTCAGTGATCCGTTTTCCTCCGTCCCCAAGGGATCATTTTTGCCGGCCCACACCGGGCTCGTCCTTTACTTTACCGAGATAAAGTGAACGTGCAGATTCGCAACCCACTTGCAACCGTTCTATGGCACGATATTGAACGAATGTATGCTATGCGCCCAAATCTTTTGGGCAGAGTGGGAGACAGTATGGTCAAGCTGTACGAGGACGGCATCTACCTGCGCGGCGGCAGCGAGGTTGTGCCTGCGGCCGAGGCTGCCGAGCGCGGTATTACGCAGACGCCCGAGGATGCCAAGCGCGGCACCATCGCGTATTCGATTCTCCAGGCACACAATACGTCCGGAGACCCCGAGGCACTCAAGATTCGCTTCGACGCCATGGCGAGCCACGACATCACCTTTGTCGGCATCATCCAGACGGCGCGCGCCTCGGGCATGGAGCAGTTCCCGCTGCCCTACGTGCTCACCAACTGCCATAACTCGCTGTGCGCCGTGGGCGGCACCATCAACGAGGACGACCATGTCTTTGGCCTCTCCGCGGCCAAGAAGTACGGCGGCATCTTCGTTCCGCCGCACATCGCCGTCATCCACTCCTTTATGCGTGAGAACTTCGCCGGCTGCGGCAAGATGATCCTGGGTTCCGACTCGCACACCCGCTATGGCGCCCTGGGCACCATGGCCGTGGGCGAGGGCGGCGGCGAGCTGGCAAAGCAGCTGCTGCGCGACACCTACGACGTTGCCTATCCCGGCGTCGTCGCCATCTACCTCACGGGCACCCCGCGCCCCGGCGTCGGCCCGCACGATGTGGCGCTCGCTATCATCAAGGCGGTCTTTGCCAAGGGCTACGTCAAGAACAAGGTCATGGAGTTTGTGGGCCCGGGCATCGCGAGCATGACGACCGATTACCGCAATGGCGTCGATGTCATGACCACCGAGACCACCTGCCTGTCGAGCATCTGGGCCACCGACGAGGACACACGCGCGTTTTTGACCATGCATGGCCGCGGCGACGACTACCGCGAGCTCAAGCCCGCCGATGTCGCCTACTATGACGGCTGCGTCGAGGTCGATCTGTCCAGCATCAAGCCCATGATCGCGCTGCCGTTCCATCCTTCCAACGGCTTTGAGATCGACGAGCTCAACGAGAACCTCGAGGATATCCTGCATGAGGTGGAGCTCGAGGCTGCCAAGATCGGCGAGGGCAAGACGCACTTTAGCCTGCTCGACAAGATCGTCGACGGCAAGCTGCACGTGCAGCAGGGCGTTATCGCCGGCTGCTCGGGCGGTAACTACGACTCCGTGGTCCAGGCTGCCCGCGTGCTTAAGGGCGCCAACACCGGCTGCGGCGAGTTCTCGCTGTCGGTCTATCCCACAAGCCAGCCCGTGGCGCTCGAACTTACGCGCCGTGGCTACATCTACGACCTTATGGAGGCCGGCGCGATCGTGCGTACGGCGTTCTGCGGTCCGTGCTTTGGCGCCGGCGACACGCCTGCCAACAACGGCCTGTCCATCCGCCACACCACGCGCAATTTCCCCAACCGCGAGGGTTCCAAGCCGGGTAATGGCCAGCTGAGCGCCGTGGCCCTGATGGACGCTCGCTCCATTGCGGCGACGGCTGCCAACGGCGGCGTCCTGACGCCGGCGACCGACCTGCCCGAGGAGACTTGGGACGAGGCCTGCGAGTACACCTTTGACGATGCGCCGTACAAAAAGCGCGTGTACTGGGGCTTTGGCAAGGCGGAGCCTGCCGACGAGCTGGTCGAGGGTCCCAACATCAAGCCGTGGCCCGCGATGGAGCCCCTCGGCGACGACATCCTGCTTAAGGTGTGCTCCAAGATCATGGACCCGGTCACCACGACCGACGAGCTTATTCCTTCGGGCGAGACGAGTTCCTTCCGCTCCAACCCGCTGGGCTTGGCTGAGTTTACGCTCAGCCGTCGCGATCCGGCCTACGTGGGTCGTTCCAAGGAGGTCGACGCCGTGGAGAAGCGCCGCGTGGCCGGTGAGGCCGCAGGCGACCTGGCGGCAATCGATGCCGAGCTTGCCAGCGTGTTTGAGGCGCTGGCCGGTGCGGGCGTCGCGGCAGACGCCAAGGCGACCGAGTACGGCTCCATGCTCTATGCCAAAAAGCCCGGTGACGGTTCTGCCCGCGAGCAGGCCGCGAGCTGCCAGCGCGTGATTGGCGGCCTGGCCAACATCGTCCACGAGTACGCCACCAAGCGTTATCGCTCCAACGTGATGAACTGGGGCATGGTGCCCTTCCAGATGGAGGCCGAGCCCAACTTTGAGGTGGGCGACTACGTCTTTGTGCCGGGTATCCGCGCCGCGCTCGACGGCGACCTAAAGGACATCGCTGCCTACGTGGTGCGCGCCGACGGTGCGGTCGAGCAGATTAAGCTCTACATTGCCGATATGACGGCGGAGGAGCGTGCCATCGTCAAGGCCGGCTGCCTGATCAACTACAACAAGTTCAAGGCCGCTGCCGAGTAACTCTGCTGTACGCCCCTGCCACACCTTTCCCTCGTGCTCACGCGCTTCGCGAGGGTCGCGTTCGGGAAAGGGTAAGCCCCGGGCTACAGTTCTGCGTTCTCGTTGGGTCTTGAGGGACGCTAAAAATAGACTTGCTTGAAGCCGCTCCTGTTATCGGGGCGGCTTCTTTTTTGTCGAAAACCGCCACAAAGGGGACAGGCACCTTTGTGGCGGTGGGTAACGAGCTCGATGTTGTTGTGATCGTTGAGCGGTATGTTAATGAGCGTCTCTACAGGATTTCATCTGGGCTGGTGGGCTTGGTTGTTTTGGGGATGCCGAGTTTGGATGACGCGAAATCGTCAACATTGTCCTTAATTCCGTCTTTGGTGTAGACAGTGACCATATAGGTGCTGTGTCCGAATTCGCCCTTGTCGCGTGTTGCCCAGGCATCCCAGTAGGCGGCCCCGTTTCGCCCTTTGATTTTTCCGACACGGCGGAGTTCTGTTCTCTTTAATTTCTGGTTGCTATAGATGGTTCGACCGGCCTCCTCGGTGAGCCCGCACTGTCCAAGCATCTTGTCGAGGACTTGGTTCATGTGGCGCTCATCGGTGTTTGGTGCGTAGTCGTAGGCGAGGGTGATGGAGTCGAGGGGCTGGTCGTCGATCAAATAATTCATCGTCTGAGGTTCAAGGCAGAAATAGGGGGAGCATCCGTCGACCTTGCCGAGCAACGGTAACTTGGACTGCCAACTTCCGGTGGGAATTGCATATTCGTAGAACACGCCACGGCAGACAAAGGAGAGCGAGGTGGCACGCGAGCCGGCGTCGATCATCCCGCAAAGATCGAAGGGCGAGGCGATACCAAAAGAAAAGGGCGTGATGACGATAAGGAAGAGCATCACGATGGGTATGGCGAGAATGGCGATGACGTTGCGACCGGTGGAATGAGACGGCTTCATATGCGCTCCTCGAGACAGAGATCTGTTGAGGATAGGCAGAAATGGATATGTTCAGAGAACAATTCAAGTTTAATCTCATGGCGCGAGATGGTCGACCGTTAGCGTCGAAAACCACCACAAAGGTGCCTGTCCCCTTTGTGGTGGTGAGGAGCGCGCGGCTTCCTTTGGTAATAGTGTTAGCTGGCGGTATCATTAGTGCAGGTGGTGAAGGCTTGCATTGTGAGGTGCTTTGCTGTGAGAAGTCCTGCCCGTATTGGATTGATTGTTTTGGCGCTTGCGATCACCGTGGTTGCCATGGGCGCTGTCGGCATGGCGTTTCTACCTGCTGCGGTGACGGAGCCGGTGGTCAAGCCTGTGACTCAATCTGTCGAACTTCTGACCGGCGCTGCCAAGCCCGAGACCATTACCGTTGATTTTGATGAGCAGCCGGCTGTGCTGGGCATTAGTAATTATCCACTTATTCAGCTTGGGGCTATGCGCTATACCACGGATTCTAGTCTGATCGACAGGGCGTCCGAGCTGCTCAAGGGCAAAATCTTTAAGCGCTGGTATGGATATGCGTCCTATCGGGCAAAAGCGAACGACATGGTTGGCGGATACCACTCTTCCATCGAGCTGGACACTGCAAACGGCGCAAAGTTATGTGATGTCTCGTACGATCCGGGCTACGAGGGCAATGAGGGTCCGGGCATCTACATCATGGACGGCGATGTCGCCTATGTCATGGAGGGCGACCAGATCGAGCTCAACGATTTTATGGGTCAGTGTATCCAAGATGCCTATAAACAGACCTGCTTGCCTGACCCGCAGACTGCACGCGATAGTGGGTCTGCCCGTACATGGCTGTTCGAGGATGAGATGCCCTGGACCGTCGAATCGGGAAGTACGGGTTCGGCGAAGGAGTAGAGACCTCGACCACCACAAAGGTGCCTGCCCTCTTTGTGGTGGTTTTCGGTCTGTCTCGATCTGTAACATCTTGGCCGCTAAAAGTGGGCCTGGTGTTACAGATTTAGATTTTCGATTCGGGTGTTTTCTGTTCGTCTCGATTTGTAACAGATAGAGCTCTATTTGCCGAGTAGATGTTACAGATTGAGACAAACGGGTGCCGCTGAACAATTCGTCTCGATCTGTAACATCTGGAGCCAGAAACGGTCGATAGATGTTACAGATTGAGACGGTAGCGCACCTGTGCGGCGGCGGGCCGACATCTTTACCCCTATCCCTCAATCACTCAGAAAATCTTATATATAGAGACTTAGATTTATGTATAAGATCGTACAAAGCTGGCAACAATACTTCTCGAACAACGTGAAGCCGCCCCGTAGGGCGGCCACCCCAAGAGAGGTGATTCCATGAGAATCGATAAGCTAGCAATGACGTCGCGCGAGGCGCTGCAGACCGCCATGAGCACGGCTGCCGACGCGCAGGCCGGCGCGGTGGAGCCGATTCACCTGCTGTCCGCCCTGCTCGGTGCCGGCGAGCGCAATATCTCCGTGATCATCGAGCGCATCGGTGCCGACCCGGCTCAGCTTGCACGCTCCACGCAGGATGCCATCGACCACGCGCCCAAGGTTTCCGGCGAGGGTCAGCAGATGGGTCTTTCCAACGAGCTCGTCCGCGTTATCGAGAAGGCCGAGAAGAAGGCCACCAAGATGGGCGACAGCTTTGTGGTGACTGAACATTTGCTGATGGCGCTTGCCGAGGACAAGGGCGAGGCTGGTCGTGTACTGCGTGACGCTGGCGTGACCAAGGAGCGCATCGAGCAGGTCTACGAGGAGCTGCGTGGCGATGACCGCGTGACGTCTGCCGAGGACAAGACTCAGTTTGAGGCGCTGGAGCAGTACGGACGCAACATCTGCGACCTTGCCCGCGCCGGCAAGCTCGACCCGGTCATCGGCCGTACCGACGAGATCCGCCGCACCATCCAGGTCCTGTCCCGTCGCACCAAGAACAACCCCGTGCTCATCGGCGAGCCAGGCGTCGGCAAGACGGCTATCGTCGAGGGCATCGCCCAGCGTATCGTGGCCGGCGACGTGCCGAGCACCCTGCGCGACCGCGACCTTATCGAGCTCGACATGAGCGCGCTGGTCGCCGGTGCCAAGTACCGCGGCGAGTTCGAGGACCGCTTAAAGGCCGTGCTCAAAGAAGTGCAAAAATCCGAGGGCAAGGTCATCCTGTTCATCGATGAGCTCCACACCATCGTGGGCGCGGGTGCCACCGAGGGCTCTATGGACGCCGGCAACATCCTCAAGCCGGCGCTCGCCCGTGGCGACCTGCATGCGATCGGCGCGACTACGCTCGACGAATACCGCAAGTACATCGAGAAGGACGCGGCGCTTGCCCGTCGTTTCCAGACCGTGATGGTCAGCGAGCCTACCGTCGAGGACACCATCTCGATCCTGCGTGGCCTCAAGGAGAAGTACGAGATCTTCCACGGCGTACATATCACCGATAGCGCGCTCGTGGCCGCCGCCGACCTCTCCGACCGCTACATCGCCGACCGCTTCCTGCCCGACAAGGCCATCGACCTGGTCGATGAGGCCGCAAGCCGCCTTCGCATGGAGCTCGACAGCATGCCGGTCGAGATCGACGCCACCACGCGTCAGCTCACCCAGCTGCAGATCGAGGAGCAGGCGCTCATGAAGGAGACCGACGACGCCTCCAAGGAGCGTCTGGAGGCTCTGCGCCAAGAGATTGCCGAGGTCCAAGAAAAGCTCAACGTGCAAAAGGCCGGCTGGCTCAACCAGAAGAACGCCATCGATCACGTGCAGGAGCTCAAGGGCCAGCTCGATGAGGCCAAGAGCGAAGAGGAGCGCGCGACGCGCAACGGCGACCTGGGTCGTGCGTCCGAGCTGCGCTACTCCGTGATTCCGGGCCTGCAGCAGCAGATTCAGGATTCCGAGGCCGCGCTCGAGGCGCAAAAGCAGCAGGACGGCGAGGGCCTCAACGAGCAGGTGACCTCCGATGAGATCGCCGAGGTCGTGAGCGCCTGGACCGGCGTGCCCGTGTCCAAGATGATGCAGGGCGAGCTCGACAAGCTGAAGGGCCTGGAGGGCGAGCTGCATAAGCGCGTCATCGGCCAGGACGAGGCCGTCTCCGCCGTCGCCGCAGCTGTGCGCCGCAGCCGTGCGGGCCTCTCCGATCCGGACAAGCCCATCGGCAGCTTCTTCTTCCTGGGCCCCACCGGCGTAGGCAAGACCGAGCTCGCCAAGGCGCTTGCCGAGTGCCTGTTCGACGACGAGCGCGCGCTCGTGCGTATCGACATGTCCGAGTACATGGAGAAGTTCAGCGTCCAGCGTCTGATCGGTGCGCCCCCGGGATACGTGGGCTACGACGAGGGCGGCCAGCTCACCGAGGCCGTGCGCCGTCGTCCGTACTCCGTGATCTTGCTTGACGAGATGGAGAAGGCTCATCCGGATGTCTTTAACGTGCTGCTGCAGGTGCTCGACGACGGCCGTCTGACCGATGGCCAGGGTCGCCAGGTGTCCTTCAAGAACACGATTATCATCATGACGTCTAACGTGGGCTCCAAGGCTATCGCCGAGCTTTCGGGCAAGGACGAGGAGGAGATGCGTCATCAGGTCGACGCGGCTATGGCTCAGACCTTCCGCCCCGAGTTCCTCAATCGTATCGACGATATCGTGGTGTTCCATCCGCTCGGCATGGCGCAGATCGAGAAGATCGTCGACATCCAGCTCGCCGACGTCCGCGCGCGTCTGGCCAAGGAGCGCATGACGCTTGCCATCACCCCCGCGGCCAAGCAGATGCTCGCCGTGGGCGGCCTAGACCCGGTCTTTGGCGCCCGTCCGCTCAAGCGTCTGGTTCAGCGCGAGGTCGTGGATGCCATCGCCGCCGCTATCATCGACGGCACGGTGCGCGAGGGCGATCAGGTGACGGTCGATGTCGACAAGGACGGCGGCTTTACCGTCGTGTGCGACAATACGCCGGCGGCCACCTACGAGGTCCCCGACGCCGAGTAGATTTTTGGGAGATGCCTTAAAACCTGCCAGTCGTCTCTAAACGCCAAGGGCGGCGGATCCAATTGGGTCCGCCACCCTTTTTCGTGCGACAATCGATGATGTTGAGCGGATGCGATGTAAGGAGCTATGCAGATGAAAGACGAGAACAAGACAAGTGCGCCGGCGCCCAAGCCCACGTCCAAACCGGCACCCAAGCCGCGCGACCCCTATATCCGCGCCGAGAACGAGGACGACGACGGCTACGATCCCTACAGCGATCGCCGCCCCGAGCGCGAGCCGATGTTCGAAGCCGACCCCTGGCGCTGAGTGCCACCCAAAAGGCCACCAATAAGTTGCGGTGAAATAGGGACTGTTTTGCGGTTTGACCAGCAAAAACAATCTCTATTTCACCGCAACTGCGTTAGGGATGTGGATGTTGGGCGGCTGTCTTCGGGCCGGCTAGTCCTGGGCTTTGATGCTCGGCAGGAGAATCTGGGCGAGGTAGTCGGTCTCGAGTTTGGTCGCGGCGTCTGCGTTGCCGTCTTTACCGACCAGGTCGTTCTTAATCTGGCTATAGGTGTAGCGGTTGCCGGTCGTAAGCTCGACAAGCTCAATGGCCGTGTCCATGGGGTAGGTCGACACGGGGTTCTGCGTGTGTCCATTAACGGTTTGCGGAATCACGTACGGATAGACAGGGTCGCTGGCGTAGACGGTGTAGCCGTTGCCTAGGCTGACCGTGCCCAAAACCGTATCGCCGTCGTCGGGCGTAAAGGTCTCGCCATCGCGCACCGCGACGAGCGTCACGAGCGGTGTGTTGGTGTCGCCGTCCAGATAAATGCACAGCGTGTTGCCGTTCTGCCAGGTTGCGACCTTGCCATACCACTCAACCGGAATATCGAGCTGATACAGGTTCGTCGCCTTGTGCCGAGCGTCGGCATCGCGGGCGGACTGAGCCTCGCTTGCGCTTACGGCGTTGGCGGCGGCATCGCGGCGCGTAATTGCCGCCTGCTGGAGTATCTTTGCCGCGGCGGCAGAGCTCGCGCCGCCTTCTTCGGCGTACTTGGCGGCGGCATCGATCTGGTCGTCGGTCACCGTGTCGGCTGAGGGCACCTTAAGCATAAAGGTGGCTTGAGCGCGCAGATCCTGCCCGTCATTCTTGACCGTAACCTGGGCCTTGGTGGTCGGGACGGTGTAGATGGTGCCGTCGGCCGCGATGGGGGAGGCGGCGATGGAGAACGTGTAATCGCCGGGCAGCAGCTTAATGCCGCGACCGTGCTCGTCAACGTAGAGCGTTTCGCTCACGGAAGAACCGTCGGAATCCTGTCCGCTCACCTGCACGGGAATCTTGGAGCCAGTTGAGCAGTCGAGGCCCGCGGCATGCACGCCGATCTGCACCGACATCATGGTATGGGCGTTTGCGGCAAGCACGGCGGCCTGCTCTTGCTGGTATCCGTTCCAAGCCGCATAGCCTGCGCCGCCGGCGACGAGCGCGACGGCCACAACGCCGGCAACCATCAGGTTGCGGCGCTTGGGCGACATCTTACGATGACGAACCTCGGCTTCGCGTGCCGAAGGAACGGACGGTAGGGGGATATCGCCCATGGCGATGGTCTCGTCCACGGCAGGCGCAGAGCCTAAGCCAGGGAGCTCTCGGGTCAGCGAATCTTCGGCCGGCAAGTTGTCGAGCAAGATGGTTTCCTCGCTCGTATCGGATCCGGGCTGGCCGTCGGCCTCGCATTCGGATTCCTCGTGCCCCGCCTCGCCTTCGGCGGGCGCGGCGCCATCGTCTTTTGCATCCCGATCATCGGGCTGCGCCTCGATTTCCGGCTCATCCTGCACATCGACACTCGAATCGTCAAACGCAATCTCGGCCAGCGCGATCTGGTCTAGGCTCTCCAGGGCCTCGGCGCACGCTTCTGCATCTTGGGCCGCATCCTCTTGGCCCATCGTCTCATCTTTCATATATCCCCCAAGCTCAACATCGGGACAACACTGTACCCAAAAACGGGACCCCATAGAGCCGCCGCATGATTTGAAATCCGATTTTATATATGCGCATGTTTTTGAATAGATGAATAGAGACGCAACGACAAAAGCCCCCGAAAAGCGAGCGATGAACTGCCTCCCATTTCTTGGACATGA